>CAOKQM010000026.1 GCA_948470875.1 uncultured Clostridium sp.
AAATTTTCTAAATTGTTTTCAAATTTTGCTTGACTTTTTATAGTTGGTCTTTCTATTTTCCCAAATATTTCAAACCATTTCGGATAATATCTTCAATTGACATGGCTTGATAGTCAAATTTTTGTAAAGCTTTTTCAATTTCTTTTTTGTGATATCCTAAAATTTGTAATGCCATAATTGCTTCATTGGTATTTTCATCTGTTTCCCCACTTGCTTGTAATTCTTCTGTTTTGGAACTTACTTGCTCTGTTTTTAATTTATCTTTTAATTCCAAAACAATGCGTTGCGCAGATTTAGGCCCAATTCCCGGAATTTTAGTAAGTTTAGACAGATTATTCGTAATCACACTCATGGCAAATTCTGATGGACTCATATGGGAAAGCATAACAAGAGCAGATTTAGCCCCAATTCCACTTACTGATAATAACAATTCAAACATTTTTAATTCTTCATTGCTTAAAAATCCATATAAACTAATCTCATCTTCTCTGACATGATAATGCGTATGTATTTTGACATTTTCTCCGATTTCTCCAATTTTTGAAATCGCTGTTTCTGACATAAAAATTTTATAACCAATTCCCATTGTTTCAATAACAACATAATGATTTAATTTTTCAACTAAATTTCCTTTTATATAAGCAAACATATTTTCCTCCATTTTCAAATTGCTCAAACATATTTTCGTCTTTATTGTATCACAAATAAAAAAAAATGCAAGTATTTTTTGCAAATACTTACATAAATTTTTTTAGGCTCTTTCAATCACTTCATAAGCTCTCATCATCGTTTTTATTTTCCTATCTTCTAAATATTTCAAATACCATAAATATAAAATTAGTAAAAATATGGCAAAATTTTTAATTTGTAATATTACAATACTATAAAAAATCGTAATCATAACCAAAATGGCTTGTGTCAATTGATTCATAAAAATAGTTGCTTTTTTATTGCCAATACTTTTTTGCAATATTTCTTTTAAAATTTTTCCGCCATCTAATGGAATCATTGGCAATAAATTAAAAATTGCCAATAATAAATTAGTATAAATGATTTTCATTTTCACTATTTCATTTACTGGAAGCGTCATACAAACCAAAGCTAAACCTAAATTCATAAGTGGTCCTGCCAAATAAGTAACAACTTTTTTTCTACTTTTTCTAGTTTTATACATATAAAATTCTACTGAAACACCTAGTGGATGAATGCTCAAAACCTTAGGGCGCAATCCGAACCAGCATTCCGACCACCAAATGTGCCATTTCATGCAATAAAATAAAAATAATAAATAACACATAAATATCAATTTGATGCAAAACAAAAAACAAAATTCCAAGCAAAATAATTTTCAAATTAATTTCTATTTTCAAAGCTAGCCTCCTAAAACAATATCACTTCTGCTGGATTAACAGGTTGATTATCAATTCTTATCTCAAAATGCAAATGTGGTCCTGTACTATTGCCTGTGCTACCAACACTGGCAATCTCTTGTCCTTGCGTTATTTCTTGTCCTTCTGTAACATACATTTCCAAACAATGTGCATACAAAGTTGTTACATTATTCTGCGTAACACGAATATGATTTCCATAATCTCCTTCGCTTGAAACTTGTGTTACAATACCTGTCATTGCTGCTTTTATTTTGGTTCCACTTTGGGCAGCAATATCAATCCCTTTATGTTCTCCTGTTACATTTTGATATTGTGATTCTCGGCTTCCAAACCTAGAACTTATCGTTCCTTCAATTGGTTTTACAAAAGCATACGAATTTTTCAAAGATGTTACATCTGTTACAGTACTTTGCGTTTGTTCTGGTTGCACTTGACTACTTTGGACTTCTGCCGGATTTGCCTTATTTTCCTGACTTTGTTCTTGCGTTTGGGTGGTATTTTCACTATTACTAGATTGTTCTTTATTCACAAAAATTTCTTCTGTCCCCTCTTCTTCTTCAAAAAATGTCATAACCGAATGAAATTTTTCTGTTAAATTAATATTATATTGAGCAATACTATTCAAAAAATTCTGTGTGAATATATAATCCTTATTTTTCACAGCAAATACAATAACCGCTAATAGTAATAATACCAACATTTCTAGCAATATTTTGCTTCCTAAATACGTTTTTTGTTTTTTCTCATCCTTTTGTCCAATTGAAATATTACGATGATTTCTTCTATAATAAATTTGTTCTGCTCTTTTCATTTTTTCATGTTCTGTTAAAATTCTTTCCAAAAATATTCACCTCTCTTATATAGTTCTAATATATTCTTGAAAAAAATTTTTATGTCCAATTCTTTTTATACCATAAATAAAACAGACACCAAAATGGTTAAAATCAAAATTCCATTACATACTTGCAAAAATTTATATTTCATTTTCAATTTCTCATTTTCCACTTTTTTGGACTCTTTTTCTAATTTCGTAACATATTGATTAATTGTATTTTCTGCTTCTTTTTTCACTACCATTTTTTTCGTAATATCTTCCATTTTAGCTTTACTTTTTGTATTATATTCACTTTGCCTTAATTTCACATTCGGCTTTAACACTACAATTGCCTCATCTACAACATTAGAAGCCATTCCTCTCAAAACAATAATATTTTTCATTTTACTTAACTGCATAATTTCACCAAATCCTTTCTATTTTCAAAAATGAATCTTCATTGCTATCATTTCCATATATTGTAAAAATATGCATAAAAAAATAACTCGTTATACACCTTTTCCCTTCAAAATAAAAGCTCCTTTTTCACAAATTCTACATATATTACTATAAAGCCCAACTTTTATTTCAACATCCTAAATTACGCATTGCAGAAAATCTTAGATTTCACAGAAATTTTACATATTTTTCTTGTAAAATTTTGGATTTTATGATAATATTTTTATGTTTAATTAAATGAAAAAAAGAAAAAATAAAAAAAGGAGGAAATTTAACATGAAATTTGAACAATGGAAAAATTTTAATGAAGGCGATTGGACAGATGAAATTAATGTAAGAAATTTTATCCAAACCAATTATACTCCCTATGAAGGCGATGCTTCTTTCCTTGCAAACGCAACTGAAAAAACACGCACTTTATGGGATACCGTTTTGGATTTATATAAAAAAGAAAAAGAAAATGGTGGTGTTTTAGAAATCTCTAACGATATCGCCTCTACTATCACAAGCCATGACGCTGGCTATATCAACAAAGATTTAGAGCAAATCGTTGGACTTCAAACTGAAAAACCTTTAAAACGTGCTATTATGCCAAATGGTGGTATTCGAATTGTGGAAAAATCTTGCGCAGCATACAATGTAAAAGTTTCAGAAAAAATTGAAGATATTTATCATAATTATCGTCGCACTCACAATGATGGTGTTTTTACAGCTTACACACCAGAAATTCGTGCAGCTCGTAGTTCGCATTTAATTACAGGTTTGCCAGATGGTTATGGTCGTGGTCGTATCATTGGTGATTTTCGTCGTGTTGCTTTATATGGTGTTGACGCTTTAATTAGTGAGAAAAAACAAGAATTTGAAAACGCCACTTCAAGTGATTTTACAACAGATATCATCCGTGAGCGTGAAGAAATTCATGACCAAATTTTAGCTTTAGAAGAATTAAAAGTAATGGCTCAAAAATATGGTTTCGACATTTCAAAACCAGCTGCCAATGCAAAAGAAGCAGTTCAATGGCTATATTTTGCTTATTTGGCAAGCACAAAAGAGCAAAATGGAGCTGCCATGAGCATTGGTCGTACTTCTACTTTCTTAGATATTTATTTTGAACGAGATTTAGCAAACAACGTTATCACAGAGCAAGAAGCTCAAGAAATTATGGATCATTTTGTGATGAAACTACGTATGATTCGTTTTTTACGTACTCCAGAATACGATGAATTATTTAGTGGTGACCCAGTTTGGGTAACAGAAAGCATTGCAGGTCAAGGAATAGATGGTCGTACATTAGTTACAAAAAATTCCTTCCGTGTATTGCACACTTTAGAAACATTAGGTCCTGCACCAGAGCCAAATTTAACTGTGCTTTGGTCAAACAATTTACCACAAGGTTTCAAAGATTACACCGCAAAATTATCAATTGACACAAGTTCTATTCAATATGAAAATGATGATTTAATGCGTGAATATTGGGGCGATGATTACGGAATTGCTTGTTGCGTTTCTGCTATGCGAATTGGTAAACAAATGCAATTTTTTGGTGCTCGTGCCAACCTTGCAAAAACTTTATTATACGCTATCAATGGCGGTCGTGATGAAGTTTCTGGCAAACAAGTAACTGCAAAATTTGAGCCTGTTACTTCTGAATATTTAGATTATAATGAAGTTTGGCAAAAATTTGACCAAATGATGGATTGGGTTGCCAAAACTTACATTGAAGCATTGAATATCATTCATTATATGCATGACAAATATGCTTATGAAAGCTTAGCAATGTCCCTTCATGATAGAGAAATTCTTCGTACGATGGCTTGTGGAATTGCTGGACTTTCAATTGTTGCAGATTCCTTCTCAGCTATGAAATATGCCAAAGTAAAAGTCATTCGTGACGAATCTGGTTTGGCTGTTGATTATAAAATCGAAGGTGATTTTCCAAAATATGGAAACGATGATGATCGAGTTGACAGCATTGCTGTTGAAATTGTCAAGAAATTTATGGCAAAATTACGCACACAAAAAACGTATCGAAATTCGAAACCAACAATGTCTATTTTAACCATTACTTCCAATGTGGTTTATGGAAAAGCAACTGGAAGTACACCAGATGGAAGACCTGCTGGAGCCCCATTTGGACCTGGAGCAAATCCAATTCATGTTTCCTTTTTAAATACAATTGACAAATTTCCATATAAACATGCAGAAGACGGTATTTCTTATACGTTTGCTGTTACACCAAAAACACTTGGAAAAGATGAACAAACACGTATTCACAACTTAGTTGCTTTGTTAGATGGTTATTTTGTACAACACAGCCACCATATTAATGTCAATGTTTTTGACAGAAGTTTGTTAGAAGATGCAATGGAACATCCTGAAAAATATCCACAACTTACGATTCGTGTTTCTGGTTATGCAGTAAACTTTACAAAACTTACTCGTGAACAACAGTTAGATGTAATCAATCGAACCATTCATGAGTCAATATAACAAGTAAGGGCACGAAAAAAAACGTGCCCCATTTTTTATCAAAATTGAATTTGAGAGTTTTTGATTCACTCTCTTTTTAAGGAAAGGAAAAATAAAAATGCAAATCATAGGAAGAATTCATTCATTTGAATCATTTGGAACCGTTGATGGACCAGGTATTCGATTCGTTATCTTTATGCAAGGTTGCCCTTTAAAATGTAAATATTGTCACAATCGAGACACTTGGGATGTTTCAAAAGGTGTGGAATATTCGGTGGAATCTGTTATGCAACAAATCATGCGCTTAAAACCCTATATGGATGTTTCAAGTGGAGGAATCACTGTTTCTGGTGGTGAACCTTTATTGCAAACACCTTTTATCACAGAACTTTTCAAAGAAGCAAAAGCGAAAAGAATTCACACTGCGCTAGATACTTCTGGAAGTTTACCTTTGACTGATAAAATCAAAGAATTATTGAACTTTACTGATTTAGTTTTGCTTGACATCAAACATATTGATAACCAAAAATGCATCGATTTAACTGGTGCGCCCAATACCAATACTTTAAACTTTGCAACTTATTTAAGTGAGCATTCTATTCCAATATGGATCAGACAAGTTTTGGTTCCTGGTTTTACAGATAATGAAAATGACCTAAAAAAACTAAAACAATTTATCGACACTTTAAAAACTGTACAAAAAGTTGAAATTCTACCATATCACAATTTGGGAAAATTCAAATGGGACGAGCTCGGAAAAAAATATGATTTAGAAAATGTGTCTGCTCCCACCAAAGAACAAATTGAAAAATGTAAAAATATTTTAGGAATTTGAAATTGAACTTATCTTCTTTTGAGAAAAAAATATGTCTAAACTTGGTTTAGCTATATTTTTTTGCCCCAAAAACAAAATAAAAACAATTACTACTGTTATAAAAATTGCAATTAAATTAATTTGTTTTATTGTATAATTCATTTTCATCACCTCCTTAAAAATAGATTTTTAAGATACAAAAAGAGGAATCTGATTCATTCTAAGATTCCCCTTATTTTGTAAGATTCAGCCAAAATAGACATACAATGTCACTTTTTTTAATTCTTTCTGAAAAAACACTTTTGGTTTTTCAACACTTCTTGTCTTCTGAATCTCAATTTCTTTTGCCCCTTTTTCAATATATTCCGAAACTTTTTTTAATAAAGATGGATAGCTTTCCAATATTTCCACCATAAAAGATTCTGAATGCTGACTATATTTTAAGTCTTTTAATATTTCTTTGATTTTTACGGCATACCGCATAAAATCCCTCCTCTATATGAAATTACAACTAGTTACCATAATTTGTATTATACCATATTTTCACCTATATTTCAAGTATTTTTTGCCTCTTATTTTCGACATTTTATTCAGTTTACTTAATCTTTATAATTTTAAACTTCTTTTCCCATTAATTTTATTTTCTGATTCGATTTTGTAATACGTTTTTTTGCGATTCAAAAGAGCATAAATTATTGCTGTTATTGGCACTGTAAATACAACACCCATACTTCCTGCTAAAGCTGAAATTACTTCTTCTGCAATAGTTTCTTTGTTCAAAATTTCTGTAAACTGCATATTACAAGCTAAAAACAATAATATCAAAGTAAGGGCTCCACCAACATAAGCCAAAATTAAGGTATTTGTCATTGTACCAATCACATCTTTTCCAATATTCATTCCACTTTTAAACAATTCTTGCCAAGAAATATTTTTGGTTTTCATTTTTATTTCATCTAAACTTGAAGCAATTGACATTCCAACATCCATACAAGCTCCTAAAGCAGCAATTACAATTCCTGCAAAAATTAAATCGCGAAAATTAAAATGAATTGTCGTCATATTCATACTAAGCTGAATAGCATCTTCACACGCTCCAGAAAGCTTTGTTAAATGACTAAAAATGCTTGCAAAAATTCCACTTGAAATAACACCTCCCAATGTTCCCAAAGCTGCTGTTAATATCTTTTTATTAAATCCGCCAATCACAATAAAGGTAAGTATAATCACAAGGGCAGCTGTCAAAATTGTCATTCCAATTGCATCGTACCCTGCAAAAATTCCTTTGATTAATACAAAATAAACTGCAAGAATTGTAATTAATAAACCAATAATTGCTTTAATTCCTTGCTTTCCTCCAATCAAAACAATACTTAATAAAAATAATCCAAACATCAACATAATATGTGTATTTCTGACAATATCTTGAACTGTAACCGTAATCTCTCCCAATTCATTATCAGAAATCTGAACAGTAACTTTATCGCCAACTTCTAATTCATAACCCAAAATTTTTCCATCAATATCATAAGATAAATTATACATTGTTGTAAACTTTTTATTTTCGTATTCTCCATCTAAAATTTCTAAAGTAACTTCTTGCATAGTATCCACAATTGAACCTGTTTGAAGTTGCTTGATTTCTCCTGTTTTTATAACTCTCGCATTTGCTTGCAAATGATTTTGCTCATTGGTTTGAATTTGATGATTCGCCTCTTCTGTTCCATATAGTTTTAAATTTCCCAAAATCACAATGGTAAAAATAACTGTTATCCCATATACAATTAATTTTTTCAACTTATTTCCCCCTTAAAAAATCACAATATCTCTTTCATTGGTATAATCTTCATTTCCATATGGATAAACAATATACACATGTCCATCGTCTGTTAAAAAATATACATTTGCATTTTTTATATCATAACGCTCACTTTTTAAATCTCTTTCATATAAGTTTCCGTATTCACTTGCTATTATTTTAGCATTTTCATAAGCTTTTTTGACTTCGTCATGAATCGTTTTTTGGACAATTTCTGGTGTTGTTTTTTTCATCCCAATTAACTCTTGTAAAGATACCAAATTTTCTCTTTTGAGACTATAGGTATAAGTTTTAATTGTCACTTTTTCAGATTTACCTTGCTCTTTTAAAGAAGATTTTATCACCATTGATAAAATATCAGAATTGATATAACTTGCATATGTAACTGTATATACCGTATTTCCTTGGGTTTGTCTCATAATTGAATTGGCTTGATTATAGTATTCATCTCGTATTTGTGTATTTACTTTTTTGGCTACTTCTGAATCGATATTCAGTATTGGAATTTGTGCATTTACATTATAATAGGTTTCATCTTCATTGACCAAATGATATGCTGTATAAACCAATTCTTTTGAATTTTCCAGTTTTTCCACTCTTGCCTCTTCTTCATTTCCTTGTAACTTATTATTAAATAATCCATCAAAATTACTTTCCAAAAAAGCATATTCTTCTGCTGTTTTTTTAGCTCCAATATTAATTCCTATCATAAGTGGATCAATGTCAGAATATTTATAAAAAAACTGAATATAAATCCCTAAACTTAATGACATAACACAAATCAAAGCGACTAAAATAAAAAATATATATTTGTTTCTATCGATTAATTCATATATATATCTTACAATTGCTCTAATCATTTTGATTGATTCCTTTCTTAAAAAAACTATTTTTATTATAGCATTTTTATCAAAAAATAGCAAGTGTATAACAAAGAAAACCTGACCCAAAAGTCAGGTTTTGCATTTGTCACAAAACTACGCCTTCGTAAATTTCCTTGCACCGCTGCTTTAAGTCCATTTTATCCAAAACGGCTTCTGGATATTTGGGCGCATCTACTGGCACAATTGTTTCCTCTGGCAAAAAAACATCTTCAATTGTTTCGTAATTTAATTTTTCCTTCATTATTGTCACCTCTTTTCAATTTTAAAAGCAAGGTTTATTGTTTCTAATTTTAATTGTTTGTATTTTACCATATTTTAGAAATTTTTTCAATCCTTATTTTTTATCTGCGTATCCACTTGAAATTTGGCCTTAGCATTTACTTTTATCCTAATTTCTCCTTCTAAATCTGTTCGAAATATTTTGCTTCCGCAAATTTTCTAATCTTGAAATTACATCTTGATTTGGATGTCCATAATTATTTTCTCCAACCCCAATAACTGCAACTTTTGGTGTGTTTTTCTCCAACATTTCTTGAATTGATGACGACTTCGAGCCATGATGTGCGACCTTTAAAATATCGCAATCTAACATTTTTGTATTTTTATATTTTTGGAGAATCTGTTTTTCTGCAATTTCTTCAATATCACCTGTAAATAGCATACTAAAATTTTGATAAACTAATTTTGCTACAATAGAATTATTATTGATTCCATTTTCAGAAATCATGTTTTGACTATCTGGCCACAAAATTTGGAATTGACTGTGTTTATCAATTTTGATAACATCTCCTGCTTGCACAGAAATCACTTTTACGTTTTTCGATTTTGCCAATTTTAAAAATTCTTTGCAATTTTCATACTCGCTATCTTGTTTCCCAATAATAATATTTTCAATTTCTAAATTTTCTAAAACCGCAAACAAGCCTCCAATGTGGTCTGCATCAGCATGAGAAGCCATTAAAAAATCAATTTTGGTAATTTTTCGGTCCAATAAATATGGAACAACTACCTTTTCTCCATAATCATAATCTTTATTATTTCCTCCATCTATAACTATATTTTTGCCAAATGCCGTTTGAATCACAGAGCAATCACCGCTGTCCTACATCCACAAAATAAATCTTCAAATCTTGTGGAATCGATTTTAAGGTTCCAAACAGTATAAGTATTAATGTAATACATGCTAATATTTTTCTCCAATATTTTTGCGAAATTTCTGCGATTTCATTACTTAAAATAAAGCGTAAAAATCTTATTTTTTTCTTTGAAAACAACCATACAAGGCTTGTCACTACAACATAATACAAAATTATCATCCAAAAATCTGGTGTTGCTAAATAAATTTTTGAAAATGGCAATCTACTGCAAAATTCTGCAATTTTAAACAAAATCATAACAAAAAAATCTTCCAAAATTGCAATCACTTTACCAATTGGCAAAAAAAACATTCCAACAATCAAACTAATATAGCCTAAACCAAGCATTGGTCCCACTAAAAAATAAATTAGCAAATTCGATACAAAAAAAGTAAGAGAAATTGTATTAAAACAATAAATCATAATGGGAACGATTAAAATCTGAGCCGCAAAACTAACCAAAAATACTTCCATAAATGCTTTTATAAATTTAGATTTTAACTTAAATTTACATTCTATGAATCTTTTCAAAAATTGATGAAACAATATAATTCCCAATGTTCCTCCAAAAGAAAGCCACATTCCTACTGCAAAAATGTGGTATGGATTCATAAATAAAAGCATAATAAATGTAAATACGATGCTTGCATACACATTATTTTTGCGATAAAAATTCTGACTTATAAAAAGCATCCCACTCATAATGCAAGCCCTCAAGCACGATGGCGCACCTCCTGTAATGATTACAAAAAATGCTAATATCACAAGAATGAGATAGTTTTTTAATTTTCTACTATTGATAAATTTGTCTAAAATTACTTGCACACCAAAGATAACATAAGAAACGTGCATTCCAGAAATTGCAAGCACATGAGACATGCTACTTTGCTTAAAACTTTCCTTAATTTCATCATCTAGCATGCTACTGTCTCCTAACAAAATCCCCTTTAAAAAAGCATTCGTATTTTCTTCATAAATCTGGTCCAAGGTTTGATACAATTTGTCTTTTAGACAATATATTTTTTCTACCAAACCATTTTCATGTCCTAACACTTTTACTTCTTTACCATACAAACTTCCATAAATTTTGCTTTGTTTTAAATAATTTCGATAACTAAACCCTTTATAATTTCTCGCCACATCGCCTTTGGAAAAACTACCTAAAATCTGAACAATATCGCCATATTTGAAATTTTTTTCTTTTGTTGTATACAAAATTATTTTTGTATTTTTTAGCGACTTTCTGTCAGCTTTTGTTATTTTTACAGTATAACAATTCGAATTTTGCTTTTCTTTCTTCATGCTCACAACTTTTGCAATGGCTGTCAAATCACACTTTTCTGGATATTTTTTATCAAATGAAAAAATGAAGGCCATATTAAAAAAAAGCCCCCATCCAATTATAATTATAATTCCTATTTTTATTAATTGATTCATGGCTAAATCTCCTTTTCTTAAAAATTTAGCCCCCAGCAATTTATTCTACGATTCTTCTAGCAGTTACAAATCTTTCCGCATAATATGAATTACTATTTAAGTTATCCATAACCACTCCTCTTTGTGGGTTCGCACTGTGAATAAAATCTCCATTTCCCATAAAAATTCCACAATGTCCAATTTTCGATTTTGCTTCATCATAAAACAAAATCAAATCCCCTATCTGCAAATTGGGTCTTTCCACTATTGTACCTAATGAAGTTTGACTTGCTGCAACTTGCCCTAATGAAAACCCAAAATATCCAAATACATAACGTGTAAATCCAGAACAATCAAACCCTTTTTCTGGTGAACTAGCACCCAACTTATATGGATAACCCAAAAACTGTTTTGCAAATTTAGCTATATCACTTGCTTTTAATTTTGTATTTTCTTGTGGCAATAAATCCTGCTTAACTTCGTTATTTACTTGACTACTTGCCTCATTTTCTCTTTCTTCTGTCATACTTCTTGAGCTTACTTCTTTTTGTTTTAACAACGATTTACTCACATAGCCTGAATTTACTTTTTCAGACGTTATTTGATAAAAATTATTTTCTTCCCCTGTAATGGTTACTACGTCGCCTTCATCCAATACTTCGACAATATCTGAACTGGTTGAAGCTTTTTTTCTGACTCTTGCTGTTTCTACAATTACAACTGCTGTTTTATTGGTCTCCTGTTTTGGTTCTTGCTTCAGTTGTTCTGGTTGCTTTTCAGCTGGTTGTTCTGGTACAACAGTTTGTGTAGGTGCTGTATTTTCCGGCGTTTTTGGCTCCTTTGGTTTTGTATTAACAGGTGGATTATTTACAACTGGTGTTTGCTCAGCCATCACCGTTTCTTGACTAAGTTTTGATTTTGTAACCCATCCAGTTATTGTTTGGTTCGTTATTTTATACCAATTTCCCAATTTTGCTTCAATTGTTATATTGGTTCCTTGCGTTATTTCTATTTTAGAATTTATTGCTAAATTAGGAAGGTTTCTAAGTTTTACAGTACTTGGTAAAACTATATTTTCTCCAATCTTCCATTCTTGTTGTGCCATTGCTTGCTCATTTTCATTTGGCACAATATCTGATTGTTCTGGAGTTTGTGCTGTATTTGCAACAGTTTCTTTTGGTGTCTCATTTTGTGCCACAGCTTTATTTTGTGTTTTATTTTCTTCTGATTTTTCTTTTTTTACAAAAAACTCAGCTTTCGCAAAACCAATTTTATCTTCATATTTTAGCTTATACCAGCCTTCATTTTCTTCTAAAATTTCGACTTCATCATCTTCATAAACAACCGTTATAATATTTGAATTGGTTGAAGCAGATTCTCTAACACGCACAGCTTCAATATTTACAGTAGCTGTCGTAGCAAAAGAGCACTGATTTATCATTAAAATAAGAAAACTTATCACACATGACAAAACTACCTTTTTCATTTTTTACATCCTCTCTTTTTTAAATTGTTCTATTTTTCATGATATTATAGCATTCTAATATTATGTTAATTTTATGTGAATATCCTCTAATTGCTTTTCGAAAACTTGTGATGGCGCATTCATCATTACATCACGTGCTTTTTTATTTTTTGGAAATGCAATCACTTCACGAATTGAATTTTCTTCTGCTAATAACATAATAATTCGGTCAATTCCTGCTGCTGCTCCTGCATGTGGTGGTGTACCAAACTGAAATGCATGAAATAAAGCACCAAAACGTTTTTTTACGTCTTCCTCACTATAACCAGCCATTTCAAATGCTTTTATCATAATTTCTTGGCTATGATTTCGAACTGCTCCAGAGGCTAATTCATAGCCGTTTCCAACCAAATCATATTGATACGCACAAATTTCCAATGGATTTTGATTTTCCAAAGACTCGATTCCACCTTGTGGCATCGAAAATGGATTATGATTAAAATCAATACTTCCTTCGTCTGATAATTCATACATTGGAAAATCCACAATAAAACAAAATTTGTAAATATTTTTTTCTATTAAATCAAATTCTTCTCCCAATTTAATACGAACTCCACCTGCAATTTTTTGAGCTTTCTCTTTTTCGTCTGCCACAAAGAAAATAGCAGAATCAGGCTGTACATTCATTTTTTCAAAAATTAGAACTTTTCTTTCATTTTCTATAAATTTGCTAATTCCACCATTTAATTTCATTTCCTGGTCTACTTTTACCCAAGCCAAACCTTTGGCTTCCAACTCTGAAATCGCAAATTCTGATATTGCATCAAAAAATTTACGTGGTTTTTGAGCTGCATTTTCCACCACAATTGCTTTTACTGTTTTACCTTCAAATGCCTTAAATTCTGTTCCTTTAAAAATATTAGTCAAATCCCAAATAAGCAGTGGATTCCTCAAATCAGGTTTATCGGTTCCATATTTTTCCATGGCTTCTTGATAAGGAATTCTCACAAACGGACCTTCATCCACTTTCCAATCTGAATTTTCTTTAAATACATTTGGAATAATGGTTTCTATCACATTAAAAACATCTTCTTGTGTGCTAAATGCCATTTCAAAATCCAATTGATAAAACTCACCTGGAGACCTATCAGCACGTGGATCTTCATCACGAAAACATGGTGCAATTTGATAATATTTCTCAAATCCAGAAACCATAAGTAATTGCTTAAATTGCTGAGGTGCCTGTGGAAGCGCATAAAACTCGCCTGGATGAAGTCTACTTGGCACCAAAAAATCGCGAGCTCCTTCTGGTGAAGAATTGGCTAAAATTGGTGTTTGGATTTCTGTAAAACCCAATTTATCCATTTCATTTCTAAAATCCTTTAGTACTTTAGAACGAAGTTTTATATTCTGATGAATTTTTTCATTTCGCAAATCTAAAAAGCGATATTCCAATCGCAAATCCTCACGAACATTTTGTCCTTCACTATTTATTTCAAAAGGAAGATTCGGTTTACATTTCCCAAGTACGTTTAAATCATTTGCAACAACTTCGATTTCACCTGTTGGAATTTTAGGATTTTTGCTACTTCTTTCCACCACTTTTCCACAAACCGTAATGGTACATTCTTTGTTCAAATCCTCGCATTTTTCAACTAAATTACTTTCCTCATTCAATACAATTTGTGTAATTCCATTTTCATCACGTAAATCCAAAAATTTCATTTTTCCTAGATTTCGAATGGTTTGTACAAACCCTGCCAAACGCACTTCTTGCCCTATATTTTTAATATTTAATTCACCACAACTATGTGTTCTATATTGATTTTTCATTTAATTTATTCCTCCAAAATTGTGGCTTTATTATATAACATTATTTTCAATTTTTCAACTATTTCCCTAAAAAAATAAAGCATTCATTTAAAAATTTTTAAAAGTTAATATTTTGAAATATCGAATAAAAAAGCCATTGGTTCGTGCGCAAATTTTATTAGGTAAAATAAGTGTTTTTATATACCAAGATTATTCATTTATTTTATTCTGAGTATATAAAAAAGACCGCCTTATGCGATCCATTTGTTTTATCTTAAGTCTAAACATTTTCTTTAATGTATTCTACAACATCACTTACAGCAACTACTTTTTCAGCATCTGTGTCAGGAATTTCAATATCAAATTCTTCTTCTAAAGCCATTACTAACTCTACAATATCTAAAGAATCTGCCCCTAAATCATCGATAAAAGATGCTTCCATTGTTACAGCAGTATCTGCTACACCTAATTGCTCAACGATGATAGCTTTTACTTTTTCAAAAACCTCTTCACTGCTCATTTTTTATCCTCCTTTTTGATTCTCAAATTTATATTTTAGAAAAGCTTTTTGCTCTTCCGTTTTTTGATAACTTAGTTTTATTATATGTTTTAGTAAATGTCAAGTACTTATTTGATTTTTTTAGAATAATTTTTTCCTTTTATTTTTACTCGAGTAAAATTTTGCTTTGCAAATTTTTCACGATCAATTTCTTCTCTTGTTTTTTCCTTTTATTTTATTCGAGTAAAATTTTGCTTTGCAAAATTTTTCACGATCAATTTCTTCTCTTGTTTTTTCCTTTTATTTTACTCGAGTAAAATTTTGCTTTGCAAATTTTTCACGATCAATTTCTTCTCTTGTTTTTTCCTTTTATTTTATTCGAGTAAAATTTTGCTTTGCAAAATTTTTCACGACATTTTTTACGCCTTTTCAAATTCTTGAATCATTTTTTCAACTGCTTTACTTTTTACAAAGTTTTCGGCTTGTTTTAGGGTTGTATAGAATAAGAATTCATCACTGCTTCCATGTGCTTTTACAACTGGTTTTTTGACTCCTAGAAATAATGCTCCACCGTATTCTTTGTAATCTGTCATTTTCTTAAATTGGTTAATTGCTGGTAAACATGGCACAGTTGCAATGGTTCTCAAAATATTTTTGGTCAGACTTTCTGTTAAACTTACCTTTACTAATTTTCCAACACCTTCTACTGTTTTCAAAAATACATTTCCTGTAAATCCATCGGTTATCACACTATCTACTTCACCAGAAAAACAATCTCTTCCTTCCACATTTCCAACGAAATTCAAACCATATTCTACAGCCTTTTCTTTTAATAAAGTATATGTTTCTTTCATTAATTCGTTACCCTTGGTTTCTTCTGTACCAATATTTAGCAATCCAATTCGTGGATTTTCTAATCCCAATGTATTTTTCAAATAAATATTTGACATTTGCGCAAATTGAATTAAATTTAGTGGTTTACAATTTGTATTAGCACCTGCATCCATCAGCAAAAATTTTCCATGATGTGCTGGCAAAATTGGCGCAATTGCTGGTCGATCAATCCCTTTAATTCTACCAACCAACAAAGTCGCACCTGTCAAAAGTGCACCTGAATTTCCTGCTGATATAAATACATCTCCTTCCTCTTTTTTTAACATATTAAAGCCTACAACCATTGATGAGTCTTTTTTTCCTCGAATAGCCTGTGTTGGAATATCTTCCATTTCAATTTTTTCAGTAGTATGACGAATCGTAATTTTACTTGAAACTTCAGTAATATTATCTTTTCCATAAAATTCTTTCACTTTTTGATTAATGATTTCTTCATTTCCTGTTAAAATAATATCTGCTTCGATTTCTTGTGCTGCTCTTACAGCGCCTTTTATATTAGCCTCTGGAGCGTTATCTCCACCCATTGCATCCAAAATGATTTTCACGTTTTTGTCCCCCTTCAAGAATTATTTATATTAGCATTTGTTTTAAACATTACTATTTTATTATAAATCCCAAAAAAATCAAGAGTTTTTTTTCATTTTGTGAAATTTTCGGCAGATATGCCAAAGATATTTAAAAAATTGAATATTTATTATATATCACATTATTTTATCCATGTCAATTATCGTTCATCGCAATTTTCGACATCCCTCTTGATTTTACAACCAAACTCACGTTTCTAGTTTCTTGACAATTTTATGTAAATGTATTATACTATAGTTATATACACATATTTTGTGCAACATCTACCTTGGTCAAGAGTAGATTTTCGAAACTCATAAACCTTGCTTTTATGAAAGGAGGGCAATACATGCCAAAATTTATTACATTACACAAACTTTCTGTTGACATGGTTAATCCTAACACATCATTTACTGGATTGATTACGATTAATTCTTCTTCAATCGCCTACTATGAAACTGACACCTCAAAACGGTTGCCAAAAAATCTAAGTATCTCAAAAGAAAATATCCACAATCATCCTACCAAAATCACCACAAATTATAGTCGTCATCCTAATGCAATAGCAGAATCTTTTTGGGTAGCGGAAAGCTTTGATTTTCTT
>CAOKQM010000027.1 GCA_948470875.1 uncultured Clostridium sp.
ATTGGATTAACTGCATTTCTTGGATAGCATATTATATTTTCTACATCTGCATCTATTGAATCTGCATAGCTTACAATATATGCTTCTGCCATATGTTTATCCATTGTATCCATATGTGTTGCAATTATATGGAGAGCTTGATACTTTAACTTTTCAGATATTTCTTCTTTATCCAAATACTTTTCTGCTATTTGTTCACCTAAATATACATAATCAACTAATAGATATGAATAATTTAGGTTGGATTTTATTTCATCATTTTCATTCCATTTATCAAAAATTTTAGTTTTTCCTATGTCGTGTAATATTGCTCCAAATATGACTAAATCCATATCAACTTTATCTTTATATATGGATGCAATGTTATAGGCATTTTTTGTAACATTTAATGTATGGTCTAATAATCCACCATCAAAACATTGATGAGTTCTTTCATATTTAATTTGTTCAATACCATCATGTCCTGCTCCTCTTACAAATAGTTTGGATTTATAATCATTTAATATTTTTAAACAAGCATTTTTTAAAGCTTCATTTTTTATTTTATTAGCATATTCAATTAATTCTGCATATTTACCTTCTTTTTCTTTTTGCGTTAAATTAACAAACATCATTTATTTCCTCCATATTTCGAAATCTATATCATCCCAAGTTAAGCTACAAACTTCTCCTGTTCTCATTCCAGTAAAACAACTTGTAATAAAAGCTCTTAAAAGCCTTACTATCTTCTATTTTAGGCAGTTTTAAAGTTCATGTTGGATTATATCTTATAAATCCATATACATCTGTTGCTATTCTAAAACAGTTTTTCAAAACTTTTAATATATTTTTACAATACGTTTTTTTATAGTTATAAAAGAAATGCTACCACAAATGATAACATTTCTATATTTTATTTTCACTTTGTTTGCATAGGTAAATATCCCCATTTTTCAAGCATTTCAGAGATTTTATTTAAAACTATGAAAACATTTTGCAAACAAAATGCAAACAATGTTTACATTCATTTTCTTCATTTAGTATATAGCATTTATAAAAAAAGTACAACCTTTATAAACAAATTTCTAAATATAATATCTATCTTTATATATACTTAATAATATCACTTATATCATCTTGAATAACAATATCTACAAATTCCTCTAATCCTCCTTTGGGATTAATTGCAAATTTATGTCTGGCTAAAGACAGCATCTTTTTATCAACTATAGAGTCACCTATACCATATATATTGTTTTTTTCTACTTTTAATTTATTAATAACATTTAAACAAGCATCATATTTAAAGTCTTTACTAGAAAAATCTGATATATCTATTTGTTCTATTAATTCACCATTCATTTTTGGATTAGTTCCAAAGATATAATCTATATTTAACAATTCTTGATAAAATTTTAATACTGGTGTAATGTTTCCAGAAGAAAGTATTGTGGTAAAATTATTTCTTTTCAAATAATCAAATAATTCAATAGTACCTTTTCTCAAATAGGTTTCTTTACTTAATTTTTCCTTTATCTTTTGGTAAGAAACACCTTTTAGAAAATTAATTCTATCACATAAAGGCTCTAATCCTTTTAACTCTCCGCTTCTAACTTTTTCATTAATTAGTCTTGATTCTTCCTTTTTTCCAACAATATCACATACTACATCTAAAATATCTTCTGTTACAATTGTTCCATCAAAATCAAATAAAAATATTTTTGTACTCATTATTTTCCCCTTTTTTCAATTTCTTCTTTAAGGAATTGATTAACAAATTCCCATCTATGTTTTATAAATTCTCCGTTATCAACTAATGTATTAATTTCTTCCCAAGTTGCCCATTTTGCATCAGATACTTCATCTGCTTGAAATTTCATTTTTGATATATCATAATCATATTTTAAAATATATGTATCTATCCACACATTTCCCGTTTTAAATTTTGTTATAAATTTTAATTCATTAGGATTTATATCTATATCTAATTCTTCTTTAGCTTCTCTAACAATAGTTTCTAAAGAATTTTCACCTACAATAACAGAGCCACCTGTCATAGCCCAAACATTAGGCTCTAATCTTTTATTTTCAGATCTTTTTTGAATTAGTATTTTATTTTCACTATTTATTATCCATACATCAGTTCCTAGATGATATAATCCTCTATCAAAAACTTTCTTATCATATTTTTCCATTATTTCTCCAGTTGGATTACCATTATTATCTAATACTTCCCATTTTTCAATCATAATCGCAACTCCTTTTTTACTCTATTTGTCAAACATTATATCATACTTTAAATTGATGGTCTCAATTTTACAAAAATTTATATCTTTTTTCCTAATATTTTAAAGAGCCAGTAATTATACTAGCTTCATACTCTAATAAGCAATTTCATATTTAATAATATCATTAATTGTTTTAGAATTTATTAGACTATCAAATACATCGCTTACATTTTTTCTTGTTTCATCAGTACTTGATATATAAAAATTTTCTGTAGTTTCTATATATTTATGTCCTAAAATATCTGCAACATCTCTAATTTCTATACCATTTCTTAAATTAATTGTTGCATAACTTCCTCTTAGATCATAAAATCTACAATTTTCAATGCCAAGCTCTTTATGAATTATCTTAAATGGATAGTTTAAAATATTTCTACCTACATATTTTCCATTAGGTCTTGTAAATACCATATCTGCCTTATTTATTTGTAAAACATTCCCTATATTTTTCACTATTCGTTGTTCTACTACTTTTCCATATTTATTTAGTACATCTTCAAAATGATAAGTTAAATATTCTTTACCATACAATTTCTTCATATACTGTTGTTTCTTTTTATAATTCAATAAAGCATTATATAATGTTGTACTCATATTAATTTGTCTTGTTCCTTGTTTAGTTTTAGTAGTTCCAATATACCATCTGCCTTTATCATCTTTTGGCTTATCATATACTGTATGCTAACATTTATAACTCTATTTTCCAAATCTATATCATCCCAAGTTAATCCAAATACTTCCGAAACTCGAAGTCCTGTATAATATGCTGTCAAAGCTGCATAATAAAATGCGTGATTATTTTTAAATCTTTCTAATATCATAGTAATTTCTTCTTTTGTAAAAATATGAGCTGGATCTTCATCTGGTATATCATATTTAGGAAGCCTAACTTTTAATGCAGGATTTTCCTTAACAAATCCAACAACATCTGTGGCATATCCAAATGATGTTTTCAATACTTTTAATATGTTTTTCAAGAAATTTTTTGAAAAGCCTCTTTCTACATAAATATTATTTACACATTCTTGAAGTGTTGATGTTGTTATTTGTGATAATCTATAAAATCCTAATCTTGGTTTAATATGATTTTTTATGATATTTTTATATGCTTGTATTGTATGATACTTCAAATTTATTTCACAATGCTCCTTCATCCAATAATCTAAATAATCACTATAAGATATTGTTTTTGGTGTAAATGAATGTCCTGTACTCATTATATGCTTTCATTCGTTCATTATAAGCCTCTGACTTTGTTTTAAATCCCGATTTCACCTTTTGTTTCCTTTTTCCATCAACTGGTGCGATTTCAAAATAGTATTGATAACCGTTCCCTCTCTTTCTCACATTGACCATAGTTTTACCTCCAAATATTTAATTTAGCAAATAAAAAAGAGTTATACATATAAAAATGTTTAACTCTCTTTACTATTATCAATATTGACATCGAGCCTGTAATGTAGTATTTTCAATGCTTTTATGGTTTTGACATCCATATTTTAATCTACCGATGTCAAATCGCTGTCAAATGACTATTTTTTATCATATTTAGCATATTGTTCATTTCTTGTAACCCTTGATATTACTGATTTCTTCCACAGCAGTTCTTATACTTTTTACCACTTCCACATGGGCAAGGGTCATTTCGACCAACTTTTGGTCCTTGATTAACAATTGGTTGTGGTTTAGAATCAGCTGGTGTACTACCGTGGAAGTCCTGTATTTTGGTCCAAATGAACCGTTTCTAATGCAGATTTATCAAAGCCTTCTGATGTAATTTCTACATTGGATTCTCTTTTAATCGTACGTTGATTACGCACAATATGAAGCATAATTTTGGCAACTTCCAATTTAATTTGAAGATTCATTTCTTCAAACATTTCGCCACCTTCCATACGATATTGTACAACTGGATCTTTTTGACCATAAGCTCGAAGTCCTATTCCATTCTTTAATTCGTCCATGCTATCTATATGATCCATCCATTTTGCGTCAACAATTTTCAAAACAACCACACGCTCTAATTCACGAATTGGCTCACCAATTTCTTGCTCTTTTTTCTCATATAAAGCAAGCGCCTTTTCTTTTAATTCAGCTAAAATTTCTACGCTGTCTAATTTTTCTTTTTCTAGTGCTTCTACTTTTTCCAAATTCAAAGAAGTTTGTACTTCGTTTGTAAAAGCCTCTTTTTGCAAAGTGCCATCTTCGATTTCTTGGCTGTAAGTTGCCACAATTTCTTCACACGCATCTTCAATCATACCAATGATATTTTCACGAATATTAGCACCTTCTAGGACTTTTTTTCTTTCGTTATAAATAATTTCTCTTTGCACATTCATCACATCATCATAATTCAAAATATGTTTTCGAATTGAAAAGTTTTTTCCTTCAACTTTACTTTGTGCATTTTCGATGGATTTTGAAACAAGTTTGACTTCAATTGGCATGTCTTCTGGAACATTTCCTCTGTCAAAAATTTTAGTGATAATATCCCCTCCAAATATTTTTAACAAATTATCGTCTAAACCAAGATAGAAACGGCTTTCTCCAGGGTCTCCTTGACGTCCACTACGACCACGAAGCTGATTATCAATACGACGAGATTCGTGTCTTTCTGTACCAATTATTTTTAACCCACCAGCCTGAATTACTTTTTCTTTTTCTTCTTTAATTTGATTTTCGTACTTTTCAGCCAATTCTTTATATTTTTTTCTAGCTTCTAAAATTTTCTCATCATCTGTCTCGTTAAAAGCCGTAGATTGCTCAATTAATTCATCAGAATATTTTAATTTTCGCATTTCTTGTTTTGCCAAATATTCGCTATTTCCACCAAGAATAATGTCAGTTCCACGACCTGCCATATTAGTTGCAATGGTTATAGCTCCCAATTTACCAGCTTGGGCAATGATTTCAGCTTCTTTTTCATGGTTTTTCGCATTTAAAACTTCATGTGGAAGTCCTGCTTTGTTCAAAAGTTTACTAATTTTTTCAGAATTTTCAATCGAAGTCGTACCAACCAAAACAGGCTGTCCTTTTTCATGGCTTTGCTTGATATCTTCTACAACCGCATTAAATTTGGCTTTTTCGTTTTTATAAATAATGTCAACTTGGTCATTTCGAATAAGTGGCTTGTTGGTTGGAATGGATACAACATCTAAATTGTAGATTTCTTGAAATTCTTTTTCTTCGGTCATTGCAGTACCTGTCATACCTGATAATTTCTCATACATTCTGAAGTAATTTTGGAAGGTAATGGTTGCTAATGTTTTGGATTCGTCAGCTATTTTTACACCTTCTTTGGCTTCAATTGCTTGGTGCAAACCATTGTTATATCTTCTTCCATACATAATACGTCCTGTGAATTCGTCTACAATTAACACTTCTTTATCTTTTACGATATAGTCAATATCTTTTTTCATGATTCCATGTGCGCGCAAAGCTTGATTCACATTATGAACCATTTCGGAATTTTCAATATCATTAAAGTTTTCAACCCCAAAATATTCTTCTGCTTTTTGGATACCTTTTTGCGTTAATGTTGCAGATTTCGCTTTTAAATCCACAATATAATCGTATTTTTCATTGTCTTCGATTTGCTCGAAATCTTTGACATCTTCTTCGATGATAACTTTGGCTTCTAAACGACGCACAAAATTGTCCGCTTTTTTGTACAAATCAGAAGATTTATCTGCTCTTCCAGAAATAATTAATGGAGTACGTGCTTCGTCAATTAAAATACTATCAATCTCATCCACAATCGCATAATTTAGTGGTCTTTGCACCATTTGTTCTTGGTTTATAACCATGTTATCTCTTAAATAATCAAATCCAAATTCATTGTTGGTTCCATACGTAATATCTGCATTATAGGCTTTATGTTTATCCTCTTGTGGCATTCTACTGTAAATAAGGCCAACAGACAAACCTAGGAATTTATAGACTTTTCCCATCCATTCACTATCTCTTTTAGCCAAATATTCGTTAACAGTAACTACATGAACACCTTTTTCTGTTAATGCATTCAAATATGCTGGAAGAGTTGCTACTAAAGTTTTTCCTTCTCCTGTTTTCATTTCTGAAATCCTACCTTGGTGCAAAATAATACCACCGATTAATTGCACATCAAAATGACGCATTCCCAAAACTCTATTTGACGCTTCTCTTACAACAGCAAAGGCTTCTGGCAAGATATCATCAAGTGATAAGCCGATTTGCTAATTTTTGTTTCAATTCTGCTGTTTTTCCAGCCAATTCTTTATCGGTTAGTTTTTGCATTTCTGGCTCTAAATTATTAATCTTCTGCACAATTGGCATTACTCTCTTAACTTCTTTTTCGCTATAACTTTTAAATACTTTTTGTAAAAGTCCCATTATTTTTGCCTCCTCAATTTTTTAATATCTTTAAAATTTGTGCTTAATTTTTCCATATTAAATAAACTTTCCATATATTTCAAAAATATATCATTAATTGCACAAAAAAGCAATATCTATTTTATAAAAAGTAAAATATTTTTCATACTTTTAAAATTACAAAAAAGAAGTTACAAAAAAACTCTATCTTCTTAGAAGAAAAGCAAGTTTTAGTAGCTTCTTTTCCTATTTTATTTTTCAATCCATTTAACTAAATTCAAATTTTCTTGATCTAATAACATTTCATGTTTTGGCACAACTCGAAATGTATAGCCAAAATTCCCTCCAGTTGTTAATTTAATAGTTGTTTCATATTGATATAAATGTTGCTGTTTATCTTCGCCAACTTTTTTCATGGCTTGTGTAAATACATTTTTCACAGTTCCATTTTCTTGAATTTGACCAAAATACACTTGTGTTTCTACTCGTGTTTCATCTATATTTGGCAATTTCACTTCACATCTTACTGTGATTTGACTTCCTGCAACAAACATTGCATTATCAATATTTTTATCTTGTTTAATCTCAATTTTATCCCAATTCATAGCAGCTTGTTTTTTCCAATTTTCAAATTCTGCTACTTTTTCTAAGTCTTGGAAATGGTTTTTGCTTAAATTACATAATGGCATATATAATTGATTTACATAATCAACAACCATTCTTGATGTACTATATTTTCCACCTGTTGTTTTAATGGATTTTTTCATCCATTTTACCCATTCATCTGAAATGCCTTTTTCATTCTTTTTGTAATAAGCTGGCACAATTTTATCTTCTAAAATATGATAAAAACTGCTACTATCTGCTTTATCTTGTTCTTCATAAGAATGGTAAGAGCTATTGGTTCCAATTGCCCAACCATTGCTTCCTGTATATCCTTCAGCCCACCAACCATCTAAAATACTACAATTTAAGACACCATTCACAGACGCTTTTTCTCCACTCGTTCCAGAAGCTTCCATTGGTCTACGTGGATTATTTAACCATACATCTACACCGACTTACTAAATATCTTGCAATCCCAATATTGTAGTTTTCTAAAATAAATATTTTTCCCTTAAATTGAGGCATTAAAGACATTTCATGAATGTATTTGATTAGGTCTTGACCTTCTTTATCTTGTGGATGTGCTTTTCCTGCAAAAATAATTTGAACTGGCTTTTTCTCATTGTTCAAAATTTGTGTTAATCGGCTAATATCTTTGAAAATCAAAGTAGCTCTTTTGTATGTGGCAAATCTTCTTGCAAAACCAATTGTCAAAGCTTCTGGATTTAAGGCATTTACCATTTCTATTATTTGATCATAGCCAAATTCGCTATTTTCAAATCTTTTTAATAAATTAGCTTTAATCAATTTTATCAATTTTCTTTTACGTTCAACATGAATTTCCCATAATTTTTCATTTGGAATGTTGTCAATTTCTTGCCAAGTAGAATCCAAATGGATATTATCTTGCCAATAGGCAGGCAAATATTCATTGTACAATTCTTTTAATTTTGGTGCAAGCCAAGTACAAGTATGAATACCATTTGTTACATAAGTAATTGGCGACTCATCTTCTGCAATATTCGGCCACACTTCACTAAATAATTCTCTTGAAACTTCACCATGTAATTTACTAACACCATTTTTCTTACCTGCAATTTTCAAAGCCAAAATTCCCATATTAAATCCTGGTTCTAATTGGTTGCATTCTTTCATTCCCAATTTCAAAAATTCATCTCTTGAAATGCCTAATTTTTCACACAAATTTTTGAAATACTGATCCACCAAATTAATATCAAATATATCATTTCCAGCAGGAACTGGTGTATGAGTTGTAAACACGGTTTGGGCTGTTGTGATTTCTTTTGCCATCGAAAAAGAAATCTGTTTTTCTTTCATAATACTTTTAATCAATTCTAAAATTAAGAAAGAAGAATGTCCTTCATTCATATGATATAAGGTTGGTTTTAAGCCCAATATTTTTAAGGCTTTTACACCTGCCATACCAAGTACAATTTCTTGGCGAATACGCATTTGCTTGTCCCCACCATACAAAGTCGCTGTTACATTTCTTAAATCTTCATCGTTTTGCTCAATATCAGAATCCATCAAATATAGCTTAATTCTTCCTACATTAATTTGCCATAATTTTAAGAAAATTTTTCGATCGCCTAAATCCATATCAATGATGACATCTTCATTTGATTCATTTTTGACTGGATTGATTGGTAAATTGTATAAATCAATATTATGATATTCTGAGCATTGTTCTCCATAAACATTGATTTTTTGATGAAAATATCCATTTTTGTACAACAAACCAATGGCAACAAATGGCAAACCTAAATCACTAGCTGATTTTAAATGGTCACCAGACAAAATACCTAATCCTCCAGAATAAATTGGAATGATTTCATCTAATCCATATTCTGCTGAAAAATAAGCGATTAAATCATTTTTGTTATTTGGGTAATTTTTATTAAACCAAGTGTCTGTACTTTTCATATAATTATCAAAATTTTTAACAACTTCTTGATAAGCTTGCAAAAATTCTGCATCTTGAGAAATCTTTTCAATTTTTTCTTGGCTGATGGATTTTAGAAATTTGATTGGATTTTTGGTTTGTTCCCACAAATCAATATCCATAATTTGAAATAATCTTAAAAATTCTGTATTCCATGACCACCATAAATTATTGGCAATTTCATTTAAACGATTCATATTTTCAGGCAGTTGCGGAATGACAGTAACTTTATTGAATATATACATGATATATTCCTCCTTCGTATTTTTTTATGATTTCTTTTGTCGTAATTTAACATATTCATTATATTATTAAATCCATTCTTTTGTCAATAACATTTGCATATTTTTTCATCGACTTGATTTTTATATTACATTTTGGTAACATTTAACACAGCAGAAAAAATCTATGTTATAATTTGTTATAGTAGGATATTTATGTGATTAGAAAGGATTGTTTTCAAGTATGAATTTAGACTCTATGCAAGATATAATATTATTAAGAAATTGCCTTGTGGTAAAAATAAAAGATTTAAAATTAAATATGTATAGCCCAAATGTAGATTTACAGACGCAGAAAAAAACATTAGCTTGTTACGAAACTTTATTAGAACAATTAAATCATAACGCAACAGAACAAGTAAATATTTTGCTTAAAAGCTCTGACTTAGTAGAATTTAGTCAGCATATTTTTTCTACTCCTGCCAAAGAAATTGCTAAAGAATATATGGATTTAACCAAACAAATGCTTATTAAGCACCATGCTTATTCTGAGGAAAAATTTGAGGCACTAACAGAAGCTTTCTTTAAAAATAATGAAACTTTGAATCCTACTTATATACCACCTAAAGAATCTCTTGAAACAGACGAGCCTTCACCACACTTGACAAAAGATATGCAAATCAATTTGCAACATTTGAAAAAACTTATTAGGCAAAATCCAAAACACATGTCTTCTAGTGATTTTAAAAATTTTTCTAGCCAATTTCGTGATTTAGCAAAAAATTTGGGAATCCAAAAGTTCCAACAATATTTTTCAACCATTGGCCAAACGATATTGGATATGAAAATTTCTACCAATATTCATGATGAATCTTTTAAACCTATTTACCAAACTGATTTTACGCTTTCTACCAAAGATTCATCTGATACACAACATTTTACTTACCAAGAACCAGCCCCACAATCCGATTTTACAACTACTTATTATCAAAATTTATGCTATTTCTATATTGAATCAAACAAATGTGCAAACACAAACGAAATTTTATTATCTCCTGATGTAATTGCAAATAAAATGCGCATTTTTACCAAATGTTACGAAAAATTAGCTGAAATGCTAACAAAATGCAAAATCACTTTTTCACATCATTCTTTATTTTATTCAAGTGAATCTGACCTTAAACCAAGTGATTTAAACTTACAAGCTTGTAATAGCATTCCAGAAATTATAGATGATCGAATTTCTTAAAAATAGGCTAAGTGAAAACTTAGCCTAAAACAATATCTAATACCATCATCACAATAAACCCAATTGTTACGCCTGTAACTCCAAGCATGGATTTTTCTCCTTCATGCATTTCTGGAACCAATTCTTCCACTACAACAAATATCATGGCTCCTGCTGCAAATGCTAATAAATATGGCAAAATTGGAACAACAATATTAATCAGCAATATGGTTATCATGGCAGCAATTGGTTCTACCAATCCAGACAAAACACCTTTTAGAAATGCTTTCTTTTTGCTCATTCCCTCCATTTTTAGCGGCATTGAAATAATTGCTCCTTCTGGAATATTTTGAATGGCAATTCCAATTGCCAATACAATTGCTTCTAGTAATGCAATTCCACTATTTCCAGCCAAAAATCCTGCAAAACATACGCCTACTGCCATTCCTTCTGGAATATTATGTAGGGTAACTGAAAAGGTAAGCATATTTAAACTTTTTCCATTTTCTTTTTCCTCTAACTTTTGAGCTAGTTTATTAATAAAAATCAAAAAAATCACACCTAATGCAAATCCAACAGCTGCTGGCAACCATGAAATTTTACCTTGTGCTTCTGCCATTTCGACAGCTGGTAAAATTAGTGACCAAATACTTGCTGCAATCATTACGCCGGCTCGCAAATCCTACAATCATTTTTTGAAAACTACTGCTCATATTTTTCTTCATGAAAAATACAAAACTACTACCTAGTGATGTTCCAAGAAAAGGTATTAGAATTCCTGCTATACTATATAATAGATTTTCCACTTTTTCTTTTGGCCTCCTCTATTATATAGTATGCAAGCTCTTAATATTATGTTAAGTATTGGGCAAATTCTTTTATTTTGTATATTCTACTAAATCACTTATTCTATAATCTGAAATTTCACATAATAAATTATGTAATAAAAATGGTTGTAAACTATTGCAAAAAAAATCATTTAACATTATAATTAATATAGAGGAGGTGATGTCATGTTTTTTTGTTGCAATTCTTCTGAAGAAGCCAGACGAAAAGAATATTATAGCCAAAAAAGAAAATGCAAACATTGTGGAAAAATTACAATACTAAACTATATGTTAGGCTTATGCCCACAATGTTCCAAAAAAGAAATCACTCGTATACTCAAAAAAATTGATGATTATGAAGCAAAATTACAAGCAAAAAAACAAACTCCTCATGTGGCAACATCACCAAAAGAAAAATTTTTGAATCGTTTTATGTTTCTTGTTCTTATCTTTTTCTTTCTGTTTTTATTTATCTTTGGATTTTTTACTTAGCTTGTAAAACTTTTTTATTTTTCAGATAAATTTTCAATCCCAAACTTATTTAATATATTTTTTAGAGAATAATAATTAATAAAAAAACCAGTGCATTTAAGCACTGGCTGATAATTTGCATTGTTGCTATGAACGATTTTTAGCACCTTCTATAATTTGCAAAATGATATCTAAATCCTCTTGTGTGATTTTAGCTTGCTTATCTTCTTTTTGTATTTCCATACAATCTTCTTTTACATAATATGTTTCATCTTCTAATGTAATTTGATAAGTAGCACTTCCCTTGCATAATTCAGAATCATATTTAGAATTGACCAAAATATTTTGCACTTTATTTATCTCATTTTGGTCAGTAATTTCTACTGTTTTTGCATCATATTCTACTTGTATTATTTTTTCTTCTGGCAATTCATATTTCATAAACCAATTTCCCATTTTCACACCAATATTATTTTCAAATGGTTCAGTTGGAGATACACCAACATATCGAATCACCTTATAACCTAATCCTAAATAGGTTACTTTACTGCCATTTGAACTAACCATTTTCACACAAAATTGAGGTTCCTTTCCTGTGGTTACTCTGGCTGTATCGGCATAATTGGTAAGTATTCCAATGACTAGAATCATGATAAAAACAGTGATTGCATAAAAAAAATATCGTTTCTGTTTCATCTTTCCTCCTATAATATAAATTCTACATAAAAAAATTCCTATCTTTTGTAAGGCTTATTTTTTCTCTAATATTGGAATTGTTATCAAATCGTTTTGGCTTATACTAAAAATTGCACAACAAGTGCAATTTTTTCTGGAGCTTCCAGCCGGAATCGAACCGGCGACCTCAGCCTTACCATGGCTGCGCTCTACCTACTGAGCTATAGAAGCATATTTTAGAAGGAAATTTTACTCTCCTTCACTTAAACATTTTGTTGCTTTTTTGCGAATTCTTTGAATTGCATTATCAATTGATTTAATAGAGGCATCTAAACTATTTGCAATCGCAACATAACTTTGACCTTGCAAATATCGATTTAGCACATCTTTTTCAAATTTACTCAAATTTTTATGTATTCGATCTTCTACAGTTTCATAATATTCTCTTTTTATAATCGTTTCTAGAGGATCTTCTGCTGTTTTGGTATCTAACACATCCAAAACCGTTGTATCATCATTTTCATCATATGCTGAAACATTTAAAGAAAAAGAAGAATTTAATGGCATGTTTTTTTGCCTATTTGAAGTTTTAATTACTGTAATGAGTTGCCTTTCAATGCACAAATTAGCAAAAGTACGAAAAGAATTTTGCTTGTCCGGATCAAAGGATTGGATAGCTTTATACAGTCCCCAAAACCCTTCTTGAATCATATCATCTTTTTCAGCACCTATGATAAAAAATCGATTTGTTTTCATAGCAACAATATCTTTATATTTATTTAGTAAAAAATCTAATGCTCTTTTATCACCATCTTTTATTAATTCAATCAACTTTTCATCTGGTATATCTGCATATTGATTCTCAAAATGACACATTTTTACATCCAACATTTTCTTGTTTTGTTCCTCCTACTTAAGCTGATTATACTAAAATTATATGCGCAAAAAGCAAGTATGTCAAGTGTTTTTTTACAAGAAATCTAAAATTTTAAAAGAGATTGTAAAAAAAACTCTAGTTTCTCCCAAAGAAGCGAGTAAAATTTAGGGAACTACCCCAAATTTCTCACGCAATATACTTAATTTTTTCTACAACCCCTTTTCATTTTATCGCAATTTTCCTACAATATGGATTAAATGATAAACCAAATAATCCACATCATCTTTTGTATTTTCCCTACCAAATGTAACCCTTAAACTGCTTCTTGCCAAGCTGTTTGGAACACCAATGGCCAACAAAACATGAGACGGATTTAAAAGTCCACTACTACAAGCAGAACCACTTGACGCACAAATTCCAACTTGATCAAGTTCTTCTAACATTCTAGCACCATCTACACCTCTAAAACAAATATTGCTATTGCCAGCTAAGCGATTTTCCAAATCTCCATTCACTTTAATATAGGGAATATTTTTTTCAATTTGTTCAAAATAATAATTTCGCAAATCAATAAGTTTTTGATTGTATTCGACTAATTCTTGTTGAGCAATTTCAATGGCTTTTCCGAAGTCCTACAATTCCCGCCACATTTTCTGTCCCAGCTCGTTTGTCTTTTTCTTGATGTCCACCATCTTGCATTCGAACAAAATTTACATGTTCACTGATATAAGCTGCTCCCATTCCTTTTGGTCCATAAAATTTATGAGCCGACATGGATAAAGCAGAAATTCCTAATTTTTTAACATTAATTTCTACATTTCCAATTGCTTGAACAGCATCTGTATGAAAATACACGCCATAACGTTTTGCCAATTTTCCAATTGCTTCGATATCTTGAATCGTTCCAATTTCATTGTTGGCAAACATCACACTAATTAAAATGGTTCTTGGATTAATGGCTCTTTCTAAATCTTTTAACGAAATTCTTCCCTTTGCATCCACACTTAAATATGTGACTCTAAATCCCATATATTTTTCTAAAAATTCACATGTGTTCAAAACAGCTGGATGCTCAATTCTAGTTGTAATAATATGATTTCCTCTTCTTCGATTCGCAAGTGCAATTCCTTTTATAATTAAATTATTGCTTTCTGTTCCACCACTTGTAAAATAAATTTCATTTAGATGAGAGCCCAAAGCATTGGCAACTTTTTGCCTAGCGATTTGAATTGCCTGTTTATTTGCTTTTCCTATTTTATATAAAGATGAAGGATTCCCAAAATTTTCTGTCAAATAGGGAACCATTTCATGAAAAACTCTATTATCCAAAGCTGTTGTTGCAGCATGGTCAAAATATCTAATATTCTGCATAATCATAACTTCCTTACAATTAAATTTTATTTTCTCCTATATTGTATGATTTTGTGATTGTAATGGTGCTTATTATTCTTCCCCTTTTTTTTATTTTTAGCAAAAGTATTTACAATTTAAAAAAACATAGATATAATTAATTCAAATAAAAATTTTTGGAGAATTCATATGAAAAACAAAGATGTACAAATGAGAAAAACTAATATGAAATTATTTTCTTTATTTTATTAGCCAATGTTATCAATTGTTTATATATGTTTATCTTTATGGCATCTAGGAGCTTTTTTGACTTGGTAATTGCTAAATTTTTATCTGCTTTAGCCAGTACCATCAAAGGAATTGCAGAACCAAGTTTATTAAATTCTTCCATTCCTGCTTCTCGTTACAAAAGCCATATTTTTGCCAAAATCACTTCCAAAGGCATCTCTGGTTATTATGTTTTAGGAGCAATTTCTAAAATCGTAGCAGGTTACTTATTTATCATCAATGGTTATTTACCTATGATTTGTTCTTTTGTAGTTTTAGTTTTGGTCACCATTTTATCTATGTTTTTCATAGAACCAATTACAAAATCCAAATCACCAAATAGAAAAACATTAGTTGCAAAACAAATCGAAGATCTCAAAGAAGGTTTTGCTTATACTTTAAAATCCGAAAGATTAAAAGCATTAATCCTATCTGCCTCTTTGCTAACAAGCATTTTCTCCATTTCATTAAATTATAGAACCAGCCTTTTACAAGATATTCATTTATCTTCTTCAAGCATAGGAATCATCTCAGCTGTTTTAACTTTTGTAAGTGCTTATGCTTCTAAAAAGCAAAATGAATTTCATCATAAAAGAAAAAATAAATCCCTTATTACCATTGCTTTAACGATATCAATTAGTAATATTATTGCAGGTTTTGCAGGTTTAAAAGCTGCATCTTGCAACCTTTTGCTTGTTGTGATTTTGGCTTGCTATATTACTTCAAGGCTTTCACACGGCATATATTTTACCATTATCAATCGCTATTTCAGAAATTTTACCAATGCAAAAATTGATACCAAAATTTTTGCTACAAAAAATATGTTCACTAATTTATGTTCTGCTTTCATGGGATTTTTAGCTTCCTTTTTATTAGACAAAATGTCTACTGCGTATTGTATGATTGTAATGGGCATTGCCTTTACCATTTTGTTTATCTTAACAGAAAAATATATGAAAACAAGAGTTGGTTTGCGGACCAGAACAATACTCAAAACAAGAAAGAAAATACGATGAAATTCCTTGATTTTTATGTTAAAAGCTATTTGGAAAATGTGTCTGAAAAAGTAAGCGTAAAACAAAAAGACGAGAAACCTAGCATAGTTTCTCGTACTTTCTTTTACTTTTAAACATTTTATTTTCTCAAATATTCTTCTATTTCTTTTGCAATATCTGTTGATACTTTATTGGATTCATTATTTAATTTTACGGTATATAAAATATCTTTGTTTTTATAAAATTCAATCAAGTTTTCTGAAATATTGTGATAATTTTTCAATCTTTCACGAATGGTTTCTTCATTGTCATCTTCCCTAATCATAAGCTCACTTCCACATTTATCACAAATATTTTCTACTTTTGGTTTTTTGAAATCTAAATTATAAATTTCTCTACATTCTGGATTTGGGCAAGTTCTTCTTTTAGAAATTCTTTCCACAATTTCATCATCTGATAAACTTAAATTCACAGCAACTTTCACTTTTCTATTTTGCCTTTTTAGTAACGCATCTAAACTTTCCGCTTGAGCTACTGTTCTTGGATAACCATCTAAAATGCAACCACTTTTGGTATCCTCTTCTTGTAATCTTTTTTCCAATATTTTTATGGTTAACTCATCTGGCACCAATTTTCCTTGTGATACATAACTTTTTACTTCTTTGCCTATTTCATCTTGTCCATTGATATAACTTCTAAAAATTTCTCCACTTGAAATATGCGGAATCTCCAACTGTTTTGCTAATAAATTTCCAACTGTGCCTTTGCCTGTACCTGGTGCACCTAGCATAATAACAATCATTCACATTCTCCTCTATCTCTTTTTTGGTGACCCCTACGGGAATCGAACCCATGATTCCACCTTGAGAGGGTGGCGT
>CAOKQM010000028.1 GCA_948470875.1 uncultured Clostridium sp.
AAAATTGCAAAATACTAAATTGTTAAAACAAATCGATTTAGATTCAAATACGAAAAATTTGGTTTACTTTTCAGAAAAAATGTATCATGCTGAAGAAAACGAGTACAGAATAAAAAATTATTATTTAGAAGGTGGAATAGAAGTTGAAATTGAAAATAAAACTGGAAAAATTTTGTATTGTAATTTCCCAAAAGAAAAACGAGCAGATAATGTCGAGCTAGAAGAAATATTAGAAAATTATATTCAGTATTTAGATTTAGGAATTGTTGACGATTGGAAATTTGAAAATGGTTTGTTACAATCTGAAAAAGCCCAACTTTGTGCTTCATTAAAAGAAACAGAAAAGATGTATGTTTTGACGATTTATCCGCTTGAAAGTTATGAAAAATATTATGAAATTGTAGAAAAAGCCAAATAAGATACAAATTGGATACAAGCCTAAAACAAGTTTGATACAATTACATGTTACGATATTGTTAAGAAAACTTGTTTTAGGAGGTTTAAAAATATGGAATTTGTTGCAAATGAAGGGAAAAAAGTTGAAATTGAGGTCGAAGGTCAAATTTATTTAAGGCATGCGATAAAAACACGATTTGTCAAACAAGGCGAAAATTATTTGAAACTTTTTGAAGAATATGTCTGTCCAATTTATCAAAAAGGTGATATAATAGCAAGTAGTGAAAAAATTATTGCTTTATGTCAGAATCGAGTAGTAAAAAGGGAAGATCTCAAAATTGGGTTTTGCGCTAAGTTTTTATCCCAATTTGCCTGCCAGAAAAATCGTGGAGGATATGGTGTAGGGCAAGCCATTAATATGCAATATGCAATTAATCAAGCAGGACTCGGAAAAGTGTTATTAGCCAGTATTTTGAGTGGAATTACTAAATTATTTGGAATCAAAGGCGTATTTTATAAAATTGTTGGACAAGAAATTACTGGTTTGGATGGTTTTTATGATGGTGCATGGCCAGAATATCGTGATATTGGAATTGAGATTCCAGAAAATCCAAATGGTGTTTGTGATGAAATTCAAACCAAATTAGGAATTAGTTGTATGATTGTAGATTCCAATGATTTTGGGCAAGAAATTTTAGGCAAATCAAGTGATATTACATTGTCTGAAAAACAGCTAAAAGCGCTCATAAAAGATAATCCAGCAGGTCAAGGAAAACAAACAACACCACTCATTTTAATTCGAAAAAAAGTGTAATTTTTTTTAAAATATGGTAAACTATAAATAGAAAATTTCTTAAAAAAAGAAAGAGAAGTAGTAAAATATGAGGAAACGTAAGATAAAACAAAATTTAAAATATAGAAGAAGAAGGTTTTGTTTGGCAAGTTTTTTGATTTTGGTTGTAGTAATTATTGTTTGCCACGTCAAAACAAAGAAAAAAGAACCGATTGAGCAAAATGAAAATTTTGTAAAAAATACTGACAATTTGCAGAATTTAGTAGAGCCTGAACAAATAGAAATACGAAACCAAGAACGAGAAATTGATGATTGGCGTTTGGTTTTAGTAAATTATGAAAATGCTTTGCCAAGTGATTTTGAGCCAGAACTTGCCAATATTGACAAAATCAGACAATTTGATACAAGAGCGATTGATGAATTGAATCAAATGATGAATCAAATGAAACAAGACGGAATTACGAATGTTTGGATACAATCAGGTTTTCGAAGCGTAGAAAAACAAGAAGATGTGTTTGAGCAAAAAATAAAAAAATACATGGCAAAAGGAAAATCTCGTGAAGAAGCAGAAAACTTAGTTCTTCAAACCATCAATAAACCTGGTACAAGTGAACATAATTTAGGACTGGCAATTGATTTTAATTATGTAGATTATGATTTTGACCAAACAAAAGGATTTAAGTGGTTAGTCAAAAATGCACAAAATTATGGATTTATTTTACGTTATGAAAAAGAAAAAGAAACGATTACCAAAGTCGATTATGAGCCTTGGCATTGGCGTTATGTCGGTAAAGAACATGCAGTAAGAATCAATGAATTACAGATGTGTTTAGAAGAATATATTGAACATTTAAAAAGTGGGCAAGATTAGATTTTTGAAAAATCTAATCTTTTTTGTTAACTGAATATTAATCTTTTCTTAAAATCAAAACAAAACTATTAACAACAAAATTGTTTTATGATATAACAAGAGTAACCTAGGTTACAAAATTGTAAGATTTTTGTAAGGTAATTCAATACAAAAAAGTGGGAATACTAGATATAATAAATGAAAAAATAAAAGGAGCAATCAAATGGAAAAAAGAAAAGTTTTAGAAAAATGGATGGTCCTATTTTGGTTATTTATTTTAGGAAGTGTGATAGGATATGTTTTTGAAATGACAGTCGTTTTATTCCAAAAAGGCCATTTTGAGTCAAGGCAAGGATTAATTTATGGACCATTTACACCAGTTTATGGAATTGGAATGGTAATTTATTATTTGATTTTGGATTCAATGAACACAGATAATAAAATAGAAATATTTTTTGTAACCATGATTCTTGGCGGAATAACTGAATACTTGTGTTCTTTTATACAAGAAAAGGCATTTGGAACGATTTCGTGGGATTATTCATATTTACATTTTCATTTGAATGGCAGAACCAGTTTGCTTCATTGCACCTATTGGGGAATTGCAGGTGTTTTATATAAAATTTGTATTGTGCCAAGACTCGGAAAATTGCAAAAAATGGTTCAGCAAAAAAGCTTAAAAATTCTGACAACTTTGGTGTTAATTTTCATGGTTTTTAATATTACAATTTCGTGTGTAGCAGCAGAGAGGCAGACACAAAGACGAAAAAATATGAGACCAGAAAATGAGTTAGATATATTTTTGGATACACATTATCCAGATGAATATCTAAATCGAGTTTTCGCCAATAAAAAAGAGAAATTTTAAAAGGAGGCTGCATGTTTAAAATCCTTATTATTGAAGATGATTGTGAAATTCGTGAAGAACTGAAACTTTTGTTACAAAATAGCGGTTATGAAGCAAACGTGCTTTCTGATTTTGAAAACGTAGACCAAAAAATTTTTGAACAGCAAGCACATTTGATTTTGTTAGATGTCAATTTGCCAACCCAAAATGGATATGAAATCTGTAGCAAAATCAGAAGAAAATCTAATGTTCCTATTATTTTTGTAACCAGTCAAAATAGCGCTATGGACGAATTAAATGGCAGAATGAGAGGGGCAGATGATTATGTCGAAAAACCTTATAATATTCCGATTTTACTAGCACGCATTCAAAATTTGCTAAAACGAGCTTATCCACAAGAAGAAAAAAGTGCGATTTCCTACAAAGGATTGACTTTAGAGCTTCTAAAATCTGCTATTTTTTATCAAGAAAACCAAATAGAACTAACTAAAACGGAATTAAAAATCATGTATTATCTTTTTACACATCCCGAAAACATTGTGGCAAGGGAAGAAATTATTGATTATTTATGGGATAATGGTGTGTATGCAGACGACAATAGTTTGAGTGTGAATATCACAAGATTAAGAGAAAAATTGAAACAATTCGGTTTTGAGAATTTCATTGAAACCAAGAGGGGACAAGGATATAAAATATGAATTTTACGAAATATATCAAAGACAAAATCAATTATATTTTAGGTTTTATTGTTTATTGTTTGATGATTTTGGCTTATTTGAAGGCGATGAACCTTAACATAAGTGTGATTTGGATTGTGATTTTAATTTCTTGTATTTTTTTTGGAGTTGGCTTTATTGTAAGTTTTTGGAGAAAAAATGCATATTTTAGAAACATCAATCAAATGATGGAAACTCTAGAGGAAAAATATTTGATTTCAGAAGTTATGGAAAAACCGAGAAGAGAGGAAAATTTGGCGTATTTCCGTATTTTGAAAAAGGCCAATAAATCTATGCTTGAAAATGTAAGTAAAGTGAGAAAAGCGCAAAAAGAATACAAAGAATATATAGAAAGTTGGGTGCATGAAATAAAAATTCCGATTACATCTAGTCAATTATTATGTAAGAATCATTCATCTAAGGTTACCCAAAAAATAGAAGATGAAATCCAAGAAATTCATAATTATGTAGAACAAGCTTTATTTTATGCGAGACTTGATCATGTTTCTAACGATTTTCTAATACGAGAAGTAAATTTAGGCGAGATTGTAAAAAATGTACTGGCCAGAAATAAAAAAATAATGATACAAAATAACATGAAAGTCAGTTTGCAAAACTGCGATGTTTTTGCTTATACAGATGAAAAATGGCTAGAATTTATTTTGAATCAAATCATCATAAATAGTATCAAATACAAAAGAGAAATCGCTCCAGAAATTATGATTCGGTGTAAAAGAAAACAAGGAAAATGTAGAATTATGGATACAGGATAATGGAATTGGCATTAAAGCAAGCGAAATTAGTCGCATTTTTGAAAAAGGTTTTACGGGAACCAATGGAAGGATACAGAAAAAATCCACAGGAATAGGGCTGTATTTATGCAAAAGATTGTGTGAAGAGTTAGGGATGGCGATTGAGGCAAAAGCAGAAGAAAATGAGTTTATGGAAGTTAGGATTATTATTCCGAGGCATAAAAGAAAAACTCTCACCAAGTAGTGAGAGTAAAAGATGTTTCTTTTAATGTTGGTTTTACCAAACCTGAGAGCGTACTTTACGAACAATAACTCCGAGTTCTGCGTTGAACTGAACCCAAACCAGAATGGTAAGATCACCTTTTTGCAAAGACAAAACCGTGTATCCACCAGTGCGTGTACCCTGTGGAACAGGCTGCATTCTGCAGGCATCCTCAAAAGAGATGTTGAAACCTTCTTTGTGAACAGAATTCATGACAGTTTTGGCAGTATTCATATCCAACATATGTTTTCCTCCTTTTGTGCATTTGCACGATTAAAATGTTTTGGTTTCTAATGAATGGAGTATAAACGTTCCATACAAGTATATTATACAATATTTTACATAAAATGTCAAACTTTTTTAAGAACTTATGTAAATCTTACAAAACTGTAAGATTCAAGCAAACAACTTCTATACCAAACAAGCCAAAAACACGTTATACTTAAATTAACCATGAAAAGGGAAAAATTTAAGAAGGAGTGATGATTGTGAAAAAAATATTGAAAGTCGAGCAAATTCAAAAATATTATGGAGGCAAAGAAAATATCACAAAAGCGATTGATGATATCAGTTTTGATGTGGAAGAAGGCGAATTTATTGGCATTATGGGAGCAAGTGGAAGCGGAAAAACAACGCTTTTGAATTGCATTTCCACAATTGATACTGTAAGTTCTGGTCATATTTATTTGGAAAATCAAGATATTACGGAAATCAAAGAAGAGGAAATCGCCAAATTCAGAAGAGAAAATTTAGGGTTTGTTTTCCAAGATTTTAATTTGTTAGACACACTTACCATTGAAGAAAATATTGCTTTGGTTTTGACGATTAATAAAATGCCAGAAAAAGAAATTGAGCAACGTATTTTAGAAATTGCTAGAAGTTTAGGAATTGAGGAAATTTTGCAAAAATTTCCATATCAAGTGTCTGGTGGGCAAAAACAAAGATGTGCTGCATGCCGTGCGATGATAAATAATCCTAAAATTATTTTGGCAGATGAACCAACAGGAAGTTTGGATTCAAAATCGGCAAGGCAATTATTAGAAATGCTTGAAAACATGAACCAAACTTTACAAGCAACAATTTTAATGGTTACACATGACCCACTATCTGCTAGTTATTGCAAAAAAATTCTATTTTTGAAAGATGGCAAAATTTTTAACAAAATTGAAAAAGGTGATAAATCAAGGAACGATTTTTATCATGAAATTTTAGATGTGTTGGCTCTTTTAGGAGGTGACGCAAAAAAATGTTAAGAAAATTATCTTTTCGTAATGCCAAAAGGCAAGCCAAAGATTATATTATTTATTTTATTACCATTATGATGACAGTTGCTTTGCTGTTTAGCTTTAACTCAATTGCAGCTTCAAGTGATATTGCAGAGCTTTCCTCAAGTATGAAAAATTTTTCAAAAGCAATTATGGGAATCAATAGCATCATTGTTTTGGTGATGGTTTGGCTCGTTAATTATACTATGAAGTTTATGCTAGAAAAAAGAAGCAAAGAATTCGGAACATATCAAATTTTAGGAATTGAGAAACAAGATATTTCTAATATGTTTACGGTTGAAAATTTGCTAATTGGAATGTTTGCATTAGTTGTGGGAACAGGAGTTGGCGTATTTCTTTACCAAATGTTTACAAGCATTATTATGAATTTATTTGCTCAGCCGTACCAAATTTCAATTGAATTTAGTTGGGAAGCAGTCAAAACAACAACATTATGCTTTTTTGTGATGTTTGGATTAGTCCTTTTAAATAGTAGGAGAAAAATCAAAAAAACAAAAGTGCATGATTTATTGTATGCAGATAAACAAAATGAAAACAATCACATCAAAAATGCAAAAGGAAACCAAATGATATTTATTCTGTCTATTATTTTGCTGCTAGGTGGTTTGTGGATTTTGAATTTGGATTATAGCAATCCAGCTGAAATGACTGGAAAAAATACCTTAATTGCCATTGTATTATGGGTGATTGGAATCTATTTATTTTATGTAAGCATTTCTAGTTTTATAGTCAAACGATATTTGGAAAATAAAACTAGAAAATATAAGAAAAATAACCTATTTTTATACCGTAATTTAACTTCTAAAATTAATACTATGAGCATAACTTTAGGCACAATTGCTGTTGCTTTTGCCTTTATTATGATTGGTGGCAATGTAGCACTTTTGATGAATGGGATGTTAAATAATGAAATTGCTATGGGATACCCTTTCGAAATTATGGTGAGTTCTCCAGATTCTGATTTTTCAAAATACAAAGAATACATGGAAAAAAATGCGAAAATAACAGATTTATATGAATACAGATTGTATCACATTCCCAAAACAAACTTACAAAAAGCCCTTGATAATACAACCTTTGAAGGAAGATATGATGAAGCATATGAAAATGTTTTGGGGTTAACAGATTATAACTACTTGAGAAAAATGTTAGGATATGATACAATTACATTAAAGGAAAATGAAACTATCATTCAATGCATGAAAACTGCGCAAAAACCCTTTCAAGATTACATTCGAAAGCATAACAAAATTGAGATTTTGGGAAAAGAAATTATCATAAAAGATGTTTATGGTGACCATTTGGCGCAAATTTCTTTTAATGGCTATACGTATTGTCTTGTAGTTCCAGATGAGGTATTAGCAGAAATTGTAAAAATGGATTTAGAGCCAGAAAGTCCTTTTTATGAAGGTGATTATAAATTAGTTGCCAATACAGAAGAAATGACAACAGAAGCGTTTTATCAAGAATTATCCGATTATATTATGTATGATGAAATTGAACAAACAGCGATTATTGCAGGAGAAAAGCAGCAATACACAATGAATGTTGCTTTAGGAAATGTGCAAACAAAAGGGTATCGCACAAGTATCACAAAATCTATGTATACCATGATTTCGTTTTTGGCATTTTATGTAGCACTTATTTTTATTATGGCAACTGCAACCATTTTAGCGATTCAGCAATTAAGCGATTCTGAAAAATATAAATATCGTTATGATTTATTAAAAAAATTGGGAATGAGTGAAATTGAAATTAACCAAACAATTTTAAAACAACTGTTATTTTATTTTGCTTTGCCAATGATTATCCCAATTTTGCTTAGCATTCCAGCAATTTTAATTATTGGGCAAATTTTTACCATTGCTGTAACCATACAAGAAATTTGGCAAAATATCGCACTTGTAATTGGAATATTTATTTTTGTATATGGTATATATTTAATAGCAACAAACATACAATTTGATAGAAATATAAATGGAAGTAGGTAGGAAATATGAGAAAAGTTTATATCGTGCTAACACATACAGGAACACTTTTATCCAAAATCATAAAAAATTTTACAAAAGATGAATTTTCCCATAGTTCGATTGCATTGGATGTAGAATTAAAACAAATGTATAGTTTTGGAAGACTCAATCCGTACAATCCGTTTGTACGGAGGGTTTGTCCATGAATCCATAAACAGTGGAACATTTAAACGTTTTTATAAAACACGTGCAAAGATTTATGCTTTAGAAGTGACAAAAGCCCAGTATGATGCCATGGAATTTACCATTCGTCAAATTGAAAGAGAAAAAGAAAATTATCAATTTAATGTTTTAGGGTTATTTGCCGCAGGAATACATAAAAAAATAGGAAAAGAGCATTCTTTTTATTGTGCAGAATTTGTTAAATATGTCTTAGAAAAAGCAGGAGTACATACTAGTTTGCCAGAAGTAATCAAACCAGAAGATTTTAAAAAAATTGAAAATTTAGAAGAGATTTATGAAGGATATTTAAGAAAATATAGTTCTCCCAAAAGAAACATTACACAATTGTTACGCAATAATTTATTAATTTATAGGGAAAAAGAAGGGATGATATGAGTCGAAAAAATAAAGTAAAATTGTTCAAAAAAATAATGACAGGAATGGTATTAATTGTTATAATTGCAATGATTGCTTATTTATTGCCTGTGATGAAAAATTTATCTTCACTTGAAGGACAAGTTGCCTTTAAGCAAAAAGTGGAAACTTCTGGAATGCTTGGGATGCTAACTTTATTTGGTTTGCAAGTAGCACAAATATTTTTAATTATTGTGCCGGGCGAACCGCTTGAAATATTAGCTGGCATGTGTTATGGAGCAATTGGTGGCTGCTTATTTATTATGATTTCAGCTTGCTTGATTTCTATTGTAATTTTTGGGTTGGTAAGAAAATTTGGGAGAAATTTTGTATGTAATTTTTGTGAAGAAGAAAAGGTTTTGAAAATTGAAAATAGCAAATTATTTCAAAACCCAAAGAAAATTGAAAGAATAATGTTGATTCTTTTCTTGATTCCAGGAACGCCAAAAGATTTGCTAGTGTATGTTGCAGGGTTGCTACCAATTAAACCAATAAAATTTATTTTGATTTCGACACTCGCACGTTTTCCATCTGTGATTTCTTCGACATTGGCTGGGGCTCATTTGGCAGTTGGAAACTGGAAAATGAGTATCATTTTATATATAGCTGTATTGATTCTTGTAGCAATTCTTATCTTTTTTATGAACCGATTGGATAAAGATAAAGTTACACAAGATGTTTTAAAAACAATGAGTGAAAAATAAAATTTAAGAAAGGAGATTAAAAATATGGATTGGGAATGTTTAAAATGTCATAACAAAGAATTTGAAAAAGATCAATTTCAAGCAACTGGAGGAAATTTTTCAAAATTATTTGATGTGCAAAATAAGAAATTTATTACAGTAACTTGTACCAAATGTGGTTACACAGAGCTTTACAAAGCAGATACATCAGCTGGAATGAATATTTTAGATTTTTTGATGAATTAAAAATGACCATAAAAACTTGCTTAAAAATGAGCAGGTTTTTATTTTTTGCTAAAGTTTTGCTTGTCAATATTGGAAAATTGGAGTACAATAAAAGAAAATAAAAAGAAGGGAAAATGAAAAAATGGCAACAACACAAGATTATATTGAATATGTATGTGAACAAATTAATGGAATTGGAGAAGTTCGCTATCGAAAAATGTTTGGAGAATATATGGTTTATGTAAATGATAAACCAGTTATTATTGTTTGTGATAATGTGGCTTTTGTGAAAAAGCTGGAAGTAATTCAAGAAATGATGCAAAATGCAGAATATGGAATTCCTTATCAAGGAGCCAAAGAACATTATATATTAGATATTGATAATTCGGATTTTTGCCGAGATGTGGTAAAAAAATTAGAAGAAGTAACCCCACTTCCAAAATCTAAAAAAAGAAAATAAAAATCTGGCAGAGTTTGTTTAAAGTGTTTTATTAAAAAACCTAGATTTTGATTGAAAATAGCTAAATGTTAAATTTAGTTGACAAATTTCCAATCCAAATTGGTAGAAGCAACGACAAAAAAATAGTATAATTTGAGCAAGAAATGCAAAGGAGGTTTTTATGAATTTTGGAGAAAAATTATTTGAATTAAGAAAAGCAAAAAATTTGTCTCAAGAAGAAGTGGCAGAAAAATTAAATGTCACAAGACAAACAGTTTCCAAATGGGAAACCAATCAAAGTACACCCGATTTTGATAAAATTGTGCCATTGTGTGAATTATTTGAAATTGGGACAGAAGAATTATTGACAGGCAAAAAACCAGAGAAAATGGATGGTGAGCCTCAAAGAAAAGAGGAAAAAGTTTTAACCAAGCAAGAAATACGAGCAAAATCAGCAGAGGTGGTTAGTACATCTATTTTGATTTATATTTTGGCAGTAGCAGGTTTTATTTTGGGAGTTGCCTTTTTAGAACTTGATCCAATTATTGTAACAGCAGCATTTTTAGGTGTTATTGGATTGGCAACAGCAAAGTTAGTTCGTCATTATATGTCGATTCCGAAGTTTGAAAAAACGAAAGAGGAAATCAAACAAGTAGAAATTATGAAACAAATCAATGGAATTGTGGGAGCAATTTGTACAGTTATTTATTTTTTGGTTAGTTTTACGACAATGGCATGGCATATTACTTGGATTATTTTTATAATTGATGGATTGATTTGTCAGACTGTGAAACTATTTTTTATGTTGAAGGAGGAGAAGACAGATGAAAACTAGAGAATTGCTGATTATTTTGATTGTTTTACTAATCCTATTAATTATTGGATTGGTGGCTTTTTTGGTGTTTTACTTGAGCGGAAAATCGAGATGGACTAATGGGAAAGGCCAAAAAAGCAGTCAAGTTATTTTTGATTCCAATTATCAATTAGCAGAAGTAGAAAAGCTGGAAATTCTTTCAAGCGCAGGTGATGTTGAGTTTAAACAAAGCATGGATGAACAAATCAAAGTGACTATTTATGGGCAAAATCCAGAAGATTTGACAATTGATTTTGTCGAAAATCAGTTGAAAATAGATTACACAAAAAAGAAACGAAAAATTACATTTTTCCATTTTGTTAAAAATGATATGGTTATTTATCTGCCAAAAGAATTTGCAAAACAAATTGATATGAAAGTAAATTATGGCGATATTCAAGCAGAGGATTTTGAAAGTGCAAGTTTTCAAATTGAGGAAGATTGCGGAGATGTGCATTTAGGAAAAGTGAAAAATGCGTTTATCCAAAATCATTATGGTAACATAAAAATAGTAGAAGTTAAAAATAAGCTCGAAATTGAATCAGATTGTGGAGACGTAAAAATCGGCTCTGTAACGCTTTTGGAAGATTCGTGGATTGTGAATAGTTTGGGTGATATTAAAATTGGGCAAACAAACGAAATTTATATGGATGCCAAAACAGATTTGGGAGATGTAAAAATTAACCGAAATGAACGTCATAGTGAAATTTGCTTAAAAATTGAGAATCATTGTGGAGATATTAAAGTAGGAAATTAGTGAAAATAAGGTTGCTAAAAATGTAAAAATATGATACCATGTCTAAAAGGAGATTTTACAAATGAAGAAAAAAAACTGGAAAATCAGAAAAAAAGTTTTGGTGGTACTATTTATTATATTTTTTGCATGTTTGATAATCTTTGCAAGAAAAATTATTTTAATTTCTCGCTTGGAAAGTAAGCTTGGAGAATATGAGCAAAAAGATAATATTTATGTAAAAGTTTCTTCCAATGATTCCAATTTTGCAACCTATGAAAAATATTATAAAAATGGTGTTCAAAAAGATGTTATTTATCTAAAAGAAAAAGAGGCAAAAGTTGTGCAGTTTACTTATCCAGAGCAAAGAAAAGTTTTTTTAGAAGGACCAGATTATAAAATTTTAAACATTTATGAAGAATCTGGCGAAAATGGAAGTTCTCCAATTTTGACGAGTTATACAGATTCTGTTACCATTTCAGAATTGCTGATAAATAGTATTACTTCTAATATAAAAACAGAAGTAATAGAGGGAAAATTATATTATGTTTTGAGCGGTCTACATAATTCTAATGTTTTGTATCATCCCAATACAACCAATTTAAAAATTTATATTGAAAAAGAAACAGGTTTAACGAAAAAAGTGATTGAAACGATTCAAATAAATCAAGGCTCTTATGAAAAAATTACGACATATGAATATGGTTTTGGAACGGTAACGACAGAAGATATGCAAGAGCCAAATCAAGCAGAATATGTTTTAGAAAAACAAAGCGGACTTTTTTAAAAAGTAAAATTGTGTGCAATATCTGCGAACAAGCGTTTTTATATATTAGGAAATTTTTAATCTATTTTCGTGTATGTTTTTTATTTTCACATTTTACAGAATGTTTTAAAAGTCAAAATTTTCTAGTATAATAAAAATAACCTTACAAAAATGTAAGGCTATTTTTTATGAATGTATGTTATCATAAAAAAGGAGGAAACGAAAATGCATAAAATATTAATTGTAGAAGATGATGAGAAGTTAAGAGATGAATTGGAAATTTTTTTGAATAAAAATGGTTATCAAGCAGAATCTCTGAAAAAATTTGATTGTACGATACAAGATATTTTGGATAAAAATGCGGATTTGGTTTTGCTGGATATTAATTTGCCAAATAGTGATGGCGAATATGTTTGTAAGGAAATCCGAAAAGTGTCCGCTGTTCCGATTATTATTGTAACAAGTCGTGATAATGAATTAGATGAGCTGATTTCAATTAATTATGGAGCTGACCATTATGTTACCAAGCCGTTTAATATTCAAATTTTGCTTGCGAAAATTTCTTCGCTTTTGAGAAGAACAAAGGGCAGCATGTATTTTCAAGATAAAATGGAGTGCGGAGAATTTGTTTTGAATATTTCCAAAAGCACGCTGGAAAAAGAAGATAAAATAATTGAGCTGACAAAAAACGAATTTAAAATTTTGAAATATTTGGTGGAAAATCGACAAAAAATTGTTTCAAGAGAAGAAATTATGGAAGTTTTGTGGGACACAGAAAGTTTTATTGATGATAATACTTTGACAGTTAATATTACAAGATTGCGAAATAAGCTAGAGGAACTTAGCTTAAAAGAATTGCTAGAAACCAAGCGAGGACAAGGTTATATTTTAAAATAAGGAGAAAATAAAATGCGATATACAGATTTTTTAAAAGATAAAATTTGGCAGCTGATATGCTTGTTTTTGGCAGTTGTTAGTATTGAAATTTTGCTTTTGATTTATCCATTTGGCAATTTTATAAAAATTTATATTCCAGTAAGTTTGTTTAGCATGTATTTTCTTGGGATTGGGATAGAATATGTGGTTAAAAAGCATTTTTATGATGGTTTTTGGGAAACTTTGCGAGAATTAGAAGAAAAATATTTGATAACTGAAATTGTCAAAACTCCTAATTTTTTGGAAGGAAAATGGCTAAAAGAAATATTAGAGCAAATTGATAAATCCATGTTAGAACATGTGAATAAATATAAATATGTAATGAATGATTATAAAGAATATATTGAACTATGGATTCATGAAATTAAATTGCCGATTGCGGCTAGCAAAATGGTAATTGAAAATCATAAAAATTCAGTAACCAAAAGCATTGATGAAGAACTTCGGCAGGCTTGAAAATTATATTGAGCAAGCGCTTTTTTATGCTAGAAGTAATACGGTGGAAAAGGATTATTATATTAAAAAATGTAGCTTAAAAGAAGTTGTAAATGAAAGTGTGAAAAAAAATAAAAATGTGTTAATGCAAGAAAAAGCGCTACTTGATTTGCATGATTTAGCAATAGAAGTAAATACAGATAGTAAATGGATTGTGTTTATGTTAAATCAAATTTTGCAAAATAGCAGCAAATATCGAAAACCAGAAGGGAATTTGAAAATTGAGATTTATGCTAGAAAAAATAAAGAAAATGTGATTTTGTTTCTCAAAGACAATGGAATTGGGATTAAGAAAAGCGAAATCACGAGAGTTTTTGAAAAAGGTTTTACAGGAATCAATGGTAGGCTAACGAATAAAAAGTCGACTGGAATCGGGCTTTATTTGTGTAAGAAATTGTGTGACAAACTAGGAATTGCAATAGAATTAAATGCAGTGGAAAATGAAGGAACAGAAGTCAGACTAGTATTTCCGCAAAATAGTTTGTATTTTGATTAAAACTATTGCAAAAAGGAATGATGTGTGATAAAATTTAAAAAAACAGAAATATGTATTAATGTACCAAGATTGGGGGAAAACATGAAAAAATATCAGGTGTATCTTGGTGTTATAAATTATACAATCACACTAAACGAAAATAATCGAATAGAATCTTTGCGAGATGGAAATCAAATTCCATATAGTAGAAATTCTATTTGTGCGGAAAAAATTACTGACCATATTCCAACTTTAAAAAATGCTTTTCGGTATATGCTTGTAGCAGAGCCAGAAGAATTTCAGAATTTGTGTGTTTTACTCAAAAAAAACGATCCTGAAATTGTTTAGGTATTTAGAAGAAGTTTTAACGGATATATCAGTTAGATGTATTAATTTAATGTAGAAATAATTTTTTGTGGTGCATTAATACAAAATAGGAAAAATCTAAATTGTCTAACAAAAGATAATTTGGATTTTTTATTTCGTGCTTGGTAGTTAGAATGTTACAAAAATGTAAGGTTTTTGTAACTAAAATCGATGGTAAAATATTAAAAAAACATTTATACTATAACCAAGATGGAAAGGAGTTTTGAAAATGGAAAAAATTTTACAAGTAAAAAATATTGAGAAATATTATGGTAACAAATCAAATTTGACAAAAGCCATTGATCAGATTAGTTTTGATGTGGAAGAAGGCGAGTTTGTTGGAATTATGGGAGCAAGTGGAAGTGGAAAAACCACACTTTTAAATTGTATTTCAACTATTGATAAAGTGACTTGTGGGCATATTATCATAAATGGAAAAGATATTACAACATTAAGAGGAAATCATCTAAATAAGTTTAGAAGAGAAGAACTTGGTTTTATTTTTCAGGATTTTAATTTGTTAGATACGTTAACTTGTTATGAAAATATTGCGATTGCATTAACAATTCAAAAAGTAAATCCAAAAGAAATAGACAAAAGAGTAAAAGACATAGCACAAAAACTAGATATAACAAAGATATTAAATAAGTATCCATATCAAATATCTGGAGGACAAAAACAAAGAGTTGCATCTAGCAGAGCAATTATTACTAATCCAAAATTAGTATTAGCAGACGAGCCAACTGGCGCGTTAGATAGCAAATCAGCTAGACAACTATTAGAAACATTTGAATACTTAAATCAAAAACTAGATACAACTTTTTTAGTTGTTACACACGACG
>CAOKQM010000029.1 GCA_948470875.1 uncultured Clostridium sp.
CGTCCCAACAATTCCAATAATTCATTTTGCGCCGCTTGCAAACCAATGCTCAATCGATTGATTCCAATCTGGTGATATCTTTTCAATTTTTCTGGATCTACTGTTCCTGGATTTACTTCAATTGTTATCTCTGCTTCTTTTGCCACTTCAAACGTTTCTCGTATTTTTTCTAAGATTTTTTGTATCCATTCTGCTGGCAAAATCGAAGGGGTTCCTCCACCAATGTAAATTGTTGTAACTTTTTTCTTAATTTGACAATTTTCTATTTCTTTTAAAATAGCTTGTACATATTTTTCTTGCCCAATTTTATCCGATTTGTCAAATGAAATAAAATCACAATATCGGCACTTTTTTTGGCAAAATGGAATATGAATATAAACTCCAAAATTAGACATATTTCCCTCCTTTTTTCAGCTGATTAATTCTAAAACTCTACATCATTTTAAATTCTGTGCCAATTCATGAATCTTTTTTAAGCGTCGATTAATTCCGGATTTTCCGAATTTTCGGTTCCATTAATTGACTTAAATCTTTCAAACTTAAATCTGGATTTTCTAATCTAACTTTCGCAACTTGTTTTAATTCTTTCGGCAATTCCTCAAATCGCTTCATTTTCTGAAGTAATTTAATATCTTCTATTTGACGAATCGCAGCTTCCACAGTTTTATTTAAATTAGCCGTTTCGCAATTTACCTTTCGATTCACACTATTTTTCATTTGCTTCATAACACGCACATCTTCCCATTTCAAAACAGCTCGATTTGCGCCAATTAGCGCTAAAAAACGTGAAATTTCTTCTGCCTCTTTCAAATATAATTGATATTTATCTTGTATTTTAATTTCTTTAAAATGAATTCCATATTCTTCACAAATCTTGGCCACAAACTCACTTTTTTTCTTATGATAAAAACAAATTTCAAGGTGATAATTTTTTTCTGGATTATTGACTGAACCAGCTCCTAAAAAAGCACCCTTTGCAATAAATTTTCTACTATCTTTTTCAATCTCTTCTTTGAATAAGTCTAACATTACTTTTTTCTGGATTTGCGCAACATAACATTTTCCTTTTCTATCTGGCTCATATTCTATTTTCAAGTGAAACAAAATTTTATATAAATGTTCAATATTAAATTCATTTTCTGTGATAAACTGAAAATTATCAGCATTTTCAAGCATATTTCCACTTAAAAAATAACCCATCAATTCTGGTTTTAACATATCATTTTTAAAATTTCCAATTTTGCTTAATTCTTGTTTTACCTCTGATGAGAACGACATATTTCCCTCCATTTTCCCACTACAACTCGGTTATTTCCGCCAAAATCTTTTTTGCAATCAACTTGACAAAATCCTGATTTTTGAAAAATTTCTATCACTTGCTCTTTTTGGTCATACCCAATTTCAACTGCTAAAACTCCATTATTTTTCAAATATTCTCTTGATTTTTCCGTCAATATTCGATAAAATTCAAGCCCATCTTTTCCGCCATCCAAAGCAAGTACAGGCTCATTTTTGACTTCTGCTGATAACTGTTTTATTATTTCTGTTCTAATATAAGGTGGATTTGACACAATCACATCAAATTTCCCTTCTATTTTATCAAACATATCTGACTCTACCAACTTAATTTTGGCTTTTTGAGCCATTGCATTTTTCTTTGCTATTTCTAAAGCTTTTGGACTAATATCACTTGCCACAATTTCCGCTTTTATGTTTTTGTCAAGTGCAATCGCAATCGCACCACTTCCTGTACAAACATCTAAAATTCTAGGCTTTTCAGACATTTTTTTTGCTATTTTAATAACTTCTTCTACTAAAATTTCAGTATCTGGTTGTGGAATTAAAACATTTTTATCTACATATAAATCCAAACCATAAAAATTCTGACAATTCGTAATATATTGAACTGGCATTCCTTGTATCAATTTTTGTAGATTTTTGTCAAAATTTCTCATTTGCTTGCTAGAAATTTCTTCTTCTAATAAACAAATCAACTTCTCGTTCGACAATTTTAATTCATATTCTAGCAAAATTTCTGCTTTTAATTTAGCCTCTTGTATATCATATCGATTTAACTCAAAAATCCCATTTTTTAAAACTTCTCTTATTTTCATATTGTTATTATAACATATTTTCAAATTAAAGAAAAGGTTTTCCTATTAAAACAAAAAAATCCCCCACGTCCAAGCCGTAAGATGCTAAATTTTTATGGACCTGTACTAAAACAGGTGGGTGTTTTCCTGCATATTCCTGGGTTTCTTGGAGTTTAAAAAAAGTCCAAGCATACACGCCATATTCAGAGCCAAACTCCCGTATCCAAAACTTGTAGGTTCTAAAAATTCAGTCTACACGCACTACGTAGGGATATTATTTATTTTGTAATTTTATTATAGCATATCGTTTTTGTTTTTTCAATTTGTCTACTTGTAATTAGGAACTATTTAAGTCGTTTAAAATCAATTTCAAATGTTTTTTATTAGTTTTTCTAACTTTTTCGTATTATTTTATTAGTTGACATTTTCAAAATTATGTATTCCAATGAGGAACATATTTTTTCTCATTTTCTTCCAAATCTTGCGTATATCCATGCTGGATGCCTAATTTTTTTGCAAAATTCAAGATCTCTTGGTATTCTTCTTTGGTTAATTTTCGATTAATATCCTTTGTTTTACAAGCTTTATATTCTGGAAAATATTGGCCCATTATGCTAACATACACATTATTTTTCATATTTTTATAAATCCATTTTAAAACTTGTTTTGTGTTTTGCAAATGATTTGGCAAAACTAAATGACGAATGATTACGCCTTTTTGCAGCATTCCATTTTCATCAAACTTCGCTTTTCCAACTTGCCTATACATTTCTTTTATAGCGCAAGTGGCTATTTCAAAATAATGCTCAATACCCGATAAATTTTGAGCTAAATCATTATAATAATATTTGAAATCTGGCAAATACACATCCACAAAACCTTCTAACATTTGAATGGTTTCTTGTTTCTCATAAGCACTTGAATTATAAACAATCGGAATTTGCAATCCGTTTACCTTTGCCAACTTTAAAGCTTCTATAATTTGCGGAACATAAATTGCACCAGTTACTAAATTGATATTACTAGCACCTTTTTTCTGAAGCTGCAAAAACTGATTTGTCAAGTCCTTTATAGTCACAATCTTACCTCGATTAAACTGGCTTATTTCATAGTTTTGACAGAATTTGCATTGCATATTACAACCCGAAAAAAATACCGCTCCAGAACCATTTTTACCACTAATACAAGGTTCTTCAAAATCATGCAAATCTGATAAAGCAATTTTTATTTTTTCATCTGCTTGGCATCTCCCAATTTCTCCTTTTAATCGATTTACTTTGCATTCATGTGGGCACAAAGTACATCTTTCTAAAATTTGCATAAATTTCTCCTTTTGTATAATTTTTTCTTTTTATTATAACGCATTTTTCCTTAAATTTCAATCCTTTGTTAAGAATGAATCTTGACTTTTTTTGGTATCCTATGTATAATAAAAAAAATAAAATTTAAGGAGTTAAAATGAGATTAGATAAATTTTTAAAAATAAGTCGAGTCATCAAACGTAGAACTATTGCCAATGAAGCTGCTGATAATGGTAGAGTTTGTGTAAATCGGGAAAGTCGTAAAACCAAGTTATGATGTAAAAGTTGGTGATATAATTGAAATCAAATTTGGTGATAAAGTTTCTAAATTTGAAATATTGGCTGTGCCTGAAAAAGTAGGCAAAAATTTAGGAGAATTGATTAGAATTTTATAAAAGAAAAGAGCCTCCTAGCGAAGGCTCATGAGAATAAAATAATTTATATAAATGTATTATACTACAAATTAACATAATTGTCAAATAACGGTTCACATAAAAGTGAACCGTTAGCGATTTTCTTATTGAGCAAATGCTTCTCTTCCTTTTTTGAATGAAAGCAAATTGGTGATTTCATTTGCTTTTTTAATTTGTTTTTGCGCTTTTTCTTGTTCAATTTGTTTTGCTTGACGTTCAGCCATTGTTTCACAAATTGCCTTTTGATAGGTAAAATGCGTATCTTGTGCAATTTTTTGCCAATTATAATCTGTTTTTACTTTGCTTGAAGCATTTTTTACAACATCACTACACAATTTAGAATCAAATAATAAAGTAAGAATGGAGTCAGCAAGGGAATTTGGATTTCCCGCATAGCTTTTCATGCCATTGATTCCATGATCCACGATTTCATTTAGTCCTCCAATGTCAGACACAACTACTGGTGTTCCTGAGAGCATGGCTTCTAAAGCAACAATTCCAAATGGCTCATAGGTACTTGGAAAAACAGAAATATCGGCACATTTATACATTTTTTGCACATTTTTAGCACTTAAATATCCTGTGAAATAGACTTTATTTCCTAATCCCATAGAATTTACTTCTGCTTTTAATTCATCTATCATGCCACCTTTTCCAGCAATGATTAATTTGGCATCATGATAATTAGCTAAAATTTTTGGCATAGCAGCAATTAAATGCTGAATTCCTTTTTCATAAACCAAGCGCCCCATAAATAAAATAATTTTTTCGTTGTCCATAGCATATCTGCGTCTGAAATCATAGTCTCTTTCAATTCCATTGAATAGATTAATATTGACTCCATTTGGAACAACATTGATTTTTTCATAAGGCAAACCGAATAAGCGTTGTAGCTCATTTTTCATGTAATTGCTGTTGACAATGACTTCTGAAGATTCAAAGGTAAGCATCCATTCTGTATCATTGATGTATTTTTGTGTTTCTCCATTAATTCCGCTATTTCGACCAGCTTCTGTTGCATGAATGGTAGAGACTAAAGGAGTTGCATAAGCTGTTTTCAAGGTTTTGGCAGCATAGGCTGTTAACCAATCATGAGCATGAATGACATCAAATTTTTCACCACTGCTAATTAATTCTCCAACTTTTGCAATCATATTAAAGTTTAGTTGCATAATCCAATCAATAAAATTATTCGAACTGATCATAAAATTGTCAACTCGATGTACTTTGACACCTTTATCTTCTTCAAAATATGGTACATCGCCATCACGGTAAGTTACAACTGTTACCTCATGACCATCTTGGTATAATCGATGTGATAAATCATGGACAACTCTTGCAATCCCTCCTACAACTCTTGGCGGATATTCCCATGATAGCATTAAAATTCTCATATTTTTTTCGTACTCCTTTCAAAATTCCTTGGTATTTCATGATTTAATTTGTCAAGTCTTGCTCTTATTTTAATTGTATCTAAAAAACTTCAAAAAGTAAACATTTTTTACAAAAAAAATAAAATTTTTTCAAATTTTTCTATTTTTTGTTTTATTCTTGTTTTTTTGTAAAAAATTCTATTTTTATATTGATTTTTTTTTGTGTTTTAGATACAATATATATTATTGTTATGGAAGTACAAAGGAGGAATATATGCCAAAAAATACCAATGCGGCTCAAAAAGATGAAAAAAGTACAAAAAAAGCACAAAAAACAATATCTACCAAAAGTACTAATAAAACGACAAAAACAGTATCTGAGTCTAAAGTCAAAAAAGAAAATTTAAGTTCTAGTTCTAAAAATAAAAGTATCCAAAATGCGGTTATTGACAATATCAAACATTTTATTTCAAAAATTTTAGAAATGCAGGAAAAAGTAAAACAAGATGAAGCAGAATCAAAACAAAATAAGCAAAATCAAACCAAAAAAACAGAAGAAGTAAAATCCAATCATTTGCTCGAATATTACGATTTACCTTATCGTTATAATGAAACTGTTGTAAAAATTTTAGCGCAAACCCCAAAACGATTGTTTGTGTATTGGGATGTTTCAGATGTGGATAAACAAACTTATATAAATGCTTTTGGAGAAAGTTTTTTTGAAAATACGTACCCTGTTTTATTGGTTCATAATGAAGATAAAAATCAAACTTATGAAGTTGTTATCAATGATTTTGCTAATAGTTGGTATTTAGATATTTCCAATCCTCGTGACCATTATACACTTCAATTAGGTCGAAAATTTAAAAATTCTATGGCGCCATCAATCAAACCAGAAGCGAAAATCGAAAATATTCATTTGAATCACGATTATTTAATGATTGCTAAATCTAATCCTTTAGAAGTGCCAAATGACCATATTTTATTGGAAGAATTTAAACCATATGTAACGTATCGCAATGTGAAAACCAAACAAGAAGAAACGAAAACTGTCCAAACTACGCTTTATAAAAATGAGCTTAAAACATGGTACCAAAAATTATATCCAAATGAAATCTTGTTAAATGAAAATGGAAAATTTGATTTACAAAATCCATCTTCTCATTTGGGAACAAGTAGCAGTATTGCAAAATAAGGAGATTTTATGAAAAATGTAAAAGGTTATGTGAGTTTTGTGCTACATGCACATCTTCCTTACATACATCATCCAGAAAGTGAAGATTATTTGGAAGAAGAATGGTTATTTGAAGCCATTTCAGAAACGTATCTTCCACTATTATTAAATTTTAAAAAATTGGAAGAAGAAGGCGTAAAATTCAGATTAACGATGACAATGACGCCACCGTTATTAAATATGTTGGATAACAAATTGTTGCAAGATAGATATATCCAATATTTAAAAAAACACATTGAATTATGTGAAAAAGAAGTTGTTAGAACAAAGTTTGATGAACGCTTAAATCGTTTATCACATTATTATTTAGACCGCTATACTAATGATTTACACGTTTTTAAAGACGTGTATGAATGTAATATTATTCAAGGTTTCAAGCATTTTCAAGATAGCGGCTTTTTGGAAATTATTACTTGTGGTGCTACACATGGTTATTTTCCAATTTTGTATGTCAATGAAAAAACGGTTCGTGCTCAAATTGGAGTTGGTGTGCAAACTTATGAAAAATTTTTTGGTAGAAAACCGCGTGGAATTTGGCTTCCAGAATGTGGTTATGTGCCAGAAGCAGACAAATATTTAAGAGAATTTGGCATTGAATTTATCATCACAGAAACACATGGTGTGTTATATGCTAATCCTGCACCAATTTATGGCACATATGCGCCAATTGTTTCACCTGATAATGTTGTTGCATTTGCACGTGATTTAGAATCTTCAAGGCAAGTTTGGAGCTCAATTTCTGGCTATCCAGGAGATTTCAATTATCGAGAATTTTACCGTGATATTGGCTATGAAGCAGATTATGAATACATTAAACCTTATATTGCATGTAATGGAGTACGTGTTAATACTGGAATTAAATATTATCGAATTACTGGGAAAACTGATCAAAAAGATTATTATGATGTACAGTGGGCAAAAGATTCTGCGGAAAAACAAGCTGGTCATTTTATGGATTGTAGAACCAAACAAATTGAAAGTTTGTCAAGTGCTATGCAAGTTCCGCCAATTATCACTTGTCCTTATGACGCAGAGCTTTATGGGCATTGGTGGTATGAAGGTCCTTATTGGTTATACATTTTATTTAAAAAAATTTACTATGATGATTGTAATTTTGAATTGATTACGCCAAGTGATTATATTGACAGACATCCAAATATTCAAGTTTCAACGCCATGTCGTTCAAGTTGGGGCGCAAATGGTTATAGCGAAGTTTGGCTAAATCAATCGAATGATTATGCACATCGTCATCTGCATAAAGCAGGTGATAGAATGTGTGAACTAGCAAGTTTGTATCCAAATGAAGGCGATACTTTGCGAAGACAAGCACTAAATCAATGTGCGCGCGAATTGCTTCTGGCACAAAGTAGTGATTGGCTGTTTATTATCACAAATGGAACGATGGTCGAATATGCACACAAAGCGATAAAAGAGCATATTGGACGATTTACGAAATTGTATTATCAAATTAAGAATGACAAAATTGATGCAAAATATTTGCTGGATGTATTTGACAAAGATGATATTTTTCCAGAAATTGATTATATGATTTATGCTTGACAGCAGGTCTTAAAGGGACTCTATCTCTTTAAAATCCCTGCAAAGGGCGTTGCCCTTTTGAAACCCACTCTTCGGTCAGAGGGACAAAGTTTGCCAAATTGGTTACTGTGCATTTATTTTGTGCCCACGCGAAGGCGTGTTTGATAAAAGAAAGGAAAGTGTTCAAATGGAAGTTTATGATAATGCGAATTGCTTAGCAAAGGCAATTAAAAATTCAAATGAATATCAAGAATATAAAGCTTTGAAACAAGAATTATTTGTGGATTTGAAACTAAAAAATCAAGTAGAAGAATTTGAAAAAATCCGCTATGAAGAACAACTTTTGGCTATGCAAGGTGAAAAACAGAGCGCAGAGAAAATGGCTAAATTACAAGAATTGTATAAAATTTTAGTGCAAAACCCAAAAGTCAAAGATTATTTTGATAAAGAAGTGCGCTTTAATGTGATGATTGCTGATGTTAATAAAATAATTGGGGAAGCAATTAAAGATGTTTTAAATTAAATTTTTTAAATAGGTATATTTTTTATAAATCTGGTAATATTAATATTAGTTTTTATAAGGAGGTGCCTTAAATTATGGAAAAGAAAGAAAAGAAAAATAACAAAAATAAAAGCAATCAAAACAATGAAAACAACTAATGTATAAAGTTTAAAAAAGAGAAGATGTTAGAAAAATTAACTTCTAACATCTTCTTTTTTTATTGGCTTTTAAATTCATGGATAATTTTATCTGCAATCATTAAGCCTAAATATTCTTCTGGAAAAATAATTTCATCAACCCCTATTTTTTCTAGCACTTTTCGATGATTTTTATCTCCCACTTTGGCAATAATTTTGCTTACATTATTTTCTTTTAAAGTCAAACAAGAAACCACACTCATAGCAATATTTTCTGCCATTGCTACAATCCCAACATCAAATTCTGCTAATGGCAAACTTTCAAAAGCTTCTGCATTTGAAACATCTAAGCAAACTGCTTTTGTCACAAATTTGCTTGCTTTTTCTACCAAAGCAATATCTTTGTCAATTGCCAACACTTCAATTTCTTCTTCTGATAGGCGTTTGGCAACATTCATACCAAACCAACCTAAGCCTACTACAATACATTGTTTTTTCATATTTTTTCTCCTTTTATATTTTAATCCTATTTTATAAAATAACATCCATATTGGGATATTTAATTCCTGTTGTTTTACGCTTTGTTGGTACAAATAAGGACACAAATGTGATTGGTGCAATTCTTCCCATATACATGATTATTATGGTTACACATTTACCTGCCAAACTAAGCGTTGTTATATCAAAAGTGGAAAGTCCTGTATTTGAAAAAGCGGATACTGCATAAAATAAAGTATCTAATACACTTTGATTCTCCGTTATGGTAAGCCCAATCATTCCACTAAAAATAAGGAACAAATCAATGGTTAAAATCGTAATTGCTCTTTTTACAATTTTATCATGAATACTTCTGTAAGACACCACTATTTCATCTCTGCCTTTTATATTGGCAATCGTTGTTAGAAGCAAAACAACAAAAACCATAATTCGAATTCCACCTGCATTTGATCCGGGACTTCCGCCAACAAACATGACTAGAGTTAATAAAAATTGATTGATTTCCTGCAAATTTTGTACATCAATTGTGTACAATCCTGTATTTCTAGCTGTAACAATGGAAAATAAGGCTTCTAAAATCGTTAGTTGTGGGTCAAATATTTTTAGAAAAACAATTCCAAATATGACAAAAACAAACGATACTTTTAAGATCAATTTGGATTCAACATGAATTTTACTTTTTTTGCCTGTGTAAAACCATCCTACCAAATCTTCTAAAATAAAAAATCCAAGCGAACCACAAAACATCAAAATTACAAAAATAATATTTACATAAATATCTTGCCTAAATATAGCTAAACTATTGCTTCCTAGTAAATCACTTCCCACATTGCAAAACGCAGAAATCGAATGAAATACACTATACCACAAGCCATTTTTAAAACCAAACATTGGCACAAAGCGAAATGCTAAAAGCCAAGCACCTAAAAATTCAATTAGCAATGTATACCTTGTGATTTTTTTGGCTCTATTTTTGATGGACATATAATTGTTAGTATTAATTTCATTTCCTAAAAAAATCGTATCTGATAATCTTAATTTCTTTTTACTTATCATAAACATCACAGAAAAAAATAACATAAATCCAATCGCGCCAACCTGCATTGCAACTAGGATTACTAGCTGTCCGAAAGAAAGTAAATTGACTTGACAAATCAACTACATTGCTTCCTGTTGCTGTTACATTAGATGCCGCTTCAAATAAAGCATCCATATAACTAATTGGCACTTGATTGCAAATTGGCAATTTCAAAATAAAAGAAGTTGTAAAAATCATTGCCAAAAAAGCAGCAATTGGTATGGTATATATTTTTTTATTTTTTAACATTTGTATTTTCCCTTTTCCCCTTTAATTTTTTAAGTCTTATAAGTTCTTCTTTTTCATTTTCATCCAATATTTCCTGAATTTGCTTGGCTACTTTTTCATCTGCTGGAATAATAATTTCCTTCAAAGCATTCGAACGCCTTTGCACTTTCTCAATATTTCTTTCCAAACGAAATATCCTATTTTCAATTTGGGCAAGTTCTAAAAGATATTTTTTAACTTCCATAAATCCCAAAATCGCTTCATCTACAGAAAATGTTGTATTATACAATCCATACGGAATCCTTTGCTTTTCCTCTTCTGGAAAAACAACAGATGGAACCTCTACTCCCATAATAGTTTTGTATTTAACATCGATTTTACAATCAATTTTGATGCCATCTGAAATCGCAATCATATCTTCTATCCCGATTTCGACATTTGCTATTTTTAAAGCATGATACGCTTTTTCCAAAATTTTGCTTCCACGCAATTTGAGCTTTTTTGCCTCTTCTTTGTTTTTATCCAACTCTTTTTGCAAAATCATTTTCTTTTGCTCTAATAACATTTGCCCTTCTTTGGATTGCTGAATCGTGCGTTTTATTTTAATTAAATTATTTTTAGTCGGTAAATTTTTGGTATCCATTTTTTTCTCCTGTTTCATGATAGATATCGTATGTTTCATAAAAAGATTGGTCAATGTAGGCTATCTAAGTTACTGCAATATTGTGAGCAATTCTTCTGCTAAATCTAACGTTTGAGCCATGGTTCTTCTGTCATACAATCCTTGATTTACAAATTCTTCTTCAAATTTGTTTCCAAATGCCAAATATTTTTTATCTTCTTCTGTTAAATCTGCCTCTCCTAAAACTTTTGCTAAAGCACGTGCTTCTTGTGTTTTTGAATAAGCTGCAAAAATTTTATCAGCAATTTCCACATGATTTTCCCTAGTACATTCTTTCCCAATTCCATCTTTCATAAGTCTTGAAAGTGAATCTAAAATATTAATTGGTGGCGTAATTCCTCTTTGATACAATTCTCGACTTAGTACAATTTGCCCTTCTGTGATATAGCCCGTAATATCTGGAATTGGATGAGCGATATCATCATTGGGCATTGTCAAAATAGGAAGTTGTGTTATCGAACCTTTCCTTCCTTCAATCATACCAGCTCTTTCATAAATAGAAGCAAAATCACTATACAAATAGCCTGGATAGCCTTTTCTGCTTGGAATTTCCTCTTTTAATGTTGCAATTTCTCGCAAGGATTCTGCATAAGATGTCATATCTGTCAAAATTACCAATACTTGCATCCCTAAATCAAAAGCTAAATATTCGGCACAAGTTAGTGCAATTTTGGGTGTTAATAATCGTTCAATAGAAGAATCATTCGACAAATTCTGAAACATGACAACTTTTGACAAAACATTGTTTTCTTCGAAACTTTTGCGGAAAAACTGAGCGGTTTCATATTCTGCTCCCATTAGCCCAAAAACAATAGCAAAATCGCTTTCATCATGAATATTGGCTTGCCTAATAATCCTTTCTGTAAGCTCATTATGATTAATTCCGCTTCCTGAAAAAATCGGCAATTTTTGCCCTCTAATCAAAGTCATTAACCCATCGATGCAAGAAATTCCAGTTTCGATGTAATTTCTGGGATATTTTCTGGAAACAGGATTTATTGGTTTTGAATTGATATCTCTTTCTTCGACATAATAAATTTCTTCTAATCCATCAATCGCCTTTCCGTACACCGTTAAAAACCCTTCCTAGCATAGTAGGTGCAAGTTTTAACATCAAAGGTTTTCCTACAAACTCTGTTTTAATTTCTGCCATATTCATCCCAGAAGTTCCTTCATAAACTTGAATTGTGGTAATTTCTTCAGATAATTTTATGACATTTCCAATCCTTTTTTCTCCATTTTTCAAACTCAAAACTACTTGTTCTTCAAACGAAATTCCTTCTGGTGTTTTAATAAAAACAAGTGGTCCGATTGATGGCGTCTAGGCCAATATATTTGATTTTCATTTAATCCTTCTTGGATAAATGAAAAACTTCATCTTGCGTTGAATGCCAAGTGAATTTTGATTTTATCAAAATTCTTATGCTTCACTTTGTTATGCTAGCAATATTCGTTTTTGATTTATCCTCTATCCTTTCGTTATTTTTCTATCTTATCAAAATTAATAGGGTTATTTGCCTTTATGATGATATATGCTGCCTATAAGCTTCTTCTAATTTTTTTAAGCGATTTTTGACAGAAATATTGTATGTTTCAAATTTGTCTAATTCATCATTTTTAATTTTAAATTTCAATTCTTCATATTCCGCCAAAATTCCTGTTTGCATAATTTGTGAAATCGGAATTCCCTTTTCAATCAATTCATGCGCTCTTTCATAAATCAAAAGAATGGTTTTGAGCATTTCATACTGTTTTTGTACTGGCACAAATGTATCAATTTCGTGTAAAGCACTTTGCCTTAAAAAACCAACACGAAATGCTTTCGAAATTTGCAAAACTAATTTTTTATTATCTGATAAGACATCTTGTCCGAATCACTCTTGCAATTTCCAAAAGTTTATTTTCTTCTTCTAAAATTTTCAAGATTTCTTGCCTCAAATCTAAAAACTCAATATCTACATTTTCTTCATACCAGTTGGCAAGTTCTCCCATGTATTCACTATAACTAATGTTCCAATCCACAGCTGGATAATGTCTAGAATACGCTAAATTTCTTGAAAGCGCCCAAAAAGTATGCACAAAACGTTTTGTGTTTTGTGTTACTGGCTCCGAAAAATCCGAACCTTGCGGAGAAACAGCACCAATAATCGAAATCGAACCAATCTTTTCATTGAAACTTTTGACAACACCTGCTCTTCCATAAAACTCGGAAAGTCGTGATGGCAAATAAGATGGAAATCCTTCCTCAGCTGGCATTTCTTCTAATCTACCTGAAATCTCACGCAAAGCTTCTGCCCATCTGGAAGTTGAATCTGCCATAATAGCAACATGATATCCCATATCACGGTAATATTCAGCAATCGTAATTCCTGTGTAAATGCTGGCTTCTCTTGCAGCAACTGGCATATTGGAAGTATTGGCTATCAAAACCGTTCGTTCCATTAACGTTTTTTTGGTTTTTGGATCCATTATTTCTGGGAAATCTTCTAAAACTTCTGTGATTTCATTTCCTCTTTCACCACAACCAATATACACAATAATGTCACTATCAGACCATTTGGCAAGTTGATGTTGGAGCATCGTTTTGCCAGTTCCAAACCCGCCAGGAAGCATCGCCGTTCCGCCTTTTGCAATTGGGAAAAACGTATCTACTACTCGTTGTCCTGTAACCAATAATTCTTTGGCAAGCAATCTTTCTTTGTATGGTCGTGGCTTTCGAACTGGCCATTTTTGTATCATTTTGATTTCCAAAATTTCGTCTTCTGAAGTTTTGACTTTTGCCAACACATCTTTTGCTTGATAATCGCCTTCTTCTTTGATTTCTATAATTTGTCCTTCACAATCAAATGCACACATAATTTTGTTGGTAATTAATGCAGTTTCTTTGACTTCTCCGATGATTGAATTTAAGTAAATCGGCTCACCTATTTTCACAGTTGGTACAAAATGCCAAATTTTCTCTAAATCAACACCAATGCAGTCCATTCCTCTTTCAATAAAATCGCCTGAAAGTTGCTGCAAAGTTTTTAGCGGTCTTTGAATCCCATCAAAAATATTTCCCATAATGCCTGGACCTAAAACAAGAGATAATGCTTGTTCTTCACTTACAACTTCTTCGCCTATTTTAAGACCTGTTGTATTTTCATAAACTTGAATGGTGGCTGTATCTTTTTCCATTTTAATAACCTCACCAAGAAGCTTTAAGTCACCGATTCGCACAATATCATGCATGGCAAAATCGCCATCGCCTTTTGCCAAAATAACAGAACCATTGATGGATACAATTTTTTTCTTTTGCAATTTATTTTCACCTCGTTTCTACACTTTCTTGAATGCTACCAGCAAGCGTATTGTCAATATAAATTCCTACTGTTTTATCCTCTAAAATACAGCCACCAATATAAGAATCTTCTATAATTTTGATTTCCATCTGATATTTTTGACGGATTTTTTCTCCATATTTTTGGTTGTCAAATGCCAACAATCCTAACATGGCTGTATTTCTATTTTCTAATTTTTGAATGGTTTGCTCAATTTTAGTATATAAAAATGTTTCATATTCTGGTGTTTTCGTAAAATTCCTCAAAAGGTTAACCACTTCTTTTTCTAAGTCTTTTTGAATCGCTTTTTTCTGATTTAACACTTCTTTTTTGCTTTCCATTTCCAGACAATAGAGTTGTTTATTATAATCTTTTTGTAAGTTTTCTAACTTTTTTTGATAAGCCAATTCTTCTTTTTCTTGATATTCTTCTAGCTCATTTTTCATCTGTTTTTGAATTTCTGAATCGATTTGTTTATTTAATTCTGTTACTTCTCTGTTTAACATTTTTTGACAACTTTCCTCAAAATGCTTTATTTTTTCTTCAGTTTTCAT
>CAOKQM010000030.1 GCA_948470875.1 uncultured Clostridium sp.
GTACGTATAAATTTCCAAAACTTGGCGAAAAATGCAAAATGGTTGCGATTCCAACCACTTCAGGAACAGGTTCAGAAGTAACATCATTTTCAGTTATCACAGACAAAGAAAGAAATATCAAATATCCTTTAGCAGATTATGAATTAACACCAGATGTTGCCATTATTGACCCAGAATTAGTTATGACGCTTCCTGCTAAACTTACAGCTGACACAGGAATGGATGTTTTAACTCATGCATTGGAAGCTTATGTTTCTGTTATGGCGTCTGATTATACAGATGGTTTGGCAGAAAAAGCAATTGAGTTGGTATTTAAGTATTTACCACAAGCGTATGAAGATGGAACTAATCGCAAAGCAAGAGAAAAAATGCATAATGCAAGTACGATTGCGGGAATGGCATTTACCAATGCTTTTTTAGGAATTAATCATTCCATTGCACATAAATTAGGTGGAGATTATCACATTCCACATGGGAGAGCAAATGCTGTGATTTTGCCATATGTCATCAAATACAATGGAAGTGCGCCAACAAAATTCGTATCTTGGCCAAAATATGAGAGTTTTGTGGCAGATGAAAGATATGCTGAAATTGCAAAAAGATTAGGATTGCCAGCAAATACGAAAGAAGAAGGTGTTAATTCTTTGGTAAAAGCAGTACAGGAACTTATGGAGAAATTAAATATGCCAAAATCTTTGAAGGAATGTGGAATTGATGAACAAGAATTTATGGCAAATTTAGATACTTTAGCAGACAAAGCTTTTTCAGACCAATGTACAGGTGTGAATCCACGTGTGCCATTAATTGAAGAAATTAAGCAAATTTTGACTGATGCCTATTATGGAAATCCAATTCAAATGTAAAAAATAGAAAATAGAGACACGGGTAGCCGTGTCTTTTTTGTGTTGAAATTTCTGTAAAATCTTTTGCGGTGGAGAAATAATTTGGAAGTTTAGCAGTTTTGTTAGTTGATTAAAATGGAAAAATTTACGTAAACTGTTGAAAAGCAATTTTGGTTATGGTATAATATAAATAATGATAAAATAGGGTAAATAGATTGAAACAAAGGAGATTTTAATATGAGAGAATATTCAGAAAGAATAAATGAAATATTAGAAGATAAAAAACGACTTGAAGAAATAGAAAATACAAAAAATATGGCACTAAAAATAGGAGGAACAGATAATTCTAAGCTTAATGATAGCCAAATAAAAGGAAAACAAAGACGATTACAAAGTTTAGGGCAAAAAATAGAAAAGTTAACTAAAGAAAATAAAGGAAAAACAGAAGAATTAAGAAAAGAAATGGAAGAGTCTGTAAGGGAGCAAATGAGTTCTTATAAGCCAAAAGAAGAGATAGAACGAGGAATAGAAGAAAATCAAAAAATGCTGAATAAGTATCATGGAATTGTTCAAAGACAGAATGAAAAGTTAGAAGAATTAGAAAAGCAAGTTCAAGATATGAATAGTAAATTAAAAGAAAATAGGACTTCTAAATTTTTGAGCCTGCAAAGACAAATTCAAATCAGTCAATATAATATTAAAACTATGACACCAAAAATAAACGAATACAATCAAAAAATAAAGGATTTGGAAAACTGTAAAATTTTGGAGGAACATCAAGAGGAATATCGTGATTTGAAAGCTACTTTAAATAGAATAACAACCAATTTTGACCTAGAAGCAGAAGCACAAAAGATACAACAAATGGAAAAAAATGAGGAAGATTTAGAGCAAGACCAAACGCAAAAGCCAGAAAATAAGCAAAGTTCAAAGCCAGAATCTTTCGCACAAAAACCAGAAAATTCTGCAGTAGAGGAAAATGAATCAGAAGTTCCTAGCCAAGAGGAAGAAGTGCCTTTACCAGAATTAACAGAGCAAGAAAAAATAGAAAAGATTGTTATTGAATTAAATGATGAGGAATGTGCGTTAATTGAAGAATTAATGCAAAAGAAAACAGAAGAAAATATGGATGATTTGCAGTTTGCTCAGTATATTACTGAGAATTTAACACAACAACAAAAGGAAAATATAGATAAAATAGCTGAAAAAATAGAAGATGAATTTGGAGAACAAACGCCCATGAATGTTTTTCAAATAACAGAGAAGTTGGCAAAAGGAATCAAAGAATATTATTTTGATGAATCAGAAAGAGAGGAAGAAGAGCCTGAATCAGATGAAGAAGAAACTGAAAAACCGGAATCAGAAGCAAATTTACGCACAGAAAAAAAGATGAAAAAGATTTTTAAAAGAACTCTTCTGAAACTAGAAAAAGATGATGTAGAATTGATTGAAAAATTATATCAAGAAATGAAGGAAAAGAAAATACCAGATAAAGAACAGTTCAAATATATATATCCTAAAATGGGAGATAAATGGGAAACAATAAGAAGCTTTTTTGATAATTAAATGTTAATTCTTATTTTTTATAGTGATCTTATGGAAGGATTTCATTCAGGATTTGTATATCTATATGATTAAACAAAGAAAAATGTAGCATAAGAACAAGAACAGCAAGACTCAAGAGAAACTTCAGAAAATGCTGAATCAAGTTCGCAAAATCAAGAAAATGCCAATGCAACGTCAAAAACATCGCAACCAGAATTAGGTTTGAGCCCAATTGGTGGACTTGGGCTTTCACTATCAACCAGTAGGATAGGAAGATTTTTTGCAAGAATTGGTAAAGCTTTATCAAAGTTATGGAAGAAGATTGGTAAAAAGTCAGCTCACAATAGTGATTTACAAGCAGAGGTGGAAAATATGCCAGCTCAAACAGATGAATTGGCTAGATATGTGATTGAGAATGAAAGAGGACAAATAGAAGAAGGAGCAAGGCAGGCTCAAGCAAGAAGTGAAGCAGAAACCCGCGAACAAGAACCAGATATCGAAATGGTAGATTTGTAAAATTTAAACTGAGTACAAAAAAGTACTCAGTTTTATTTTTTTATAAAAATTTGCAAAAAACTATGGAAAAATTTCGAATTTGTGATACAATAATAAAAATTAAATATAATAAAAGGAGAATTGGATATGTTAACCTATAAAAGAGTGTTACTAAAGCTAAGTGGAGAAGCAATGTCAGGTGATTTGGGGCATGGAATTGACCCAGATGTTGTTGGTGCGATTTGTGACCAAATCAAAATTGCTTTGGATATGGGAGTTGAGATGTCAATTGTAGTAGGTGGAGGAAATTTCTGGCGTGGTGCGAGAAATGGACACAAAATGGTTCGAACAACAGCAGATTACATGGGAATGTTGGCAACAGCCATCAATGGTTTGGCATTGCAAGATGCCTTAGAAGCAAGAGGAATTTACACACGTTTGCAAACGGCTATTGAAATGAGGCAAATTGCAGAACCTTATATCAAAAGAAAAGCTGCCAAACATTTGAGCAAAGGGAGAGTAGTTATTTTTGCATGTGGAACAGGAAATCCATTTTTTTCAACTGATACAGCTGCCGCACTTCGAGCTGCAGAAACAGATTCAGAAGTTATTTTGCTTGCAAAAACAATTGATGGTGTATATTCTGCTGATCCAAAAGTGGATTCTTCAGCTGTAAAATATGACGAAATTTCATATATGGAAATTTTAAATAAAGATTTGAAAGTCATGGATTCTACAGCAACATCGATTTGCAAAGATAATCACATTCCATTACAAGTATTTGCGATTAAGGAGCCAGAAAATATTGTTAAGATTTTACAAGGCGAAAAAATAGGAACCATTGTAAAATAACGTAGGAGCATGGAGTAGACATGGGAAGAACAAAAGAAGAATGCAAATTAGGATAATTCAAAAAAGAAAGGAAAAAATAGAATGAAAGAATTAGAAGATAAAATGCGAAAAACAATTGAAAAATTAGCAGAAAGTTTTGCTGAAGTGCGTGCTGGGCGTGCGAATCCAGCAATATTAAATAAAGTAAATGTGGAGTATTATGGAGTGCCAACACCCATTAGTCAAATGGCAGGAATTTCTGTTCCAGAAGCAAGAATGATTGTTATTCAGCCATGGGATATGAGCACTTTGAAAGATATAGAAAAGGCTATTTTAGCGTCTGATATTGGGTTAAATCCAAATAACGATGGAAAAGTTATTCGTTTGAATTTCCCAGAATTGACAGAAGCAAGAAGAAAAGAATTAGTTAAAGACATTAAAAAAATGGCTGAAGAATCAAAAGTTAGTGTGAGAAATATTCGTAGAGATGGCATGGAAAAAATAAAAACAGATTTAAAAAATGGTGACATCACAGAAGATGAAAAAGCTAAATCAGAAGATAATGTTCAAAAATTAACAGATAAATATGTTGCTGAAATTGACAAAATATTAGAAACGAAAGAAAAAGAAATCCTAAACATTTAATAATGAAAAATAAGGGAGATTATCAATTGCTTTGACGCCAATAACCATATACACCAAAAAATGCACAGGTAGATAGTTCTGTCTGCCAAAAAAAATACCAACCCCATAAAATCCAAAATAAAATCGAAAGGAAACCAATCATGGACAACGAAAAATTCCCCAAACATATTGCCATTATAATGGATGGAAACAGACGATGGGCACGTGAAAGGAAATTGCCCATTAAAATAGGGCACAAAACAGGTGCAGATACCTTGGAAAAAATCGCAAAATATGCCAATAAAATAGGAATCGAGTATTTGACTGTTTATGCATTTTCAACCGAAAATTGGAACAGAAGCGAAGAAGAGGTTAGTGCACTAATGTTGCTGTTGCAAACCTATATTGAGGATTTTTCAAAACGAGCCAATTTGGAAAATATCAAAATTAATGTGATTGGCGATTTAACTAAATTGTCCGAAAAATTGCAAAAGTCCATTGCCAAATGTGTGCAAAGAACGATAAATAATACAGGGCTTGTGCTAAATATTGCATTTAATTATGGTGGAAGGGCAGAACTTGTCAAAGCCACAAAGGAAATTGCAATTGCTTTCAAAAATGGTGAAATTTCTGAGAATGACATAACCGAAGAACTGATAAATAGCCATTTATATACAGCAGATATGCCTGCGCCAGATTTGATGATTCGAACAAGTGGCGAAATTCGAACAAGTGGATTTTTAATGTGGCAAATGGTGTATACCGAATTTTTATTTATGGAAAAATTCTGGCCAGAATTTGATGAAACAGATTTAGATTTAGCCATTGAAGAATACCAAAAAAGAAACCGAAAATTTGGCGCAAAATAATGGTAGAGGTGAATGCCCACATTATAAACACAAATACATAAATAATCAAAAAGAAAGGGATAAAATATGAATATAAAAAGAATTGTAACAGCACTAATAGGTTTACCATTTGTCATATTGCTAATTGTGCTAGGAAATAAATATATCGTGGATGCCGTAGTAGCTGTTATTGCTGTGGTAGCAATGTATGAATATGCCAAATGCATTAGCAAACAAGCAAAATTTATAAATTGGGTAGGTTATTTGGTGGCGATTAGCATTGCTTTTATTCATGTTGTGTCAATAGAAGTTTTAAGTACAGTCATCACTTTGGGAGTTCCCATTTTGCTGTTTGTGTTGTTTTTGCATGTCATTGTAACCAATATGAAAATCACATTTAAAGATATGGCATTTTCATTTGTGGGAATTTTGTATGTGGTAGGTTTTTTGGGATTTTTACCAATTTTGTATGGCCAAACAGGCAAAATTTTAGGGAAAATGCTGATTTGGTTTGTCCTAATTGCTGCTTGGGGAACAGATGTATTTGCGTATTGGATTGGGAAAAACTTTGGGAAACATAAATTTAGTAAAGTAAGTCCAAATAAAACGATAGAAGGTTGTGTTGGCGGAATCTTTGGTGCTGTTACTTTTTCGCTGATTTGTGCTTTTGTAATGAATACGTATTTTGGCACAGAAATTGCCTATTTGACGATTGCGATTTTGAGTAGCATTTTGAGTTTGGTTGGGCAAGTTGGCGATTTTTCGGCATCGGTTATCAAGCGACATTTTGAAATAAAAGATTTTAGTGAATTATTTCCTGGACATGGAGGCATGTTAGACAGAATTGATAGTGTCATGTTTATTGCTCCATTTGCATATTTTTTATTGACGATGTTTTTATAATTTAGGAGGTAAAATGGGGCTGATTATTGGAATTGTGAAAGTAGTATTTTTATTGGGGTTTTTGGTGCTTATTCATGAAGGTGGGCATTTTCTGGTTGCGAAATTGTGCCAAGTAAATGTCAAAGAATTTTCATTGGGATTTGGACCGAAAATTTTTTCTAAACAAGGAAAACAAACCAAATATTCAGTAAGAGCCATTCCTTTTGGTGGCTATGTGGATATGCTTGGTGAAACAGGCGATATAGCCGAAGTAGGTTCATTTAGTGAAGCCAAAGTTTCACAGCGAATTGCTATTGTAGCAGCTGGTGCAATTGTGAATATTGTGTTTGGAATTGTGATTTATTTTATTTTAATGACAGGTAGTGGAATGAATAGTTCGACTGTAATTGAGCAAATGATTCCAGAATATGTAACAGACCAAACTGTTCTTCAAGCAGGTGACAAAATTGTCAGCTTAAATGGAGAAAAAACGAGGATTAAATCAGATGTGGATAGCATTTTGCTAAAATCCAATGGTGAAAATCTGGATGTTTTGGTTGAGCGAAATGGAGAAGAAATTGCTTTAAATGTCAAGCCAGTTGCAATTCAGTATGGTGAAATCACACGTTATATTCTTGGCGTAGAAGTGGCGCAGGCGGAAAATAATTTCCGAAATAATCTGTATTATGGATTTTGGGAAACAGTAGAATTTATAAGCTCTGTGGGAGAGGGCTTAGTCATGCTAGTGACAGGAAATGTCAATATCAACCAAATGACAGGGCCAGTAGGAATTTCAGGAATGGTGGTTCAGACCAGCGGAATATATGATTTTGTCTATTTGTTGGCAGTGATTTCATTGTCGCTTGGTGTGACAAATTTGTTGCCAATTCCAGCATTAGATGGAGGAAAAATAGTCTTATTACTAATTGAGGCAATCCGAAAAAAGAAAATAGAAGAAGAATTAGAACTAAAAATTCAATCCATTGGATTTGCTTTTTTGATTTTATTGTCGCTATATGTATCATTTAATGATGTAGTAAAATTATTTTAAACAAAGGAGAAAGAGAATATGAGATGTAAAATGTGTGGGGCAAAGCTAAAAAAAGAAGGAGATATTTGCAAAAATTGTTATCAAAAATATAAGGAAAAAGCACAATTAAGAGCAGATAATGAGCAAGAAATTTATCAAGTAAAAAGAAAATATTCTCCCAAATTTAATTTGCTAAAAAACAGCGAAATCATTTTATTGTTGCTTGTTGTTATTTTTGCAGGTTTTGGCAACTATAACACAGGCTGGGCGATTTTGATTATGTTGACTTGTATCGTAGCATTTGGATTATGGATGTTTTTTAATAAAAAACGTGCAAGTGGTACAAAAACTACGTTTTATGAAACAAAATTTAAGTATCGAGCCCAATATCTATTTGTAGATCGTGAGGAAGTTGTTCCTTACAAAGACATAAAAGATATGGCATATTTTCAAACGCGTTCGCAAAAAATCTGTAAAATAGGCGATATTCGTTTTTATACAAAAGGTTTTTTGGCTGGAATTACCATACAGGATATTCCAGAAATACAAGAAAATTTTCAGAAGATTAGGGATGTGATTAATCAGTCCAGATAGAAATTTTAGGAGGAAAAACATGCAAAATTTCTTTATCATTCATGGCTCTTATGGAAATCCATACAAAAATTGGTTACCCTATTTGAAAAGCCAGTTAGGCAAAAGAAAATTAAATTGTATCGTGCCAAATTTTCCGTCACCAGATAAACAAGATTATGAAAGATTGTTTTTATATTTAAAATGAAGAATTGGAGGAGTTAAAGCATTATGTCTTAGAGCGAATTTGCATAGATTCAGACAATGACCCATATGTTTCCAAAAAAGAAGCGGAAAAATTTGCAGAATGTATTAAAGCCGAGAAAATTTTAATTAGTGATGCAGGTCATTTTAATGAAAAGTCTGGGTACAAGGAATTTAAACAATTATTACAATATATAAAATAATATAGGGGCAAGATTTCACCATTGTCCTTCTCCCAATAAATAATACAAGAAAGGATGTTTAACTACAAAATGCCAAAGTACATAAAAGATGTTTTTTCAGATTATACAACCCAAAACAATTTAATGGAAGCTGAAATTGAAAATGTCAATTTATATAAAAAAACGAACAAACTGCAAGTTAGTATTATTTCTACAAAGCCGATTGAGTTAGTGGATATAGAAAGCTTTGAAATATATGCAGTAAGGCGTTTTAAAGTTGCAAAAGCAATGCTTGATGTGAAATATAAGGATGTAGAAATTGAGCAAAATATCGAAAGTCAGTGGCCAAATATTGTGGACTATATTGCCAAAAAAGAGCCATTTAGTCGTGCAGTTTTAAAAGGAAGTAGTTTGCGAATTGACAAACAACAAATAGAAGTAAAATTAGCGATGAAAGGTGCTGACTTTTTATTATCCAAAAAATTCGACAAAGGCTTAGAACATCTTTTATTCAATCTTTATAATCAAAATTATAAAATAAATTTTGTAGAAGAGTTAGACGAAAATTACAAAGAAAAATTCGAAGAAAATGTCAAAAAACAAGAACAAGAATTTGTCAAACAATTGCAAGAAGAGGCAAATAGGCAAATGCTAGAACGTCAGCATGAAGAAGCCTTAAAAGCGCAAGAAAAAGAAATGGAAGCAACTATTTCTGGTGAAATGCCAGAAGAAGAAACACCACTAATCTACGGCAGAAGTTTAAATATCAAAAGTGACCAAACAAAAATTGCAGACATTTCAGTCGATTCAGACAAAGTCTGTCTAGATGGTGAAGTAGTGAGAATCGATTCGCGCGAAATCAAAAACGAAAAAACGATTCTGATGTTTGATTTATATGATGGCAGTAGCACTATGACTTGCAAAGCTTTTATCAAAAATGAAGAATTTAAAAAAATAGAAAAACGTGTTAAAAAAGCCAAAGGTTTAAAAGTAGATGGGGTTGCCAAATACGATCCATTTGCCAAAGAAATTGGTATTATGGCAAACACAATCATTGAAACACCAGGACGAAAAAAGCATAAAAGAATGGACAACTCGACCGAAAAAAGAGTAGAACTTCACATGCATACCAAAATGAGCCAAATGGATGCTGTTACTGCCTGCAAAGATTTGCTAAAACGTGCCGAAGAATGGGGCTGGAAATCAATTGCTATTACGGATCATGGTGTAGTACAAGCTTTTCCAGATGCGCATCATTTTGTGGAAGCAGGAAGCGATTTAAAAGTGATTTATGGTGTGGAAGCTTATTTTGTAAGAGATAATGAGCGTACTGTATTCAAAAGCAAAGGTCAGTCAATTGATACTGAATATTGCGTTTTAGATTTAGAAACAACAGGAATTTCTCCTGTTACTGAAAAAATCACAGAAGTGGGTATAATCAAAATGCGTGGCGGAGAAATTATTGACGAGTTTGAATGTTTTGTTAATCCAGAAAAGCCAATTCCACCAAGGGTTGTAGAGATTACAAATATCACAGATGATATGGTAAAAGATGCCCAAACCATTGATAAAGTGATTCCAAAAATCATAGATTTTATCGGCGATTCTGTTTTAGTTGCCCATAATGCTAAATTTGATATGGGATTTTTAAAACACAATTTTGAAAAATATGGCTATGACTTTTCTTATACATATATTGACACCTTGCCACTGGCAAGAGCCATGTTTCCAGATTTCAAAAAGTTCAAATTAGGCATTTTAGCAGACAAATTAGGCATCAAAGTGGAAGTTGCGCATCGTGCTTTAGATGATGTAAAAACGCTAGTTGGGGTGTTTAACAAAATGCTCGAAATTGCAAAAGATAAGAATATCAGCCTTTTGGAGGAATTTGACCAGAAATTTCAAGCCGATTTTAAGTCACTAAGACCATACCACATGATTATTTTAGCACAAAATTATGTTGGTTTGAAAAACTTATATAAATTAGTTTCCTATTCGCATTTGGATTATTTTTATAAAAAACCGCGTATTTTGAAAAGTGTTTTAGACAAACACCGCGATGGTTTAATTCTGGGTAGCGCGTGCGAAGCAGGTGAGCTATATCGAGCTGTTTTGGAAGGAAAGCCAGAAGACGAAATCGAGGAAATTGCGCAGTATTATGACTATTTGGAAATTCAGCCAATTGAAAACGACGAATATTTAATCCGAAATGAAACTGTTCCAGATAAAGAAGCTTTAAAAAATATCAATCGAAAAATTGTCGAGTTGGGAGAAAAACTAGAAAAGCCAGTTGTTGCAACATGTGATGTGCATTTTATGGATCCACAAGACGAAATTTACAGACGCATTTTGCAAGCAGGTCAAGGCTACGATGACGCTGATATGCAAGCACCTTTGTATTTGCGTACCACCGAAGAAATGATTCGTGAATTTGACTATTTGGGTAATGACAAAGCATATGAAGTAGTTGTAAAAAACACGAATTTGGTGGCTGATATGTGTGAAAAAATTAGTCCGATTTCATCTGAAAAATGTCCGCCACATATTCCGGGTTGTGAAGATGAAATTCGTAAGATTGCATACGATAAAGCACACGAATTGTATGGAGCTACGCTTCCTGAAATTGTTCAAACAAGACTTGACAAAGAGCTTGATTCAATTATCAAAAATGGATTTTCTGTTATGTATATCATTGCGCAAAAACTTGTTTGGAAATCGAATGAAGATGGTTATATTGTTGGTTCTAGAGGTTCTGTTGGTTCTTCTTTTGTGGCAAATATGACAGGAATTACGGAAGTTAATTCATTAAAAGCGCATTATCGCTGTCCCAATTGCAAATATTCTGATTTTTCTGATTATGGCGTAAAAAATGGATTTGATTTGCCAGATAAAGATTGCCCAAAATGCGGGCACAAATTAGATAAAGACGGTATGGATATTCCGTTTGAGACGTTTTTAGGTTTTAATGGAGACAAAGAACCAGATATTGATCTTAATTTTTCTGGCGAATACCAAGCTAAAGCGCATAAATATACAGAAGTGATTTTTGGAAAAGGAACAACTTTCAAGGCTGGAACGATTGGTACGATTGCGGACAAGACTGCATTTGGTTATGTTCGAAATTATTATGAAGAACGCCATGTACCACTTCCAAGCGCAGAAATTTTGAGGATTTCAGCAGGTTGTACTGGAATTAAGAGAACAACAGGACAACATCCTGGAGGGATTATTGTTGTGCCAAAAGGGCGCGAAATTTATGAATTTTGCCCAGTACAACATCCAGCTGATGACCCCAATTCGGATATTATAACAACTCATTTTGATTATCATTCGATTGACCAAAATTTGCTAAAGCTTGATATTCTCGGCCATGACGATCCAACTATGATTAGAATGCTGCAAGATATCACGCAAACAGACCCAACCAAAGTACCTTTGGACGACAAAAAAACTATGTCGATTTTTAGTTCCACAAAAGCATTAGGAGTTAGCCCAGAGCAAATTCGCTCAGAAGTTGGCAGTTATGGAATTCCAGAATTTGGAACTAAATTTTCACGAGGCATGCTTTTGGAAACAAAACCGACTACGTTTGAGGAATTGATTCGCTTGTCAGGACTTTCTCATGGAACCGATGTGTGGCTTGGCAATGCGCAAGAATTGATACAAAGTGGAACTGCGACATTAAGTGAAGCAATTTGTACGAGAGACGATATTATGATTTATTTGATGGATAAAGGTTTGCCACCCAATACGGCATTTAAGATTATGGAATCAGTGCGTAAAGGAAAAGTGGCAGGAGGAAAAGAGCCAAAATGGTCAGAATATGAAGAAATTATGCGTGAGCATGAAGTGCCAGATTGGTATATTAATTCGTGTAAAAAAATTAAATATATGTTTCCAAAGGCGCATGCGGCAGCGTATGTAACCAATGCATTTCGTATTGCGTATTATAAAGTTCATATGCCACTTTCATATTATGCAGCGTATTTTACGATTCGTGCGAAAGCATTTGATAGTGAGGTTATGATTTATGGCAAAGAAAAAGTCAAAAACAAAATGCGTGAAATTGAGATGATGGGAAATCAAGCAACACCAAAGGATAAAGATATGTATGACGATTTAGAAATTGTGTTGGAGATGTATGAGCGTGGTTTTGAGTTTTTGGATGTGGATTTATACAAGTCGCATAGCACGAAGTTTCAAGTCGAAGATGGCAAAATAAGACCGCCATTAAATAGTATTGCAGGGCTTGGAAATATTGCAGCAGAAAGCATTTACCAAGCGGCGCAAGATGAGCCATTTGAGTGTATTGACGATATGCAGGCACGTTCTAAAGTAGGAAAAGCAATTACAGAATTATTACAAAAATTTGGCTGTTTAAAAGGCATGACACAAAGCAATCAGATGTCGTTGTTTACGCTTTAAGGGGCTTTACCCCTTAAAAATCCCCACGAAGGGCGCTGCCCTTTCGAACCCCGCTCTTCGGTCAGAGGGACAAGGGTTGCCAAGTTGGGAGATAAAGTCTGGTTTATGGCCGCGCGTTAATCACGCGAATGGGATTTGTTATAAAATGTAGGGGCGCGGTCTTGACCCGCCCTGTGCTTTATAGGGATATCTAATTTTATGAAAGGAATAAATGTGAAAATTATGTTTTTAGGAATTTCAATTAAATATTTTTTGATTTATTTATTTATCATTAATTTAATCGGATTTTTTATGATGTGGTGGGATAAACGTCAAGCAAGACTTGGCAATTGGAGAACGCCAGAAAAAACGCTTTTTATGATTACGTTTTTTCGGTGGCGGATTTGGCACAATTGCTGGTATGTATAAATTTAGGCATAAAACAAAAAAGTTAAGATTTACGATTGGTTTTCCGACAATCTTGATTGCTGAAATTTGTATGGTTATTTATTGGTTGGTTGCTGGCAAAGAATGGATAATGCAATATATGAAGTAAGCTTGAGAAAAAATCTAGATACAGTATAAATAATTTATAGATACATATATATAAATAAAAAAAGATTAAAAATGGAGGAATTTCAACCGATTCATAAAAAACAGGAAAAGGCAAAGATAAGTAAAAATTTAATAAAGAAAAGCAAAGTTGGTTGAATTTTGCTTTTTTGATAAATAGACTTGTACTTTTAAAAAAAGTGGTATATAATATAAAACAATAAGAAGAACCAATAAATGAGGAAAAAATGTTAGTAAAACAAGAGAAAAAAGAAATCGAAAAAAAGGAAAAATATTGCGAAATTTTTAATTATTTTCATGATGAGTACACACGGACTTTTGAAAAACTTTTTGCAAAGGCATGAAATTGCAATAAAGGAAGAAGATTGTTTGATTGATTATATTATAAAAACTAGAATTTTTATGCCCCAATATTCTGTTTATACAATTCCAATCACAAATGCAATGTATAATGAGGATGTGCCAGAAGAGATGAAATTTACGTTACTTATGAATAGTTACAAAACGGTAAAAAATGCGTTTAATCAATGATAGAAAGGAAGAACAATGGATAGAGTGATAAAAGGTTTGGCTTATGAAGGAAAAGTAAGTATCATAGCTGCCGAAACTACTAAATTAATAGAATCAATTCGAAAAATACATGATTTAACACCAACAACGACAGCCATATTAGGGCGAGTTGCGACGATAAGTGGTATGATGGGTTTGACAGAAATCAAGGAAAAAGAAGATAGTATTACCATTCAAATAAATGGAAAAGGACCTGTTCGGTTCGATTGTTTCAGTAGTAAAAAGAGATGAGAGTAAAGCTTTATTGAAACTTTATGTTCAGAATCCGCAAGTTGAATTACCACTTAATAAAAATGGAAAAATCGCAGTTGGAGAAGCTGTTGGAACAGATGGATTTTTGAATATCATAAAAGAAAATGAATATACAAATAGAGCTTATCATGGATTGGTTCCATTGGTTTCAGGAGAAATTGCAGAAGATTTTACAGAATATTTTGCACAATCTCAGCAAAAACCAACGGTTTTAGCATTAGGAGTTTTAGTTGATAAAAACGGAGTCAAAAGAAGTGGTGGTTATATGATTCAGCTAATGCCAGATGCAACAGAACATGAGATTTCGAAAATTGAAAAAGCAGTAGCAAATGCGCAAAGTGTAAGTCAGATGTTAGAAAAACAGATGAGTTTAGAGGAAATAGTAAGAACTGTGACAGCAGATGAAAATACATTGTTTTTAATCAACGATTTATCAATGGAATTTCGATGTGATTGTTCCAAAGAAAGGTTTGCAGATGGTTTGGCGGCCATTGGAAAAAATGAACTAGATAAAATCATTCAAGAAGATGGAAAAGCAAACACAAAATGTCATTTTTGTGGGAAAGAATATGATTTTTCAAAAGAAGAATTAGAAAAAATTAGAGATGAAGCAAATCTTGTATAAAAAATAACCAAGAAAATATTAGGAAGAATGAATTGGATAAAAATGTGTAAACTATAAATAGAATGTTATGCTTAAAAGCTCAAAGAAAGACCAACTATAAAAAGTCAAGCAAAATTTGAAAACAATTTAGAAAATT
>CAOKQM010000031.1 GCA_948470875.1 uncultured Clostridium sp.
TTAGAATAGAAATAGAGAATGATAATTTATTAAAATTTAGGGATGAGTTTTATAAAAAGTATGGTTATACTTTAAAGTAGAAACATTTAACAATTAAAATTTTAAGTTAAATAAGGAGGAAATTATGAATTTTGAGGAAAGTAATTCATTTGTAGAACGCATGGAGAAAAACAATAAAAATAAAAAAACAGTGCTAACCATTTTGGGAATTTGTGCGGTTTTGATTGTTGTGTTAATTGCAATTATTGGTTATATTCGATATCGAGAATCGTTAAAATTGAAGTTATATATAGATGATAAGCAAGTGGCGATATCGCCTACATTGTTTGTTCAGCAAGAAGATACGATGTATATGAACATTCGAGAATTGGCGAACTTATTGGGATATTCTTATCAAAAAGGAGAATACAAAAAATACACAGAAGACGTAAATAGTTGTTATTTGAAAAGCAATTATGAAGTTGTTTCTATGACAGCAGGTTCTGAGAACATAACCAAATATATTTTGAATGAAAATCAAATGAGTACAGATAAAGAACAAGAAAATACAGTAAATCAAACGCAAGCAGAGCTGATTTCAGTAGACAATAAAACCAAACAAGAAACAGTCAATATAAAAGTAGAATCAGAAAATGATACACCACAAGTATTTACAATGGGGGTTCCAGTTCAAATAATCAATCAAGATTTATATGTGGCGTTTTCAGAATTGCCGAGAATGATGAATGTTAGATTAGATATAGCAGAAAAAAACAAAATTAAAATATATTCTTTTCACAGTATGCTTCGCTCTGCTACGCAAATAGCAACCAATTTAGGCTATTCCGTGGTAAGCAATACTTATGAAAATTTAACAGCAATGGTTGATAATATGCTAGTTGTAGGAGATGGAAGTAATTTTGGTGTAGTTTCTTTGGAAAATGGGCAAGAAGTGATTGGTTTAAAATATAAAGAAATTGTGTATATGCAAAATGATAAGGAATTTTTAGTCAGAGTAGATGGAACTGTTGGAACAATTGCAGCAGATGGAACAACGATAATTCAGCCAACACGATATGATAATATTTCTAAATTAGATGAAATACACAAATTATATTTGGTGGAAAAAGGCAAAAAATATGGTGTTCTAAATGGTGAAGGAGAAGTAATTGTTTCTGCTGAATACGACGGAATCGGAATTGAAAATAAAGAAGAATTTGAAGAAGAAGAAATTAGAAATTTTAATTTATTGTTTGATAAATGCATTCCTGTGACATTAGGTGACAAAATGGGAATGATTGATATCACAGGAGAAGAAAAATTAAAATGCACTTATGATGCATTTGGATATGTGCCAAATTCAGTAGCAAATCATGATTCAGAAAAAGAAGAAGAGCCAAAAGAAATAGATGAGGATGAAGAAGAGGAACAAACCAATTTGGTTGAGAATTCAAAAACCAAGAATTCAGCTACAACCGATGGACAAAGTGTTTTAACTATACCAGAACAGATTGGAATTCAAGGAATTGTAGTAAATATAGGTGGCTTGTATGGAATTTACGATGCTCAAGCAGAGCGTTTGATTATTCCATGTGTGTGTAGTAAAATATATGCTAGAACCAAATCTGGTGTAACAACTTACTATTTGGAATATAATGACGAAGAAATTGAACTAGAAAGTTATTTAGAAAGCAAGAATTTAAAGAGTGTTTCAAGTAATCAGCAAGAAGAAACCGAAGAATCAGAAGAACCAGAAAATCAAGAATAAAATAGGTATAAAAAATCTTTTTGGAAATATAATTTTCTAAAGAGATTTTTTATTTTGAGGAGGAAATTATGGAAGAGTTAAATGAGAAAATGGGAATCAATAAATTTTTGTTGATGGTAAAAGGAATTTGTTTTTCAATGTGTGCAACATTGATTATGATTTTAGTATTATCCATGGTGCTTAGTTTTACAAACGTAAAAGAAAATGTGATTATGCCAACTGTTATTTTTATTTCTTCTTTTAGTATTTTAATGGGCGGTTTTTTAGTTGCTAAAAAAGTAAGTGAAAAAGGCATTATTTATGGAAGTGTGTTAGGTTTTTGTTATATGCTTTTGCTATATCTTATTTCAAGTATTATGAATTTTAATTTTTCTTTGAATGCAAATGCGATTATGATGATTGTTTTTGGTGTAATTGGCGGAGCCATTGGTGGCGTTTTGGGTGTAAATTTAAAATAAATTTTGCAAAAATAGTTGATATTTTATAAAAATTGATATAAAATAAACAAGACTTAAAAAAAGTAGGAGGACATATGATAAATTTTGATGATGTTATAGAGAACATTGAAATAAAAGAACTTATGAAAAATGCACAAAAGCAATTGGATGTTTTGGGATATACAGAGCATTCGAAAAGGCATTGTATGCTAGTTTCGCAAAGAGCGGCGTATGTTTTGGAAACTTTGGGTTATGATCGCCACAGAATCGAACTTACCAAAATTGCTGGCTATATTCACGATATTGGAAATTCAGTCAATCGAATTAATCATGCTCATTCTGGTGCAATATTGGCATATGAAATTTTAAAAGATATGGGAATGGATGTAGCAGACCGAACAGAAATTATGATGGCAATTGGCAACCACGATGAAGCAACAGGAACAGCAGTTAGTGATATTTCTGCGGCTTTGATTTTGGCGGATAAATCCGATGCTCACAGAAGTAGAGTTTCAAAAAAAGACCATAATTTGTTTGATAAACATGATGAAGTAAATTATGCGGTAACTCATTCAGAATTAAAAATTGATACAGAAAATAAAAAAGTAATTTTAGATTTGAAAATTGACACAAAAATATGTCCTGTGATTGATTATTTTGAGATATTTATGGATCGAACTCAGATGAGCAAACGAGCTGCAAAATATTTAGGACTATGGTTTGAACTAATAATCAATGATACAAACTTGTTATAATAGGAGGCGTTTATTTTGGAAAAAATAGGGAAAAAATTGAAAGAAATCAGCATTATTTTGCTAGTGGTATTGATTATTTTGGCGGGATTTTTTGGTGTTTTTGTTAAGGAAAAAGGAATTTGGCAAAACAAAATCCCAGATTATCAATATGGCATGGATGTAGGAGGAGCAAGAGAATTAAGGTATGGATTAAAAGAAGGGCAAGAAGAAAAATTTGTTTATGTGGATGAAAATGGTAACATAAAAGGAGAAGTTTGGGAAGAAGGAAAACCGACAACAGCAGAGCAAGAAGCTTCTTCAGAAGAAGGACAAGCAGCTCAGGATAGTCAAATGGAAAATTCTTATAAAAAAGAAAAAAGAACGATAAAAACAAATTCAGATGAGAAATTAACAAAAGAAAATTTTGAAATGGCTAAAAAAATAATTCAGCAAAGATTTAAAAATCAAGAAATTGGGGAATATGCTATAAGAATTGATGATGTTACTGGAAAATTATCAATTGAATTGCCAAACCAAAATGAAACAGTAACTTTAGCACAAAGTTTGATGGGACAAGTTGGAAAATTTGAAATCATAGATTATCAAAATGGAATTGTATTAATGGACAACTCTGCAATTGATAATGTTTCTGTGGTATCTTCTAATGAAGGCGGATATCGTGCTTATTTACAAATTGAGCTTAACAAACAAGGTGCACAAAAATTATTGGATATTAGCAAAGAGTATGTAGAAATTAAAAAAGAAGAACAAGAAGGCACAGAAGAACATGAGCATGAAGAAGAATCTACTAAAAAATATGTATCCATTGCAATCGATGGAACAACGATTATGTCTACTTATTTTGGAGAAGAAATGGCAGGAGGTATTTTGCAAATTCCAATTGGACAGCAAAGAACGCAATATGAAGAGTTTGTAACAGATTATGAATCTGCAAGATTAATCGCTAATATTTTAAATTCAGGAATGTTGCCAGTAGTTTATGAATTGGAAACAGATAATTTTGTAGCTTCTGAGTTAAATTTGCAAAATATAAAAATAGTAGTTGCTATTTTACTTATTCTCATTTTAGTTATATTTACAATCAAATTTAAGAAAAATGGAATTTTAGCAGCGATTTTAGGAACAGGTTATATAGCATTATTGCTGATTGTTTTCCGATACACCAATGTTGTGTTAACAGTCAATTCCTTACTTGCTTTTGGAATCATTGTTTTTATGAACTTTCTATTTATGAAAGTGCTTTTGAAAAAAATGAAAGAACAAGAAGCAAAGCAAGCGTATGCTCAAACCATGCGAAAATTTTATTTAATGAGTGTTCCAGTTATGGTAATTGCAATTGTATTTACTTTGTCGAAGTATGTTGTCATCAATAGTGTTGGCATGGTTTTATTTTGGGGAATGATTTTTATGGCAATTTATCATGTATTGATAACAAGAACAATTTTTATAAAAAAATAAAGAATAAAGAAGGGATTTATAAAATGGAGTCGAATAAAAACAGTCAGAAAATATTAATATTAGGACTAATTCTTTTAATCATAGCAGGTATGATTGTGGTTAGTTTAAAAGGTTTCAATGTTTCGTTTTTATTTGGAAAACACGAAGCGATTGAACTTAAATTTGATACAGAAATTCCAATAAAAACGATTGAGCAAATTAGCCAAGAAATCTTCCAAGACAAGCAATGGGCTGTCAAAAAATTAGAAGTATTTGGTGATTCAGTTCAAATTAATGTAGCTTCTATAACAGATGAAGAAAAAGCAAATTTAATCAATCAAATCAATGAAAAATTAGGAACAGATAAAACACTTGAAGATTTAAAAATCACCTCAGTTTCCAATAAAAGAATCAGAGATGTTTTTAAACCATATATCCAACCAATGTTGCTTTCATTTGGAATTGTGTTTATCTATATGTTAGTTCGATTTAGAAAAATAAATGGTGTCAAAATAATTTTGGTTTTTTTAGCAAAAGTAATTTTAACAGAAGTGATTTTGTTTTGTGTTGTTGCCATTTTGAGAATTCCAGTTTCTGATTTGTTTGTAAATGTAGCCATGATAATTGCTGTAGCAGAACTTGTTTGGGCAATTGCCAAATGTGAAGAAAAATTAGAATTGAAACAAGAATAAAAAATAAAAGAAAAGTCAAACTATTTTTAGTGAAGAAAAAGTTTGATTTTTTTATATGTTAGGAAATATCCCCAAGGCAGACAAAGTTTGACAACAAATACTTTTTTTCGTATTGACTTTTTTAAAAGAAGGCTATATAATTTCAATAAAACAGGAAATTTTTAGGAGGATTTAGATGAAATATAATCGATTGATAAAATTATTACAAATTACCCTATTTTTAGGGCTGTTGTTACTAAAAACGAATCCAGTATTAGCAGGTACATTAAGCTCTGATATTAATGGAATTAATGAAACCAAATATCCTGGCATAAAAGCACAAATACAAAATTTGCAAAAAAAACATAGTAATTATCATTTCCAAGTTTATTATACAGGAATTGATTGGACAGAAGCTATAACCATGGAATATCAAGGACATGGAAGTTCGCCAAAAAATTTATTTCAATTGAAAAACAATTATCGTGGAAAATGGCATTGTCCAATTTGTGGCTCTAAAACCTATGACACAGGTTGGTATTGTGCTTCCATTGATGCCATAAAATATATGATGGATCCTAGAAATTCTCTTGATGAAACAAGTTTGTATCAATTCAAAAATTTAGAAACAGCAGATGTATCTAGTGGAAACATACAAACTGTAATCAGTAATAAATATGGTTCTTACTCATATATTAACAATCCTACAGCGATTAATGCAATTGTAAAAGCAAGTTCAAATTATAAGATGAATGGTTATTCGATTTTGGCCAAAATCATAAATGAGCAAGGAAAAGGAAGTTCTCCACTTGCAACAGGAAGTGGCTATAATGGACAATATGTCGGTTATTATAACTTTTTCAATGTAGGTGCTTATGGAAATGGAACTAGCACGGTTATTACAAATGGTTTAAAATATGCCCAAAATAAAGGATGGAATTCTGTTGAAAAATCAATTTTAGGTGGCTCAGAATATTATAAATCACAATATATTGGAAAAGGGCAAAACACGTTATATTATCAAAGATTTAATGTTATTAATGGAAACTCTTTATTCTCACATCAATATCAGCAAGATATTATGGGAGCCCAAACAAGTGCTCAATTATTAAAAAATTATTACACAACAACGGGAACGATTTCTAGTGTAAATCATACTTTTATCATACCATTGTATGAAAATATGCCAAAATCTGCATGTAGTAGACCAAGCACAACAGAAAATAATCAAATAGAAATGGAAAATGTAGTAGTTTTAACCAATCGATTGCCTGTAAAAGCCTCACCAAACAGCAAAAGAATTGTTGGTTATTTAAACAAAAACGAAAAACTTAGAGTCCTAAATAGAGCAGATAAAGTATCTTCTGATGGAAATTATTGGGATATTATTGTATCCAATACAGATGGAACTTATGGATATGTTGTGCGTTCAGGCATTTCTCAAGAATTTAAAAATACCATACCAAATTATGTTTTAGATATTAAATATTATGCAGACAACAATCCAGATATAAAATCAGCTTTTGGATATGATGAACAAAAATTAGTGACACACTTTTTAGCATATGGTTTGAAAGAAGGAAGAAAATCATCAATTACTTTCCATGTAGCCTATTACTTGGAAAATAATTCAGATTTGAAAGCCGCATTTGGAAATAATTATGAAGCAGCATATCATCATTTTATAAATTATGGTTGTCATGAATTTAGAAAAAGTTCAGAAGAATTTGATGGAACATTTTACCGTTATTATTATCCAGAATTGACTAATTTGAATTCTATTCAATTAATGGAACATTATAAAAATACTGGAAAATCAGCTGGAAAAATAGGTGGATTAGACCGTTTAACAGAAAATATTATATTTGATGCCAATACGTATGGTGCATGTAATGCTGATATCAGAGCAGCTTTTGGCTATAATGAAACATTATTGCGAAATCACTGGTTACAACATGGTATTATAGAAGGAAGAAAAGCTTCTTTAGCTTTTGACCCAACCATGTATAAATTGTTAAACACAGATTTGCAAGATGCCTTTGGAACAGATTATCGTTTACTCTTTGAACATTTTGTAAAACATGGTATTTATGAAGCACGTAGTACAAGTTTGCTTTTAGATGTTTCTAGATATTTAGCCTTAAATGCAGATGTCAAAGCAGCTTTTAAAACAGATTATAAACAAGTTTATGCACATTATAAAAATTATGGTGCAAAAGAAGGAAGGCAGGCAAGTTATGTATTTGATGCCAAAACGTATTTGAGTGCCAACTCAGATTTAAAAGCAGCGTATGGAAACAATTATGAAGGTGCCATCATTCACTTTTTAAATTATGGTGTTTATGAAGCAAGAAAAACCAGTAAAACATTTAATGTCATTTATTATTCAACCTATGCAGATTTAAGAAAAATTTATGGTACAAGATTTCCAGAATATTATATTCATTATTTAGTATATGGAAAAGCTGAAGGCAGAAGAGGAATATAAAAATGAAGCAAAAAATAAGGATAATCACAGTTTTATTTCTAATCTGTATTCTCCTTTTTGTGGGCATATGGATTAGAAAAAAGCTGTTTTTAAAAAAAGAACCAATCGTAGAAAAACAGCCAAAACAAACTTACCAAGAACCAGTACAGTGGCATGGGAATTATATTTGGGATGAAACAAATCAAAATAATACTTGGATGTGTTTTCGAAAAAAAGTGAATATCGACCAAGATTTTGATGAAATTGTTGCTCAAATTGCTGTAGATTCAAAATATTGGCTCTATATCAATGGGCAAATCGTAGTGCGTGAAGGTGCACTAAAACGAGGAGAAACCAGAAATTCCATTTATTACGATGAATTAGAATTAAGTTCGTATTTTCAAAAAGGAGAAAATACAATTGCTGTTTTAGTTTGGTACTGGGGAGATGTGAGTTATTCGCATAATTCGAGTGGGCAAGGTGCAATGCTTTTTCAAGCCAAAATTGGAAATTCTTATTTAGTAAGCGATGAATCTTGGAAAGTGGCAAAAAATAAAGCCTATTTGCAAGATGAATTAAGGCCCAATAATCGTTTGATTGAATACAATGTTTATTATGATGCAACTCTTAGTCAAGAGGATTGGTATCAACCTAATTTTGATGATACATCTTGGAAAAATAGCAAAATCTTAGGTTTGGCAGGAGATTATCCTTGGGGACAAATGATTCAGAGAAATATTCCACAATTTAAAAACTCTGAAATAAAACAATATGAAAATCTAGAAAAATATCAAAATAATACAACTACACAAGAAGAAATAGTAGAAATGAAAATTCCATATAATGCGCAATTTACGCCATATTTAAAAATAGAGGCTCCAGCAGGACAAAAAATAACCATAAAAACAGACCAATATGAAGATGTTTGCGGAGATTCTGTTAAGTGTACGTATGTTACCAAACAGGGAATTCAGGAATTTGAATCCTTGGCATGGATGAATGGAGAGAAAGTTTATTATCAATTGCCAAAAGATGTTAAAATACTGGATTTAGGGTATCGTGAAACTGGTTATAATACAGAAATAGCAGGGGATTTTATATGTGATAATGAATTTTTTAATCAGTTATGGAAAAAAGCTGCTAGAACACTATATGTCAATATGAGAGATAGTTATATGGATTGCCCCAATCGTGAAAGAGCGCAGTGGTGGGGAGATACAAGTATGTCAATGTTGCAAGCTATGTATGCACTTGACACAAAAGCACATGAGTTATATGAAAAAGGCGTAAAAACAACCATTGGTTGGAAAGATGGAGATACGTTACTAACTGTTGTGCCAATTACAGCTGATTATTTGCATTTACCAGTACAAATGCTAGCAGGCATTCGGGTCGATGTATGAATATTATGAATATACAGGAAAAAAGGAATTTTTAGAATATGTGTACCCTTCTATTAAAAATTATTTGAATTTATGGCAAGTAAATGAAAATGGATTAATGGATTGCACGGTTGCCTATCCTATTTGGGAATGGGGAGATTCCGTTGCTAGCTGTGATTATCAAGCAATTGAAAATGCATGGTATTATTTTGCATTAAGCAAAATTGCCCAAATGGCTGAAGCATTAGGGTATGAAAATGAAAAACTAGAATTTTTGGAAAAAATGGCACTTTTGAAAACAAGCTATCATCAATTGTGGACAGAAAATGGCTATCAATCACAAAATTATGAAAAACCAGATGAAAGAGCTAATGCAGTTGCTGTGATTGCAGGATTAGCAGACAAAGACAAATATCCAGTAATCAAAGAAATTTTAACAAATTCTTATGATTCTACTGTTTATATGGAAAAATATATTTTAGAAGCTTTATGCAAAATGGGGAACATCAAAGAAGTGCAACAGCGTATGGAAAAGCGATATAACCAAATGGTAAATGGCGAAAAAGCATGTTCTACCCTATGGGAAAATTGGAATTATGAAAGTGGAACGAAAAATCATGCTTGGGCAGGTGGTCCATTAATCATTATGTCAAAATATTTTGCTGGAATTGAACCATTAGAAAAAGGCTATGAAACCATTTCTATTGAGCCACAATTTGGTAATTTGAAAAAAATTGAGGCAGCTGTATCAACAATAAAAGGTAATATAAAATTGCAGGCAGAAAAATCAGAAAACGAAGTTTTTTTGCATATGACTGTACCAGCCAAAACACGTGTGGCTATTCCCAAATTAAAGGATGATTCCAAAATTATAGTTAATGAAAAAACAGTTTACAAAAAAGGAAAGCCAAAGAAAAATAGGATTGCACAATACGATTATGAAGATGAAAAATATTTCTATTTTTATGTAGAATCAGGAGAATATGAAATAATCAGCAAATAAAAAATTTAGAAAAGATATTGACAATTTGGATAAAAATGTGTAAAATATAAGAAAATAAAAACTATGAAGAAGAGGAGTACATTTATACTGCCACACGAGAGAAAAGAAGTGATGCGCTGGGAGCTTCTTATGGAAAAGATAAATGGAAGGTAGCTTTGGAGTTGGCCAAGTGAAACTGGTTTTAGAAAGTAGCTTTGCTCGTTTCAGAAACGTTAAAATCTGATGAAGAGAAAAGATGATGTCGTCTTTTAAATTAGGTGGTACCGCGGATAAGAATCAATTCGTCCTATGTGATAATAGGGCAAATTGATTTTTTTGTTTGTAAATTTAAACGCTCTCATGAGGGGTCTTACTTCTTATGAAACCCGCTTAAATTTTCCTTTGTTGTACTAAATTTTTTCAAACTATTTGCATTTTGTAGCTGATATTTCGCACAATGTAAAATTGCGATTTCATATCGGCAATAATTGGAAGGTTTTAAGAACGACAGAGTCATTCCTTCCTAGTATAAATAAATTAAAAAAAGGAGGAAAAATAATGAACAATCACAAATTAAATGACAAATTCAATCCCAAAGATTTTGAAGAAAAATTGTATGAAAATTGGGAGAAAAATGGCTATTTTAAGCCATCTGGAGATACATCTAAAAAACCATTTTGTATTATGATGCCACCTCCAAATGTCACAGGAAAATTGCACATGGGGCACGCTTTAGATGGAACGATTCAAGATATTTTAATTCGTTTTAAAAGAATGCAAGGATTTGATACATTGTGGCTTCCAGGTTCTGACCATGCTTCGATTTCAACCGAAATGAAAGTTGTTCAAAAGTTAAAAGAAGAAGGAAAATCAAAACAAGATTTAGGCAGAGAAAAATTTTTGGAAGAAGCTTGGAATTGGACTCATAAATATGGTGGATTGATTCAAGAACAACAACGTAAACTTGGCTGTTCTTGTGATTGGGAACGAAATCGTTTTACATTAGATGAAGGTATGTCAGATAGCGTTTTGGAGCAATTTGTGGAGTTATACAAAAAAGGTTTGATTTACAAAGGCACCAGAATGGTAAACTGGTGTACGAGTTGCAATACGTCTATTTCAGATGCCGAAGTAGAATACAAAGAAGAACCATCGCATTTATGGCATATTCGTTACAAAATTTCTGGTATGGAAAATGAATATGTAACTGTTGCTACAACGCGTCCAGAAACCATGTTGGGAGACACAGCAGTTGCGGTTCATCCAGAAGATGAGCGTTATCAAAATTTGGTTGGAAAAACGTGTATTTTGCCAATTATGAACAAAGAAATTCCGATTATTGCAGATAATTTTGTAGAAAAAGAATTTGGAACAGGCTGCGTAAAAATCACGCCAGCACATGATATGAACGATTATGAAGCAGGACAAAGACACGATTTAGAAATCATTCAAGTTTTTGACGAGAATTTCAAAATGGGAAATTTAGTTCCAGAATATCAAGGGATGGATTTATTAGAAGCAAGAATGAAAATTGTGGAAAAATTGAAGGAAATCGGCGCTTTGGTAAAAGAGGAAGAATATACGCATAATGTAGCAAAATGTGAAAGATGTAAAAATACAATTGAACCGAAAATTTCAGAGCAATGGTTTGTCAAAATGCAGGATTTAGCAAAGCGCGCTAGCCAAAGTGTAGAAAAAGGCAAAACTAGATTTGTGCCACAAAGGTATGAAAAACAGTATTTTCATTGGTTAGACAATATTCGTGATTGGTGTATTTCGCGTCAATTGTGGTGGGGACATCGTATTCCAGCGTATTATTGTCAAGATTGTGGATATATTAATGTTTCAAAGAATAAACCTCAAATATGCGAAAAATGTGGTTCAAAAACGTTGAAACAAGATGAAGATACTTTAGATACGTGGTTTAGTTCTGCATTGTGGCCATTTTCGACATTGGGCTGGCCAAAAAAGCAAGCAGAAGATTATAAACGATATTATCCGACAAATGTATTAGTAACAGGTTTTGATATTATCACATTTTGGGTTTCTAGAATGATGACACAAGGCTTAGAATTTACTGGTATTGAGCCATTTAAAGATGTACTAATTCATGGTATTATTCGTGATAGCCAAGGAAGAAAGATGTCGAAAACATTGGGAAATGGAATTGATCCATTGGATGTGATTGAAAAATATGGGGCAGATGCCTTACGTTTTTCTGTAATTTCTGGAATTACCATGGGAAATGATATCCGTTTTTCGCTTGAAAAATTGGAGCAAGCGTCGAATTTTGCGAATAAAATTTGGAATGCTGCGAAATTTATTACCATGAATTTGGCAGAAGATGAAAAAGTGCGTGCTTTTTGTTATGAAGTATATGAAAAAAATAAATCATATGATGCCAATCTTTTGAAAATCGAAGATAAATGGATTTTGAACAAATTAGATAAATTGGTTGTTGAAGTGACGCAAAATATGGAAAATTATGATTTGGGTGTTGCACTTGACAAAATTTATGGCTTTTTGTGGAATGAATTTTGTGATTGGTATATTGAGATTGTCAAATCAAGAATTTATAGTGAAAAAGAAGCCGAAAGAGTGGCTGTGAGTGATATTTTAAATCACGTTTTTGGAACAGCGCTTAAATTACTTCACCCATTTATGCCTTTTATAACATCTGAAATTTATGCCAAATTGATTTGTTTTGGAACACCAGATTTGATGATAAGCAAATGGCCGATTTTAAGGGAAAAGTTTGTGTTTGATGAGGAAGAAAAACAGCTTGAAAAATTGAAAAAACTGATTGTAGAAATTCGTAATATTCGAGCTAAAATGAATGTGCATCCAAGCAAAAAGTCGAAGCTGATTTTCGTAGGTAAAAAGTTGGAAAATGTGATAAAACAGTCAGAAGATTTTTTGCAAAAATTAGGATTTGCTCAAGAAATTATTGTACAACATGATGAAATTGGAATTCCAGAAAATGCGATTTCAATGATTGTAGAAGATTTGAAAGTTTTTATTCCATTTGAAGATTTGGTGAATCTCGAAGAAGAAATAAAACGATTGGAAACCGAGAAAAAGAAGTTAGAATTAGAAGTAGCAAGAGGAGAAAAAATGCTAAATAATCCGGGATTTGTTTCAAAAGCGCCACAAGCGAAAATTGAGGAAGAAAAAACAAAATTAGAAAATTATAAAAGTAAGTTAGAGGCAGTTGAGGAAAGGTTGGAAAAAATCCAAAAGACAGTATCCTAAACTTGCGAAGAACTAAAAAAGGAGAAAGTTTATGAAAATTTTAGCAGTAGGAGATATTGTTGGCAAAAGCGGTTTGATGAAATTAAAACAATGTTTACCAAATTTAATACAAAAAGAGCAGATTGATTTTGTGGTAGTAAATCGGAGAAAATGCAGCAGAGGGAATGGGAATTACAGAAAAAATGTATCGTGATTTGTTGAATTTGAATGTGGATGTTGTGACAATGGGAAATCATACTTGGGGAAAAAAGGAAATTTTTGGATTTATTCATGAAAAAACAATTGTAAGACCTGCTAATTACCCAGCCAATAATCCAGGAAATGGTTATACAATTCTTGAGAAGAAAGGCAAAAAAATAGCGGTTATCAATTTGATTGGAAGAGTGACAATGGGAATTTTGTCAGAAAATCCATTTTTAATCGCAAAAGAAATCATTCAAAAAATAAAATCACAAGCAGATATTATTGTAATAGATTTTCATGCAGAAGCAACTGCTGAAAAAATCGCTTTGGGTTACTATTTAGATGGAGATGCGACCATTATTTTTGGGACTCATACACATGTGCAAACCGCAGATGAAAAAATCTTGCCAAAAGGCACAGCTTATCTTACAGATATTGGAATGACAGGACCCAAAAAATCTGTGATTGGAATGGATATTTCTGTATCATTTAAGCGATTTGAAACAGCGCTTCCAGAACGTTACAAATTAGCAGAAGGTGAAGCAATGATGAATAGTTGTCTTTTTGAAGTGAATGATGAGACAAATCGAGTTGAAAAAATAGAAAGAATCAATTTGTAAAAATTTTATTATTTTGTATAATTTTCTCCAATTTTGTCATAATAAGAATATACATGACAAATAAAGGAGGAAAATGAAGTGAAAGCGACAGGTGTTGTAAGACGTATAGATGATTTAGGTAGAGTTGTTATTCCGAAAGAAATTCGTAAAGTGCATAGAATTAAAGAAGGTGACCCATTAGAAATTTTTACTGACAAAGAAGGAGAAATCATTTTGAAAAAATATTCACCAATTG
>CAOKQM010000032.1 GCA_948470875.1 uncultured Clostridium sp.
TCTAGGTAAATCAACTCCTGCTATACGAGCCATAAATTTTTACACCTCCATGTTTGTTTCATTAAATTCTTGAATCATATTATATAATTCTTAATAGTACTAGCGTGAAAACTTTGCAAATCAAAATTTTACTCGCTGTTATAATAAATTTTAAAATAACCTTTTTAGTTTCCTAAAAAATTATTCTGCAAAATTTATTATAAATATATATAAACATACATATGAAATTAGATAAAATCTATCTAACAGCCGCTCCATATCTATGTTAATATCATGATTATCCTTGTCTTTGCTTGTGTTTTGGATTTTCGCAAATAACTCTTATTTTTCCTTTTCTTTTAATGACTTTACATTTTTCGCATATTGGTTTTACTGATGGTCTTACTTTCATTTTCCATTCCTTCCCTTCTTAAATATAATGATACAATCTATTTAAAAACAATAAATTAGCGATTACTATTTTATTGGTTTTTGTTTATTTTGCTCTCCATGTAATTCGACCTTTGCTTAAATCATATGGAGATAATTCTAATTTCACTTTATCTCCTGGAAGAATTTTTATATAATTCATTCTTAATTTTCCAGAAATGTGTGCTAACACTTGATGTCCATTTTCTAATTCTACTTTAAAGTTTGTGTTTGGTAATGTTTCAACAACAATTCCCTCAACCTCTATAACATCCTCTTTTGCCAAGCTTTTCCCTCCTAAATTCAATACATTTTTTAATTAAGCTTTTATAGTATATAACATTTTTAAATAATTGTCAATACTTTTGCTTCTTTTTCTGTAATTAAAATTGTATTTTCATAATGTGCTGCTAAACTTCCATCTTCTGTTACAATTGTCCAGCCATCTTCTAATTCTAAAATATCTGGTTTTTTCTGTATTACCATAGGCTCTACAGCAATTGTCATTCCTTTTTCTAAACGGACTCCTTTTCCCTTTTTTCCATAGTTAGGAATACCTGGTTCTTCATGCATTTGTCTTCCAATTCCATGTCCTTGAAATTCTCGTACAACTGAGTAGCCAAATTTGTTTACATATTCTTCAATTGCACAAGAAATATCTCCTACACGATTTCCATCTTTAGCCATTTTAATTCCTTCAAAAAATGCCTGTTTTGTAACTTCTACCAATCTTTTTGCCTCTTCTGAAACAGTTCCAACTAAATAAGTCCTAGCACAATCTCCATGAAACCCATTTTTCAATACAACCAAATCAACACTAACTATATCGCCATCTTGAATGATTGTTTTTTTATTAGGAATTCCATGAATTACTTCATCATTAATCGAAATACATAAAGTAGACGGAAAATCTGGAATCTCGCTTACTCCGCTTGGATAACCTTTTTGTGCAGGAATTCCACCTTGAGATTTAATAAATTCCTCAGCCATTTTGTCTAAATCATAAGTTGAAATTCCTGGTTTTATATTCTTTTCCACCAAAGCCTGTGTTTGAGCTGCAATTTTACAAGCTTCTTTCATTAACTCAATTTCTCGTTCTGATTTTATGCTAATCAATTTTAGCCTCCTATTTACTTTTTATTTCTTGGATAACATCTTGTGCCACATCGTTTCCTAATCTACCTGTTTTTTCGCTAATTTCCTCTGTACGTAAAACACCTTTTTTACGATAAAATTCTACCAATGGCAATGTTTTTTCATCATAAATATTCAATCGATTTTGAATGGCTTCTTTATCTGAATCATCTTCTCTTTGCATTAATTCAGCTCCACATTTATCACAAATTCCTTGCTCTTTTGGTGGATGCATTGTTAAATTATAGGTTGTTTTGCAAGCTTGATTTGAACAAACTCTTCTATTTAGAATTCTTGTAATAATCTCATCTTCTGGACTTGTAAGATTTATTACCAAATCCACTTTTTTATCTTTTTGAGATAAAATTTCTTCTAATTTTTCTGCCTGTGCGATATTTCTTGGAAAACCATCTAAAATAGCACCTTCTTTAGCATCGGATTCATTTAAGCGTTCTACTACCATTGGAACTGTGATTTCATCTGGTACCAATTCTCCTTTGGATATGTACTGATTTGCCTCAATTCCTAATGGTGTTTTCTCTTTGATATTTTTTCTAAAAATATCTCCTGTAGAAATTTGCGGCCACCCAAGATTTTCACTTAAAATCCCAGCAACTGTACCTTTTCCAGTCCCTTGCGCTCCTAACATTAAAATAACCATATTTTTACCTCCTTGACATAAATCTATAAATAAAATATATTTTTTAACATACCTTATTTATAAATTTAAACTGCTTTTGGGTGAACTCTTAAAAAAGCCCACCCCAAAAGTATTTTTCTATTTTTCTAAAAATCCTTTATAATGTCTCATCACTAATAAAGATTCTAGTTGTTGCATTGTTTCTAACGCAACACCAACCACAATCAAAATAGATGTTCCACCAAATGATAAATTCAAACTTGAGAATCTAAGTAACATTGGTAAAATTGCAATTAAACTCAAGAATACTGCTCCAAAAACAGTTAACTTATTTAATGTATTTTTTAAATAATCTGCTGTTGGCTTGCCAGCTCTAATTCCTGGTATAAATCCACCATTTTGCTTGATATTAGTTGCCACTTCATCTGGATTAAATGTAGCATAAGTATAGAAAAATGTAAATCCGACAATCAATAAGAAATACACAATTGCATTTGCTAAAGAATAGCCCCAACCAACACTTGATGAAGATGTTGCAATTGAAAATTTATATAAACCAGCTAAAAAACCAGCTCCTCCAATTTTGTCACTCGCAAAAATTTGAATCATCATAGCAGGAAAAGTCATAAAGCTGCTCGCAAAAATAATTGGCATAACACCTGCCATAGCAAGTTTTAGTGGAATATGTGTATTTTGTCCACCATACATTTTTCTTCCAACTACTTTTTTAGCATATTGTACAGGAACTTTTCTTTCTGCTTGTTGCACAAATACAACCCCTGCTACCAAAAGAATCGCACCAATTAGGATAATCAAAGCTGTCACAATACCAACTGTACTTACACCTTCTCCTGTTACAATTAAATTCCATAATTTAACAACTCCACTTGGCAATCTTGATATAATTCCAATAAAAATTATCATTGATATACCATTTCCAACACCTTTATTGGTAATTTGTTCACCAAGCCAAATAAGTACAGATGTACCTGCCATTAAGGCTACTACGATAATACTCGCAGTCAATACTCCTGTGTCTTTAAAAATACCAGAAGAACGATAAGAAATATACACTCCTAAAGCTTCTACAAAAGCTAATAAAACAGCTAATAATTTTGTGTATTTATTGACTTTTTCTCTAGAAGCTTCTCCACCTTCTTTCATTAATTTTTCTAATGCAGGAAATATCATTCCTAACAATTGAATTACAATAGAAGCTGTAATATATGGCGTAATTGACATAGCAAAAATAGACAAATTAGAAAATGCTCCACCTGAAATTGTATCAATCAAACTTGCAATTGAGCCTGTTGCTGATTCCATTGATTCTGCTAAAGCAAATGTATCCACACCAGGAACTGTTATATAACAACCAAATCGAAAGATTACAATTAATAATAAGGTATATAATAATCTTTTTCGTACATCTGGTGTTTTAAAAGCATTTTTTATTGTTTTAAACAATTAAACCACCTCGCACTTTCCACCAGCTGCTTCAATTATTTCTTCAGCTTTTTTGGTAAATCTAGTTGCTTTTACAGTTAACTTTTTATCTAATTTTCCAGTTGCTAAAACAACAATTCCGTCATTTACTTTACCAATAATTCCATCTTTTAACAAACTTTCAGCAGTTACTTCTTCTGTTGTTGCTTTATTTAACATTGTTAAAGTTACTTCTGTGTATGTTTTTGCGTTGAAATTATTAAATCCTCTTTTTGGTAATCTTCTATATAATGGTGTTTGACCTCCTTCAAAACCTCTTCTAACACCACCGCCAGATCTTGCTTTTTGACCTTTTTGACCTCTACCTGATGTTTTTCCAAGTCCTGAACTAATACCACGTCCAACTCTTTTCTTTGATTTTGTTTTAACATTTGGCTGTAAATTTCCTAGTTCCATTTCTTAGCACCTCCTTATAAATTGATTTTATTATATCATGAAATAAATTTTTTGCAATACATTTTTCATAAAGGTTGTTTGGTATGCAAAGCCTCCCTTAATTGATTGCCCTTTTATAACCTGCTTAGATTACATACTATGCAACCTTTATTAACAAATGTATTCTGAGTTTAAGCCTTCTAACATATCGTATCTTTTCTTCCAAAATTCTACAATATTTCAGAAACTTTTTTTCCTCTTTTTTTTGCTACTTGTTCGATTGTTTGCATATTTTTTAATGCTTCGATTGTAGCATAAACAACATTTCTAGGATTTGTGGTTCCTAAAACTTTTGAGTTGATGTCTTTGTAACCTGCAAGTTCTAATACTGGTCTTACGCTGCCACCAGCGATGATTCCTGTACCTTCTCCACCTGGTTTTAACATAACTCTTGCACTACCAAATTTTCCTATATATTCATGAGGAATTGTTGTTCCAACAATTGGAACTGTAATCAAATTCTTTTTTGCTTCTTCGATTGCTTTTTTGATGGCATCTGGAACTTCTGCTGCTTTACCATTTCCAACACCAATATGTCCAGCTTCATCTCCAACAACAACAACAGCACTAAATCGAAATGTTCTACCACCTTTAACAACTTTCGCAACTCTGTTAATAGCAACTACTTTTTCTTTTAACTCTTGGCTTACTTTTTCTTCTTCCACGTTTTCTTTTCTCCTTTCTTTAAAAAATTTTCTTGAAATTTTTCTTTACCTCTCAATTAACCAAGTAAATTTTTTCTAATCTTAAAACTTTAAGCCTGCTTCACGTGCTGCTTCTGCTAATTCTTTTACAACACCATGGTAAATAAATCCGCCTCTATCAAAAACTACATTTTCGATTTTTTTGACTGCTGCTTTTTTGGCAATTGCTGTTCCAACTTCTTTAGCAGCTTCTATATTGGCTTTTTTAGTTTTGATATCTTTATCCAATGTTGATACATAAACAAGTGTTTCGCCTTTTGTATCATCAATAATTTGGGCAATAATATTTTTATTTGTTCTGCAAACAGCTAATCTTGGAATCTCAGTTGTTCCACTAATTTTTGCACGAACTCTTCTATGTCTTCTTTGACGTTCTGCTTTTCGATTAATTTTTGTAATCATACCTTTCTCCTTTCTAGATTATCATTATCTTGCAAAATTTCATCAAAAACAAGTATAACTAGAAGGACGACGTTAAAAAGGCAAAGGCGCGTACGAGTTGTACGTAACTGCGTTTTTAACAAGTCCGACGACGTTAGACGACGTTTTTCATGGAATTCTTATTTTTTACCTGCTTTACCTTCCTTACGTCTAATAACTTCTTCAGCATATTTAATACCTTTACCACGATATACTTCTGGTGGTCTTTTCGTTCTAATAACAGCTGCTGTTTGGCCAACTAATTCTTTGTCGATTCCTTTGACAATGATTTCATTTTGATTTGGCACATCAAAAGTAATTCCCTCAGGAGCATCCATTTCAACTGGATGAGAATAACCTAAGTTTAACACTAAACCATTTCCTTTTTTTTGTGCTCTATAACCAACACCATTGATTTCTAATTTTCTTTCAAATCCTTTTGTTGTTCCTTCAATCATGTTATTGATTAAAGTTCTTGTTAGACCATGTAAACTTCTGTTTTTAGGGTCATCATTTGGTCTTACAACAGTTAAAACTTTATTTTCAAAATTGACTTTCATGTTTTCATGAATTTCTCTTTCTAATGTTCCTTTTGGTCCTTTTACTGTAATATGTTGTCCTTCTAATTTTACTTCCACTCCATCTGGCACAGTAATTGGTTTATTTCCTATTCTTGACATTTTATTTCTCCTTTCTTAAATTATTTCTTATAAAAATTATAAGAATTTTCAGATTTTATTATTAGCTCAGTAAATTTTTTCTTCAAAACTTCCAAGCTCGATATTGCTTTCATATTACCATATGTAAGCTAATACCTCGCCACCGATTCCTAGCTCACGTGCTTTTTTATCTGTCATAACTCCTTTTGAAGTTGAGATTAAAGCAATTCCTAAACCATTTAGAACTTTAGGCAATTCGTCTTTTGGTGCATAAATTCTAAGCCCTGGTTTACTAATTCTTTTTAAGCCATCAATTACTCGATTTCCTTTTTCATCATATTTTAAAGTAATTCGGATAATTCCTTGTGTTTGATCCTCAATCTCTTCAAAAGATTTGATATATCCTTCTTCTAATAAATTTTGTGCAATCGCTTTTTTCATTTTTGAAGCAGGTACATCAACTGTTTTAAATTTATTTTGATTTGCATTTCTGATTCTTGTTAACATATCTGCAATTGGATCTGTTATATTCACGTTTTTTTCCCTCCTTTTCTAATTTTTATTTTACTTACCAACTTGCTTTTTTCACACCTGGTATTTCTCCTTTATGTGCTAATTCTCTAAAGCAAACACGGCAAATTCCAAATTTTCTAATATATGCATGTGGTCTTCCACAAATTTTACATCTATTGTATTGTCTTGTTTTATATTTTTGCTCTCTGGCACATTTCACTTTTAATGATTTTTTAGCCATCGGTTTCTCCTTTCTTTCCTATTATTCCAACAACTAAAATTAACCAAAAACAAGTATAACAAGGCGGACAAATCAAATTTTTTACAAGTACCATTGTACATAAGAAAAAATTTGTATGCAGTCCAACACAGTTAGTCAAAGTTTTTCATTAATTTTTAAAAGGCATTCCTAATAGCGACAACAACTCTTTTGCTTCTTCGTCTGTTTTAGCAGTTGTTACAAATATGATATCCATACCTCTTACTTTATCAATTTTATCATATTCAATTTCTGGAAAAATTAATTGTTCTTTGATTCCTAATGAATAGTTTCCTCTACCATCAAACGCATGGCTTGACACACCTCTAAAATCTCTTACTCTTGGTAAGGCAACATTAAATAATTTTAATGCAAAATCATACATTTTTCCAGCTCTTAATGTTACTTTACAACCAATTTTAGCTCCTTCTCTTAACTTGAAAGCAGCAATTGATTTTTTGGCTTTTGTAATAACTGGTTTTTGACCTGTTATAATGCTCAAGTCATTTACCGCATTATCTAAAGCTTTTGGGTTATCCTTTGTCTCACCTAATCCAATATTAATTACTATTTTCTCTAATTTAGGAACTTCCATAATTGACTTGTAGCCAAATTTTTTCATAAGCGCTGGCACAACTTCTGTTTTATATTGTTCTCTAAGTACTTCCATTTTCTTTAAAATTCCTCCTTTCTAATTTTCTATTTTATTTTCGCTCCGCATTTTTTGCAAACACGTATTTTTTCACCTTTTTCTTCGCCATATCCAATTTTGGTTGCTTTGCCACATTTTGAGCATACAACATTTACTTTACTACTATCAATTGGACATTCGCTTGAAATAATTCCACCCTCTTCACCTTGTTTTCTAGGTTTCACATGTTTTTTTCTAACATTCACACCCTTAACAACAATCTTATTTTTCTTAGGAATTACTTCTAAAACTTCTCCTGTTTTATCTTTATCATTGCCTGATAAAATTTTAACATTATCACCTTTTTTGATTTTCAATTTTTTCACCTCACTTTAAATTTCAATGAAAATTTCATCAAAATTAACTATTCTCTATTTATTAAAGTTTAATTTATTATAGTTTCTATGAAATTTTAATCAAAAGCAAATATAACTAGGCGGACGTAGTCAAAAAGATAAGGGCGCGTACAAAAGTACGTAACCGCGTTTTTAACAAGTCCAACGACGTTAAACGATGCTTTTCATTAAAATTTTAAAGAACTTCTGGAGCAAGAGACAATATCTTCAAATAATTTTTATCTCTCAACTCTCTTGCTACTGGACCAAAGATACGTGTTCCTTTTGGAGTTCCATCATCACGGATGATAACAGCAGCATTTTCATCAAATTTTACATAAGAACCATCTGGACGTCTTGCGCCTTTTTTTGTTCTAACAACGACTGCTTTTACAACTTCTCCTTTTTTTACAACGCCACCTGGTGTAGCAGATTTAACAGAAGCAACGATAATATCTCCAATTTCAGCATATCTTCTATATGAGCCACCTAAACATCTGATACACATAATTTCTTTTGCACCAGTATTATCAGCTACTTTTAATCTCGTTTGTTGTTGTACCATTTAAGGTTCCTCCTTCTTAATTTTATTTACAAGCTTAAACTTATTTTATAACAGCTTTTTCCACAATTTTTACAAGTCTCCATCTTTTATCTTTTGATAAAGGTCTTGTTTCCATAACTTCTACTCTGTCGCCAATTTTACATTCATTTGCTTCGTCATGGGCTTTTAATTTATAGGTTCTTTTTACAGTTTTCTTATAAATTGGATGTGCCACACTGTCTTCCACAATTGTTTTATCAATTTTATCAGAAACGACTGTACCAATCATTGTTTTACGAAGATTTCTTTCTTCCATTTTAAGATTATCTCCTTTCTTAATTAATTTTGACTCTCTAATTCTCTTTTTCTAAGTACTGTCTTTACTCTGGCAATTTCGCGACGAACTTCACGAATTCTCATTGGATTATCCAATCCGTTTGTTGCTAAACTAAAACGTAATTTGAATAATTCTGATTTTAATTCGCTTAATTCTTTTTCTAGCTCAGGTGAAGACATTTCATTGATTTTTTTATTCTTCATCTAAATCACCGCCTACTTCTCTTTTTACAAATTTTGTTTTTACAGGTAGTTTATGTCCTGCAAGTCTCAATGCTTCTCTTGCAATCTCTTCTGAAATACCAGCTAGTTCAAACATAACTCTTCCTGGTTTTACAACTGCTACCCAATATTCTGGAGCACCTTTACCTTTACCCATACGAGTTCCGATTGGTTTACTTGTAATTGGTTTGTCTGGGAATACTTTAATCCAAACTTTTCCACCTCTTTTGATGTAACGTGTCATCGCAATTCTGGCAGCTTCAATTTGGTTTGATGTAATCCAGCCACTACTAATTGCTTGAATTCCAAATTCGCCTTCATTAACAACGTTTCCACGTGTTGCTTTTCCTCTATTTCTACCCTTTTGCATTTTTCTAAATTTTGTCTTTTTTGGCATTAATGGCATTAGTCTCTACCTCCTTTTGCTTCTTTTTTGCTTGGCAAAACTTCGCCTTTATAAATCCAAACTTTTACACCGATTTTTCCGTAAGTTGTATCTGCTTCTGCAAATCCATAATCAATATCAGCTCTTAATGTTTGTAATGGAATGGTTCCTTCTTTATAAAATTCTGTTCTTGCCATGTCAGCTCCACCTAATCTTCCAGATACCGCTGTTTTGATACCTAAGGCACCTGCTTTCATAGATTTTTGCATACATTGTTTCATGGCTCTTCTGAAGGAAATTCTTCTTTCTAATTGACCTGCTATATTTTCTGCAACTAATTGTGCGTCAGTATCAATATTTTTCACTTCTACAATGTTTAAATTAACTTGTTTGTTAATCATTTTTTCTAATTCGTTTTTTAGAGCTTCTGAAAGATTTCCACCTTTTCCAATAACCAAACCTGGTTTTGCAGTGTAAACATTAATTCTTACACATTTGGCAGTTCTTTCAATCTCTATTTTTGAAATTCCGCTAATATATAATTTTTTCTTTATATATTTACGAATGTTATAATCTTCAACTAAGTAGTCGCTATAATCTTTTGAGCTTGCATACCATTTTGAGTTCCAATCTTTAATTATACCAACTCTCATTCCATTTGGATGAACTTTTTGTCCCATGTTCTCTAAAATCTCCTTTCTTTTATTTCGTCATTTCTCTTAACACAATTGTTATATGACTTGTTCTTTTTCTAATTCTTACAGCAGAACCTTTCGCAGCTGGTCTAATTCTTTTTAAAGTTGGTCCTTGGTTTGCATATATTTCTGCAACATAAAGATTGCTTCGATTCATAAAGTGATTATTTTCAGCATTGGCAATTGCTGAATTTAGAAGTTTTTCTAATATTTCGCTAGATGCTTTTGGCGCAAATTTTAAAATTGACAAAGCTTCTTGAACATTTTTGCCTCTAATTAAATCCGCAACAATTTTTACTTTTCTACTTGAAATTCTAGCATATTTCAAAACTGCTTTTGCTTCTATTACATCATTTACGATTGCTTTTTCTTCCACGGTTTTACCTCCTCTTTTCATTTTTAGAATTTATTATTTTTTGGTCTTTTTGTCTCCACTATGTCCTTTAAACGTTCTAGTTGGAGCAAATTCGCCTAATTTATGTCCAATCATTTCTTCAGAAATATAAATAGGCACATGTTTTCTACCATCATGAACAGCGATTGTGTGACCAATCATTTGTGGATAGATTGTAGAAGCTCTTGACCATGTTTTTAATACTTCTTTTTTTCCTGTTTCGTTCATAGCCTCTACTCTTTTCATTAATTCAGGTGCTACGAATGGTTTCTTTTTACTACTTCTTGACATATAGTATAAATCCTCCTTTCTAAAAATTCACTTCGTAAATTTTTATAAAACTCTTTTAAAATCGTTATTCAAATCAAGTTCTTAAAATTCATTTTTTACGTTTCCAAGTTTTTATTTTCTTAACAATTTACTCTTCATTTTACGAGTAAAATTTTTCGCTTCGCTTAAAATTTTCCACGTTTTTATTTTCTGCGTTTTACTATAAATTTGTTTGATTGTTTTTTCTTATTTCTTGTCTTATATCCTAATGCTGGTTTACCCCAAGGTGTTAATGGTCCTGGTCTACCAACTGGTGCTCTACCTTCACCACCACCGTGTGGGTGATCACATGGGTTCATAACAGAACCTCTGACAGTTGGACGAATTCCCATATGTCTTTTTCTACCTGCTTTACCAATTTTAATGTTTTCATGGTCGCTATTTCCAATGGTTCCAATCGTTGCTCGACATCTTACTGAGATTAATCTCATTTCTCCTGATGGAAGTCTTACATGAGCATAGGCGCCTTCTTTTGCCATCAATTGAGCATCTTGCCCAGCAGAACGAACCAATTTTCCACCTTGACCTGGATTTAATTCGATATTGTGTATCATTGTACCAACTGGAATACTTGAAATTGGCATTGCATTTCCTGGTTTAATATCCACATTCACACCAGAAACGACTTTATCTCCGTCTGTTAATTTGGCTGGTGCTAAAATATAACTTTTAGTTCCATCTTCATATTCGATTAATGCGATGTTAGCACTTCTGTTTGGATCATATTCGATACCAATAACAGTTGCAAACATATCATCTTTCTTTCTTTTAAAATCAATAATTCTATATTTTTGTCTATTTCCACCACCTTGATGTCTTACTGTGATTCTACCATATGAATTTCTACCAGCATTTTTCTTCTTTTTAGCTAATAAAGATTTTTCTGGTGTTTTTTTCGTGATTTCTTCAAATGTTGAAGTTGTCATATTTCTTCTTGATGGTGTATAGGGTCTATATCCTCTTATTCCCATTTTTCTTATCTCCTTATTTAGTTTTACGGATTTTTTCCTGCTCCGCATGGCAGATAAATTTTATTTTCCTAGTTCATTCTAGATATTTTATTTTTGCAATATAAAATTTTTCAAAACCAAGTATGGCTAGGCAACCAAA
>CAOKQM010000033.1 GCA_948470875.1 uncultured Clostridium sp.
ACTTGTGCCTATCTTCATGACATCGGAAAACTTTTTATTCCGCCTTCTGTTTTGCAAAAAGCGGGAAAATTAACACAAGAAGAATATGAAATTATGAAAACTCACACCACACTTGGCTATAAAGCTTGCATGAAGGATCCGAAATTACGTAGTTATGCTGCTGGCGCTTTGTATCACCATGAAGCACTCGATGGAAGTGGTTATCCAAATGGAACATCTGGCAAAAAAATTCCGTATGAAGCCCAAATTATTCGTGTAGCAGACGAATTTGAAGCCATCACCTCAAAACGCCAATACAAAACTCATGTTGGCATTGTTGAAACTTTGAATATTTTAATTGACCATGCCAAACCAAGTACGCCTAATTCTAAAACCAATAAACCAAAATTTCTTTCATCTTTGGTTTCTGTTGGAAAAATTGACAAAAAAGTGTTAAAAGCCTTGTTTAAAGTGGTGATTGATGATACAGAATACGAAATTAGTCAGCGCTGTCAATATGTTGATTTTTTGAAAAAGGAACTAAAACGCTTAAAAAGTGCAATGAAATATTATGAAAAATGGCAAGCAACTTCAAGTTTGGATAAAAAAGAATATTTAAGCCAAAGCGCAAATTATATTCTGCATAAAAATGAGAGTTTAGAAAAATTGCCACTCATCCTAAAAGAAACTCACAAAGCTTACACAGTTAGAGTTGCCCATATTGAAAAATTGTATGATGAAGTAAAACAAATTAAAAATTTGCGAGTCTAATTCAAACACATTGACATTTCCAAGAATTTATGTGATAATATTGGGCAAGAAAGGAATTTACAATGGAAAATCAAAAATGCCAAGCAATTATTGAAGCCATGTTATTTGCAAATCGGCAAAGAAATCAATATCAAAAATTTCATGAGTGCTTTAGAAAAAAGCGAAGATGAAACAAAAGCCATTCTTGCGTTATTAATGCAAAAATACAATTCTGAAGCAAGTGGTATTGAGTTAATAAAAATCAATGAAAATTATCAATTAGTCACCAAAAAAGAGTATTATGAATACGTGTATCCTTTGCTAGATAATCGAATCAAGCCTTCTCTTTCAAATGCTGCTTTGGAAACTTTATCGATTATTGCTTATCATCCAAAAATCACACGTTCACAAATTGAAAATATTCGTGGCGTAAATTCTGATGGAACAATTTATAAATTATTAGAATTTGAGCTGATTGAATCTGCTGGAAAATTGGATGCGCCAGGTCGACCTACGATGTATCAAACAACAAACAATTTTCTAAAAATGTTTGGTATTTCTAGCTTAGATGAACTGCCCGAACTTCCACGTTATAAATTAGATGAAAATGAGCAAATCGTAATTGAGGATTTGCCTACCGAAAATACCGCTGAAGATTCACTTCAAGAAGAAAATAAAAATGGAAAGGAAGAAAATTAAATGAAATTATCACGGAACTGGTATGGGAAATACCAAACTAAATAATCTAGACGAAATGTATCCAGGGCAAAGTATTTTGCTTCAAACTGGTCAATTAGTGCAATATGGAGCTGGCCTATTTGGCTATAACACAGTTCCACTTTTACTTCGTAGAAATGTAGAAAAAATAATTATAGAAGCTTTGAATAAATATGGTTGCATCGAAGTTTTGTTGCCAACTTTACAACCAGACACCATTTGGAAAAATTCTGGACGTTACAACCATTATGTGGATAGTGGAACTATGCTAATTACCGAATCCAATAAAGGAACTTTTTGTTTAGCACCAACAGGCGAAGAAGCCATGTTAGAATTTGCCAGAGAAAAATTAAAATCTTACAAAAATTTGCCTGTTACTTTTTACCAAATTGGCGAAAAATATCGTAACGAAATTCGAACCAGAGGCTATTTGTTAAGAGGAAAAGCATTTCCAATGTTAGATGCTTACAGTTTTGATATAGATGAAAAATCTATGGAAATTTCTTACGAAAATGTTCGCAAAGCTTTTCTAGAAATCTTCGAAATTCTTGGGTTAAAGGTCATTCCAATTATTGCTGATAATGGCGATATGGGTGGTAAAAAATCAGAAGAATTTATGATGATTTCTTCTCAAGGAGAAGACAAAATTTTATATGACGAAGATACTGGAATTGGTTTAAATAGCGAAATTTTGGAAAGAGAAAATTATGAAGATTATCTTAAAACAGAATATGGCATTACTAACATTTCACATCTAAAAGAAACTAGAACCATGGAGCTTGGTCATATTTTCCAACTTGGCACACGCTATTCGGAAATGATGAATGGAAAATTTACCAATCAAGAAGGCTGTGAAAGCTTGTATTATATGGGTTGCTATGGAATTGGGGTTAGTAGAACTGTTGCTGCTATTTATGAACAATATTTGATAAATGATCCAAAATTTGGTCCTTGTGGTTTTTGTTTACCAGAAAAAATCGCGCCTTTTAAAGTGCAAATCATTCCAAAAATGGAGTCACAAGAAAAATGGGATTTAGCACAAAAATTGTATACAAAATTCCAAGAAAATAACATTGGCGTTATTTTAGATGATCGAGAAAATATTAGTATGGGCGCTAAAATAAAAGACTGCAAAGTGCTTGGTACTCCTTATCTTTTAGTCATTGGAGATAAAACAGATGGGATTTTGTTTGAATTAGAAAATAGCAAAACTGGCGAAAAACTCGAAATGGCTATGGATGAATTAATTGAAAAATTGAAACGTATTTAGTATTAAATGAACTTTGCAAAAATGCAAAGTTCATTTTTTATCAAGTATAAACTAAATTGGCATTGCATTATGATTTTATAGTACCAAAAAAGTACTACTTTTTCAAGTAGTACTTTTTTAATTTTAATTCATAGTAACACTGCCAACTAATTCATTGACATCTTCTATTCCATTATTTTTCATATATTCTTCGATTTCTTGCACAACATTTAAGCTTGTTCGTGGATCAATAAAATTGCCACAACCAATGGAAACACATTTGCTACCTGCTAACATATATTCAACTGCATCTTCGCCAGTTACAATGCCTCCGTAGCCCCATTACTGGAATTTTGATTTTTTGTGCAATTTGGTAAACCATTCTCACTCCAATTGGTTTAATAGCAGGTCCTGATAATCCACCTGTATTATTAGCTAAAATTGGTTTACGTGTTTTTACATCAATTTTCATGGCTAGTAATGTATTAATCGCTGAAACTGCGTCTGCTCCTGCATCTTCTGCTCCTTTAGCAGGAAGTGTAATATCTGTTACATTTGGCGTTAATTTTACAATTAATGGCTTATCTAAAACTTTTCTAACTGCACTTGTAGCTTCTTTTACGCCTTCATATGTGGTTCCAAATGCCATACAACCTGCATGAACATTGGGACAAGATAAATTCAATTCTACTCCATCAATATCTAATTTATTAGCAAATCGACATACTTCAACATATTCTTCTAATGTACTAGCACCTACATTTAAAATAATTGGTGTATCAAATTGTTTTAGCCAAGGCAAATCTTTTTCCGCAAAATGTTCAATTCCTGGATTCTCTAGTCCAATCGCGTTCATCATTCCACTCGCTGTTTCACAAACACGTGGCGCTGGATTTCCGCTACGTGGTTTTAAAAACGTTCCTTTTGTGATAATTGCGCCTAGTTTACTTAAATCAATATACTCTGCCATTTCTCTTCCATAGCCAAATGTTCCGCGATGCAACTGTTACAGGATTTTTCATTTCTATTCCTGCAAAATTTATTTGTGTTTTCATTTCTATTTTCCTTTCATTTTCATACTATTTTATTTAAAATTCGACAGAATTTACATCAAATACTGGTCCATCTTTACAAACATGTTTGTAACCTTCTGCATTTTTATCTTTAACCGCACACCCTAAACAAATTCCAATTCCGCAGCCCATTCTTTCTTCTAACGAAACTTGTGCTGGAATGTCATTTTCGATAGCAAAATCTCTTACTGCTCTTAACATAGGAAGTGGTCCACATGCAAAAATGCAGTCTGGCTTTTGTGTTTCACAATCTTTTTTCAAAAAATCGATTGCAAATCCTTTTTCTTGATAACTTCCATCATCAGTTGTAATGACAAGCTTGTTCGAAACTTGCGAAAATTCATCTTCTAAAACAACAAAATCTTTATTTCTAAAACCTAAATAAGCAGTAATTTCTGCATTGTGACTAGCTTGTCTTGCTAATTCGTACAATGGAAAAATCCCGATTCCTCCACCAATAATACTGATTTTTTTATAAGTTTTGAATTGAAAAGTTCCTTTTCCAAGTGGTCCCATGATATCAATTTTATCTCCAACTTTTTTAGTTGATAAAATTCCAGTTCCTTTTCCTTTTACTTGAAAAATAAATTCTAATTCATTTTTTTCTGGATTAATTTTAGAAATACTGATTGGTCTTCTTAAAAAAGGTTCGATATTTTCGTTTACGCGAATTTCTAAAAATTGACCTGGCAAAGCGATTTGGGTCATTTTCTCAGATTGAATTGCTATTTTAAAAATGTCCTTTTTTAGTTGTTCTTTTGTTACAATTTGAACTTGTTCTACTACTGACATAGAATCCTCCTCTATTCTTATTTTGTTTATTATATTATATTTTTTGGAATTAGGCAAGAAATTTTTAGCTAAATTTTACACAATCCTTCTTGACTAAATCTTTTTTAGAATATTTCAGATTTTCGTTAAAAAAGGGGCTGTAAAAAACTATATCTTCTTAGAAAGAAGAGTGATCAAAATTAGAAATCTTCCAAAATTTCTCACATAATAAATTGAGTTTTTTACAGCTCCTTTAATTTTATACTTGTCTTGCTTTTATAATGACTCTTTGGCTACTGTCATTTGTGCAAGTAATTAATGTTATTTCTTTTTGACCATTTGTTCTTTGTGATGTACAAGAAACATCTGTTGGGTCAACCAGATATTTGTCATATACAGAATATTCTAACATTCTTCCTGTTAAATCTGTTATTTGAATAATCGATCCATTTTCTAAGCTTGGGACTTTACTAAAAAATTTAGAATTACGATAGTTATGACCTACAATGCAATAATTTCCTACTTCATTTGGTTTTGGCCCCCAAAAATAACATGGTGATATTTTTAATAATTCATCTGTCGTTGTATTCAAAATTGGATAACTTACACCAATAGATGGAATATTAATAATTGCTGCTGTATAATATTCTTGGCCACTTGCTGTCACAGAAGTATTTCTTTCAATTACTTCATTTTCAATATCGGATGGTTCTTCTTGTACAGGACTAGTATACACAATTTCATATGGCTCTTCTGTATTTAAAATGACAACAATTGAATTGTCTGAAAATTTAATTGTTGTATCATCTATGACTGTATCTTCAAACGTTACACTTGATAATATTTCCTGCGAAATCGCTTCATTTTTATTTTTATCATATTCTGCATAAATATAATAAGAAAACAAAATGCACACTAAAAAAACAGAAATAAAGAAATCAATTTTATACATCTTTTTCTTTTTTCTAAGTTCAGGTGTTATATACAATTTCTCTGAAATAAGAATTTGATTCATATTTTTTCTCCCATCATACTATCTTATTATACCATATATGATTTTTTTTATCAAGGGTATTTTTGTCAAAAAATTTATAATTTTTTTTGAATCTTTTTTTCAATTTTTTTGTTTTGTAAATTTATTTCGATGATTTCTCGATTTAGATTATCTTTTTTTCTTCTACATAAAATTTCATCATTTAAAATTACTTTTTGATTATAAGGAAACCTACATTTTATTTTTCGGATTTCTTTTTGAATTTCTTTGATACTTTTTATATATTGTTCCCTTAATTTTTTTAAACTATCAATTTCATCTTGAAAAATCTCTTCTTCCTTATGAGCTTTTGTTAGTTGTTGCAGCTTTTTGAAATTTCCTTTTTGGTAATATTTTTCTATTTTTTGATACATTTTAATTTTATCCTCAGAAGGTTCTTCATCCAAAATTGGATTATACAATTTTTGCAATTTAAAATAAGACATATTCATTTCATCTAATTGTTCTATGTCCAATCGCTCAAGTTCTGTCATTTCAATCGCTAAATCAATCTCTTTTGACATTTGTTTTTCTGCCTTGTCCTGTTTTTTAAATTCACGACTAATTTGTTTGTCAATTTGTTTTATATCAATCAGCAACTTTTTTTCTTGCTTTTCCTCTATTAATTTTAATTTTCTCAAATTTTTTTCATAACAATTATCTGCTACCAGCATTTTATACTCTAATGCACCAATTTTCAATATATAATCTATTTCTAAATCTTTGCATGTATAAAATCTTAGCATATCTTTTTCTACTACCAAATCTGCGATTTGCTCTTTTAATTCATTTACTTCTAAAATTAATAATGCATATTCTGGATGTACAATAACCATATTCTTCTCCTTCACTATCTTTTTATTGTATCATAAATAAAGCCATTTGTGAATAGAAAAATAAACATTTTTACAATTTTTTTGTTTGTTTTTGGTTCACTTATCCATCTTTTCCTCTTTAACCAAAATATCTTTTCTACGATAAACAGATAAAACTAGCGCCAAACATATCATATTAACAATTAAATCTTGTTTTCCATAGGAAATAAACGGAATATTAACATTGGATTTAATGCCCAAATTGAAATTCATAAGCAAATTAAACACACTTTGTAAAATAAACAAACCAGAAATTCCAACAATCACCAATTTCCCACTCATATCCTTTATTTTCACAATATTTATCATTAATTTAATGCTAAATGCCACAATGGCAATCACCATACTCAAACTTACCATCCAACCATAATGTGCTAGAATCGAAATAAATGCAAAATTCGTCCCCTCATCAAATAACATCAAAGCTTGACTCATATTATCTGCTTCACCAAATAAATTCGCTGATTCTAAAATTATATTTTGTTGCACTCCAAGCCAGCCTCTTCCCATTGGATCTTGTTCTGGCACAAATGATGCAAGTATTCGATTCCATGCCATCGGTATGATAAAAATCATAAATAAAATGCCCAATGCAATTGGAATTCCCCATAAAACAGCAAGATATATTCTTCTATTTTTCTTACATTCCAATAATTTTACAGTTGCAATCATCAAATAATCAATTCCCAAAACAAACATAAGAACTGTAGCAGGCATTAGAAATAACAAAAATAGTGAAATTGCACTCAAAAAAATAATTTTTAAAACATCTAAATTTAAAATTATTTTTCTTTTCAAAAACTGAATCTTCAAATTTTTATTTTTATCAATTTTTTGCACGAATCCAATAAACGCTAAAAAATAAAGTGGAACGGCAATCATTGGAGTATAAATTGTAAAACCCAAAATCGAGATATAGATATTAGCTCCATTGATTTGAACACCAACATTGATTGTCACAATCAATAAAATTGTTGCAATCCCATACAACCATTTTGGAAATTTCACAATTTTTCGATAATCAAAAAAATAACAAATCATGCTTAAAATGACTCCCAACAATAACGTAATTCTATATTGAGACACCGACGCATTAGCAAATACAGTTCTATCATCTGCATACTTCCAACAATTATTTGCCCTTGTTAATGTCACTAATCCGCCAAAAATAATTAAAATGAATGCCAAAAATAACAATTTCCAATCCAATTTAGGACAATGAATTTTATTTAATTTTTTGCCTATTTCCGCAGCATTTCCCATTTGTATAATTGCTTTTTCTTCTGCTTTTGCTTCTTCGACTCCTTCTAAAATATAACTTTCTTTTGCCTCTAACAAATGATTTTCCAGTTCTTCCGAAACTTCTTTACGAATTGGTTGATATTTAATTTGCTGACAAACATTCTCTAAAAATTCCTTAATTCTCAAACAAAACACCTCCTATTACTTTATGAATTCCTGTTTCAAAAATCTTCCATTCCTCTTTTTTTAACTTCAATTGCCCTTTTCCTTTTTCTGTAATGGCATAATACTTTCTTTTTTTGGCTGTCCCTTCATCCCAATACGAAGTAATCCAAGCTTTTTCTTCTAAAGCATGTAAAATTGGATATAACGTTCCTTCCTTCAATTCAAAAATATTTTCTGACTTTTCTCTCAATTTTTTAATCATCTGATATCCATACATATTCTCACTTTCCAACAATTCCAAAACCAGCATTGTTGTACTTCCCTTTAATAATTCTTTGTTAATTTTCATTTTTATCCCCCTTTTTCATAATACATAGATTAACGATGTATTTTTATACATTGTATACCTAGGCATATCAAATGTCAAGTATTTTCAAAAAAAAAATCGCCAAATTGACGATTTTTCTTTCTTCTATTTTTCTAACCAAAAAGCATATATATGCCCATGTGATTGATTAAATCCATTGCAAACATAGTGTTCTCCAGTTAATTTTGAAATATCATTCCTCATAGTGATAATTCCTTTTGATGAACCTGTGCAATTTGCGGTAGAATAATTGGCTGGCCAAGCAGCGCTTCCCCAAGTTTTTGTAGATGTTGTATTAAGCATTCTGCCACTTGAATCACTTGTTGCATTGCCATTTACTTCTCCTTCTGAACACAAATAGCGATAATTCGTTAAATCAATTTTGTTAGATGTATACACACCTCCGCCACCATAACTTGCATTACAATCAATATAAATATGGTTGGTATCTAATGTAGGAACGAATCTTCTTCCTGTACGTGCTGATGTTTCATAACCTCCTGTTATTGTTTTAAATTGATTTCCACGATAATATAAATACAATCTTTCTTCTACCTGAACCTTACAACTTCTTGTCTTTTCTTCTCCATACTTACCAACTACTTTACACGTTATCGTTGCTTCGCCTTTTCCGGCTGCTTTCACATTTCCATTTGCATCCACTGTGGCAACATTCTCATCTGAGCTACTCCACTGAACCTGTACTGATTGTGGCACTACTTTAAACACCATTTGATGTTCTTCTTTTGAATCTAATGTTTGTCCACTATTTCCTATAATCTCTTCATTATTATCAATTTTTAATAAAGCGATTGTCTGTTCTTCCATTTCCAAATTCACAGTTTCATCAACAAATGTACCATTTTCAATTTTTCCATTAACAATACTTCCATTTCCGCCATCTCCACCTTTTCCGCCGTCTACATCATACGCTTTTCCGCCATCTGCATGATACGAAACATTACAAATACATTTGTTATAAAAAATATTAATTGAACCTCCTCCAGAGGCTCCTCCAGCAACTCCATTCGCTACGGCTACTGAATCTGTGCTTCCAACTCCATTGGCTTCTACTTTTCCATTATTTTGATACTCATCAGCATAAATAACAAGCAAGCCCCCTGTTCCATCGTTTCCTTTATAAGTAGCATTCTCAATTCCATCTAAACTACTATTTCCCACATGTGTAATTCCCATTCCTCCTGGATTTCCAGTACCACCAGCAGCTGTTCTAGCAGCCCAACTAGCAAAATCTCTATGAACTCTTCCTGCACCGCCTGTTCCTCCATTATCTGAAACTAGATTTCCTGAAGTTACTCCTTTTCCATTTGCATTAATTGCCCCTGAACCAACACCTCCTGAATACGAAGTTCCATTTCCTCCTCTTAATACATTCAAGCTGCCTCCTTCATCTCCAAATGTGCTTCCTCCTGAAGCTCCACCACCTGTTTTTCTATTACTTCCATCCTGTCCTCTTTTTCCATTCATTCCAACATTTACTTGATTATTTACATAGCCTTCTCCTCCACTTGCTCCAACTGCTGGCACTGTTTCATAACTTCCATCTTTATTTTTCCACAAATATACATTTTGTCCATCCGCATATGCACCTCTTGCTGTCATGCTAATGGTTCCTTGATTGCTCAAAGTTCCTGTACAATAAACAATCATTCCTTTTGGTCCTCCATAACCAACACCACTTTTTACAGCAGTTAACATCACATCCTTGTTAATCGTCAGATTTCCATCCACTTTTAAAACAACTGTATTTTTCGCTTGATTTCCATTTGTTGCCACATCTTCTTGACTTCCAAACTCATATATTTTATCCGTTAAAGTTGCACCTCTAATCTGGGTTTGTCCATCTAATGTCAAATCTCCTTTATGCATAATCACATTTAAGCTGTGCTGCTCTTCTGTCTCCCCTTTTACTTTTACCTTTTGTACACCACTATACTGGATTTTACTAATTCCTTCTAATAAAGAACTACTTTCTAACACATCGGTTATTTCCACATCCAACGTTTCTGTAGCACCATTCGTTCCTGTGATTTCAAAACTATATTTTCCATTTTGATGTACAATAAATGTTTTTTCAGCAACATTACCGTTTCTCGCTTTTTCTATTGCTCCTGGCGTGATAGCTCTTATTTGCGCAATTTCTCCTTCTGCTGTTGTCGCTGTTATTGTTATTTCAGCTCCACCTTCTATAAAAACCACACTCACATTGCCTACTGGCTTAATCTGATTTGGTTTTTCTTCATTTCCACTATTTTCTACTCGTATATTTCCATTATTTTCAATGGTTACAACATAACCTTTGTAGGTAACAATCAAATTTGTATTATCCACTTCCACTTTTGTATCTTTGTCTCGCTTTTTCAATTTCTTTTCTAATTCTTCTGCCTTTTTTTGAATATCCCAAGATTGAAAAATAGCCTCTGCTTGTATCTCACGATAAGCCAAATCTACTTCTTCTTCAACTTGCGCCTTTTTCGTTTGACTAACTGCCTTTTGTGCTTTTCCAAAAATGCCATCACTTTTTACAAGCGAGAAAACTGACACACCTGCCAAAATTATTAATATTACAATTGTAATTACCAAGGCAATTAAAGTAATCCCTGATTTCTTCTTGAAAAATTCTATTCTCATTTTTCCTCCTTTTAACTTTTTTATATTTTAACCAATTAAATTTATGTGTAAACTTACAAAAAACTTTATGTATAAAACAGAATTAGTAAATACCAACTATCCAAATTTTTCTCAAAATCACACAAAAAGAAGCCTATACTTTCCTTGATAAGCTTCTTTTTTCAAATGCAAAAACGATACCATAGTATCAAATTCCCACAAAATTACTATTTTACAAAACTTTCCTATTTTAATCTGTTTCATTATCTTTTGTTTACTCCACTCTTATTTTTAAAATTATTTATATTTTATAAATAAAACCAATTTTTGTCAAGAAATCTTTTCTATGTTTGCTAAAAATCCATAATAAAAATCCCCCAGTATAACTGGGGGATTTACATATCGGCCTATAAGGCCTT
>CAOKQM010000034.1 GCA_948470875.1 uncultured Clostridium sp.
ATTATGGGGAATATTCTGCAATACAAGCCATAAATTTATTGGTAAGTTTTATAATGAAAATGAACTAAATACATTATTTGAAATATCCAAAGGTGATCCATTAGAATTAGTCATCTTTATTACTGCTTTTTACGGACTTCGTCGAAGTGAAGTACTTGGCTTGAAATGGAATGCCATTGATTTTGAAAATAATACGATTACAATAAAACATACAGTTGTTAGAACAACTGTAAATGGAAAAACACAACTTCTTACCAAAGACAGAACGAAAAATAAAACAAGTTATAGAACCTTACCACTAATTCCAGAAATCGTAGAAATATTGAAGAAGTTTAAACAAATACAAGATAACAATAAGACGGTATGTCGAAAAAGTTATAATTCAGAATATGAAGAATATCTCTGTGTTGATAATATCGGCAACTTATTAAAACCAGATTTTATAACAAAACATTTCAGACGACTTTTGAAAAATAATAACTTGCGAATTATCCGCTTTCATGATTTAAGACATAGTTGTGCCAGTTTATTGTTAGCAAGAGGAATTTCTCTAAAAGAAATTCAAGAATGGCTAGGACATTCCAATTTCAATACTACTGCAAATATATATGCACATTTAGATACACAAGTAAAACAAAATTCAGCAAATGCCTTATCCAGCATTTTTAAAAGTCAAAAAAATATATCTACTTGCGACGAAGTAGATACTTTACAATTTGGTTAGATATTTGTTAGATACTTTCCTAAAAACAAAATATTATCAAAACCATAAAAGTCTTGATAATACTTATGGTGGGCAGGGTTGGATTCGAACCAACGTAGACTCTCGTCGCCAGATTTACAGTCTGGTGCCATTAACCACTCGACCACCTACCCATGTTCCTATATGGTGCACCATCAAGGATTCGAACCTTGGACCCACCGGTTATGAGCCGGTTGCTCTGACCAACTGAGCTAATGGTGCGTTTGCTTAACGCAAGATTTATTATAAACCATCTGTTCAAAGATGTCAATACCTAATTTAAATTTTTTTCATTTTTGATTCCTAATTTCTTGTATTCTCTTTCAAATTCATTCAAAAATTCCACCATGATTTCCTCTCTATCAAATTCTTCATGAAGTTCATTTTTTAGCGAAGTTGCTATATTAGATAAATTTCCTGGAAACTTTTCTTGATTGACATTTAAACCTATCCCCACAAAAATTTTTCTGATAATCTCTCCCTTGCAAATCGTTTGTGTTAAAATTCCGCCCACTTTTTTTCCTTCATAATAAAGATCATTTGGCACCTTTATAACAAGCTCAATTTGGTGCATTTTTCTTAGAACATTGACCATCACATCTGCAATCATAAGGGTTATATTTTCAATTTTTTTAATGGAGCAATTTGGAGTTAAAACAAAAGACATCGCAATATTTTTTCCACTACCTGTGTACCATTTTCTATCATGTGTTCCATAACCTGCCACCTGATTTTCCGCAATCACAATGGTTCCATTTTCTGGCTGTTTTAAAGATTTTACCTTTTTTTGCGTTGAATCAATACTCTGAAAATATAACACATTTCTCCCCAAAAATTCCGTTTTTAATCCCTTTAACTCCATATTTTACTTCCCTTTTACTTTTATATTTCTTTTCTATGAATGATTTTTAGTACTTCTGAAACGCTCCATGCTTGACTACAAGTTCCACCTGGTTTATATGGTGCCTTCGAATCATACAATTCAGAAATACTGCCGAATACATTCTTTATCATACAATTCTTTTTTAAATGTTTGATAAACACTTTCCCCAAAATTTTCTTTCTCAATGATATATTTTTCTTTTTCAATTCTATCTTTTTGAGCATCTATCATATTTTCTAAGCTATCAGCATACAATCCCAAAAGCCAAACCCAGCAAATTCCTTGATGATAACTCATATCGCGTTTTAAACTATCCCCACTATATTCATCCATATAGCCTTGCTCGCCTTTTGCCAATGTACGCAACCCATATGGAGTAAGCAGCTGTTTTTTTACCGTTTCAAAAATCGCTTTTGCTTTATCAGAAGCAGGATTTAATACTGGATATGTCGTAGCAATGCTAAACAATTGATTTGGTCTAATTTTATCATCTCCTAAAACATCATAAAGTGATTTTTTTTCTGGATGATAAAATTTTGCTTCAAACACTTTCTGGTGTTCTTTCGCCATTTTTTTATAAGTTTCTGCAAACTCTTTTTCATCAAATTTTTTCGCCAAATTTTCCATTGTTTTGAGCGCATTATACCATAAACTGTTTAACTCCACAACCTTTCCATTTCTTGGCGTGACAGCAAAATCACCGATTTTGGCATCCATCCAAGTATTTTGCGTGCTTGGCGTGCCAGAAGCCAAAAGTCCATCCTCATCTACATAAATATTATTGTCATCTAAATCAATTCCTTTTTTGTAATTTTCAATAATGTCTTTTAATTTTTCATACAAATTTTCTTTCACAAAATCATACTCTTTTGTATATTTCAAAAATTTATTCACTTGCTCAAATAACAAAAGCGAACTATCTGCGCTGTTATAAAGCGGCATTCCATCTGCTTCAGAATAACCATTTGGCACCAATCCACATTTAATATCTCGCGTTAATGTTAACAAAACTTCTTTTGCCAAATCAAATCTTTTGGTAAGCAGCAATAAACCTTCAAAAGAAATGGCAGTGTCTCGTCCCCAATCTAAAAACCATGGAAAACCTGCTAAAATCGAGTGTAAGCCAAATTCAAGTCGTTCAACAACAAAATTATCGGTTGCAATAATTAAATCCCTTAAAAAGGCATTTTTGTCTTTTTCCTGTTTGGTCAAATTGTTTTTTTCTGAAACCAATTTTGTCTGTTTTATAATGGTTTCTAGTCTTTGGGTTTCAGCCTCAAAGACTTGTCTTGACTGAATGTTTTCAATGTCACTTTCTAACGAAACAATAACCGTTATCTCTTTTTTCTTTTTTGGGTCAATTGTGACTTCAAATCGACCTGGCACACACAAATCTTCTTCTGGAAAAAATCCTCTTTCTTCTTCTTTGATATAATACATATTTTTAAAAGTATCACTCTCATGCGCAACATAATTTCCTTCATTAATTGTCATGAAAATAGGAAGACTATCATCTATTTTAATTTCTGTTTTCTGGTTTTTTGTGTTTTGTTCAATTTTAAAATGGTGATTTGGTGTCATATGATGAAAATCTCGAAAATGCATAATTGGCGCAATTGTCATTTTAACAATTTTGTTCTCGTTATTTTTAATTTCGTAATTTACAACAACCGTATTTTTCCCATAAACAAAACTAATCTTTTTATTAATTTTCACATGATTGATTTTATAAGTAAACTCTGGTAATGGATTTTTTTCAAAACTCTCTAAATATCTATATCCTTCTGCTAAAAAATTCTGACATACATTGGTATATAAATCATATTTTTCATCTTGTATCCAAATGCTTTCATCCAATTTTGACAAAATCAAATGACGTCTTGCTGGCGCTTTTAGTGGCGCAATCAGCAATCCATGATATCTTCGTGTATTGGCTCCAACCACCGTGCTTGAAGCATAACCACCAATTCCATTTGTAATGAGCCACTCTTTTTGAAGTGCATCTTTTATCTCTAATTGTTTCTTCGTTAATTTCATTCGTACTTTCTCCTATTTCTTTTTCTTGTAAATTGCCATCTGTCTTGTTGGTTTGATTCCTCTATTGCATAATATCGATTACTTAATCTTGATTGTCTATTCCAGCTACTTTTTCCTTTTTTTCTTGCTTTTTTCCATTCTTTCAATTTCTTCTGCAATTGCCCTATTTTCCCTAATTTTGGCATCTGTATTTTGAATGGATTCAACCCTTTCTTTATACTTTTCACTAAATTTGCTTTTTCTAGTATTATTTTTTTTGACATAATTGGTTGCTTTTTTTACAACTTCTTTGTGCTGCTTTTGAGCTTTTTCTTCTTCCTTAAGATCTTTTTTCTCTTCTTTTAAAATCGAATTTAACAACAAAAATTCGGTACCATTTTGCTCATCTTGAAAACGCAATTCATTGCAAATTAACTCAATTATCGTAGCAGCAATAATTGCTGAATTGTGCCTAATTTTATCATTTTTAATACAAGACATATCCTTTTGAATGATTTTAACTCCTAAATTGGCAGCTTCTACAATATTGGCTTCCACAATCTCTGCGCCTTCTTTATTATATCTTCTCACATATTCTGGCACAACTTCTCCTGTATCTGCCAAACAATAATCAAAAACGCCTTTTCCCACATGTTCTTGAATGGCTTTTATATGTTCTGCCAAAGAATAATTATCAGTTTGTCCAAATTCTGTCATAATATTAGATATATACATTTTAATAGCTTTGCTTTCTTTAATCGCTTTTACCACTCTTTTCACAAGCAAATTCGGAAGCACATTCGTATACAAACTTCCAGGTCCAATCATAATTGCCTCTGCTTCTTGTATCGCTTCTATCACACCTGGCGCTGGTTTACAGTTTGAAGGATTAATGAAAATTCTGTTAATGACTGCCACTTTTTCTGAAACAACTTCTGGTATTTCCTCTTTTTTCTCTACAATTGTTCCATCTGTCAATTCCGCACAAATGCTAATTTCATCTAAAGTTACTGGCAAAACCCTTCCATTGATATTCAGTACTTCTGTACTTTTTTGAATGGCTTCTGATATATTGCCATATAATTCATTCATTGCAGTTAAATAAATATCGCCAAAATTCAAGCCACGCAATCTCTCGTTTTGAAAATTCAAATTCATCAATTGTTTCATCAATTCTTTTTTCTCTGACATAGCAATAATGCTTCCTTTGATATCTTGCAATGGCAAAGCATCTAGCGCTTTTCTCGATTCTGTTGGAATATTTCCATAATCTGACATTGTCACAATCGCTGTAATATTATTAGTATATTTTCTCAAGCCTTCAATTACTGTGTTTAAGCCTTCTCCGCCTCCAATCACAACAATTTTAGGACCTTCATCATAAACTTTTCGATTAAAAATCAAAGACTTAATATTCACTTTGGCTTTTTTACTTTTATCGGAATCTTTGTCATTGGCCTCGATTAGTATTTCCAGATTTCTTTTTTGAATAAATATCAGTCCAACCACAACAAAAACAAATCCTAGCACAAATAATGCTATAATTCTGGTTAGTTCTGGAAAACTCATTTCTTGTGTTACAAGCACTTTTGTAAAACCATAACAAACAAGTCCCATTCCTAAAATAATTAAAAACATCCATCTTTTTACTTTTGCACTGGATTTAAACCATTCTAAAAAAGATTTCACTTATTTTTCCCATCCTTTCTTGAAAATGCTAAATTTTATCTTCTCCTAAAACTAAAATTTCTAACTCAATTTCTTGATTAAATTTAAGTTTTACATTTTCTTTTATTTGTCTAATTAATTCTAAAACCTCATCTGCTGTAGCATTTGCTTGATTTACAATAAACCCACAATGTTTTGGCGAAACAACTGCATCTCCAACTGAATATCCTTTTAAGCCACAATCATCAATCAATTTTGCAGTTGGTATATCTGGATTACGTTTAAACACACTTCCTGCATTAGGATATTCTATTGGTTGCTTTTCTCTTCTTGCTTTTTTGCATTCTTCCATTTTACTTTGAATTTGCGATTTTGTGCCTTTTTTTAAGGTTATTTTGGTTTCTACTAAAATCAAACCATTTGTCTCAAAAGCACTTTTTCGATAAGAAAATTCATGTGCCTCAAAATCCAATTCCTGTATTTGTCCATTTTCATCCATTGCTTTGGAACACACAACAATATCTTTCATTTCTTGACCAAAAGCTCCTGCGTTCATGCGAATTGCTCCACCAACCGTTCCTGGAATACCTGCTATACATTCCAAACCAGAAAGTTCCCTTTCAAATGCTATGTTTGCCAATCTTGCAAGGGTCATTCCTGCACCAACTGTTATATCAGCACTCGCTTCTTTTTCTTCGATTTTATACTCTTGCATCTCCAATTTTATAACAATTCCACGAATTCCACCTTCACGAACCAATAAATTAGTTCCATTTCCTACAATTTGCCAAGGAATTTGCTCGCTTTTTGCTAGCGCTAAAACTTGTTTTAATTCTTGTATGGTGTGTATTTTTATAAAATAATCTGCCTTTCCTCCAATACGAAAAGAAGTATGTTTTTTCATTGGTTCATCTTTTTGAATATTTGGTTTACTGATTATTTTTTCTAACTTTTGCATAATATCTTTCATTTTGCCAAAACTCCTTTATTTCCAATCATTAAAACTGTTTGTATCACCTAAATTTTGCTCACCTGCACCCTTGTTAATTGGTGGAAAATACAACAATTCCGAATTTCCATTTAGCTGTTTTGTTTCATTATATACTTCTCCTGTTTTATAATTCACAATATAAGTATGTACAGCGTTTTTTATCCCAATTTGAGATAACTTTTCTGGATCTAAGCGATAATAATAATCTTCTTGATAAGTGCAATTATAATTTTGATTTTTCTGATAAAATTGCTCTATTTCTTGATGAAAAGAAACCTTGTCTTGTTCTGGCAATTTTATTTCAGAAAAATTTGTGATTTTCTGACCAACCCAAAAAGAAACTCTTTCCTCTTCTGCTGTTTTTTCTGTTTTTCCAACTGCAAATGCTTTTCCATATTGCTCCATGATTGCTTGCCTAACAAGCCCTAATTCTATACTTAATCTATCTTTTTTTGTATCTTGTAACACTGTATTAGCGGTAGGAATTCCAATTCCGATTAAAATGCTTAATACAATAACTGTAACTACTAAAGTAATTAGTGTAACACCCTCATTATTTTTTATCATTTGCAAATGCTCCTACTTAAAATTCTAATTTAATCCTATCATTTTTTTTCCATTTTTACAATACTTTTTCCAAAAATTATTCATTTGTACCTTCTTTCATAACAGCCTCTATTACATTTGCCAAATATTTCATACTTCCATTGCATTGTTCAATTGTATTTCCAGTAGCGCCTACTTCAATAATTGCAGCACCTCCAGTTACATGTTGATTATATCTTGAATTTCTCAAAATAATTGGTTTAAATAATCCTGGATACATTTGATTTGCCTTCTCTTGAACTTTAATTGCTAATTTCAAATTACGATTCCAATTGGAATGAGAAAGACCACCACCATCACTTCCAATCACAAACATTAATTGTGCAACTGTTTCTTCTCCAATTTTTACACATGGCGCGTAATTGCTATTGCTTCCGAAGTGCATCTCGATGAATATCAAAAACAGCATCTACGCCTTGATACACAGAAAGCAAATTCGTAATGGTAGAAAGAGATCTTGTGTATGAACCAGTATAGGCTGGATAATCGTGATATGTTTTGTCATGTATCACGGTGTAGCCTTTTCCTGCTAAATAATTGGTAAGTTCCTCTCCTACTCTTACAACCGAATTTTGCAAATCTGTTGTTCTATAGTTACCTGTTGCCACATATTGTGAATTTTCTGTTGGAGTATAACTTTCACAAGTATGTGTATGATAAATAATCATGTTTTGCTTATCTGAATACGAAACATCTGGTTTTACCATTTCTTCTGTCAAAGAATATTGAGATTCATTTTTAATCTGAACAGTTTGGTAGACATCTGTATACACATCTTTTTTATTGTTGGTTTCTATTACTGCTGTTTGTAAGTTAGTTTGTGTTTGCGTTTCTGACTCTGGTTTTGCTTCTTCTACTGGAGGCGGTTGCTGAGTTTGTTCTACTTTTTCTGCAACCTCTTCCACTTCTTCAAACTCAAGCACTTCTTCTTGATTTTCCTTTTCCATAATTTCTTCTTCAGAACCAGAAAAAACAGCCAATTGTGCCACTAGAATTTTTTTTAATTCACTTTCATTTTTGTTTTTTTCCTTTTCAAAATACTGCGAAATTGCCATATTTTGTCTGACAATTCCAATGTTGCTATTTTTTTGTAAACTTCCTAAATCAATTTTTCTGCAAGTTTGATACAGTATTTTACCAAACTTAATAATCATTGCAAATACAAGCATTGCAATGATTATTTTCATCAGTTTTTTCAAACACATTTTTAAATTAATAACTGCTAAATTAATCATACCAACCTCTCCTTCTCAAATTATATTTTCGAAAATGAGATTTTATGATTAAAATTTTAGTCAATTTTTCTTTTTCTAAATTTACTCTTCTTTATTTTTCTTGAACTTAATACGCAAATCGTTAATCCAACCTTTTTTATATTTCAAAGAAATATAGCCTATAACACTTGAAACTAAAGCACTTCCTCCATCTACAATCAAATCTTCCATAGTGTCTTTTAAAGCTTCTCTTCCAATTAATTGGGTTCCATCTTGCAATTTATATTTTTGCATATTAGTTCCAAAAATTCCATCTGCTGAAAATTCGTAAACTTCCCAAATCACACCAACTGTTATGGCAAAAGCAAAAGCAAAAAATGCAATAAAAAATGGTGATAACGTAACTCTTTTATTCGTATTATTCAAAATATCCACAAGAGAAAATCCAAAAAAACCTAACATTAATCCACTCATACTGTGCAAAATCGTATCCCAAGATGGAATCACATAATAAAAATCACGCACTTCTCCTAAGTAAATCGCAGAATACAAAAACAAAACATATAAATAATAAATTTTATCTGGTATTTGGATTTTAAATTTTTTGGTTAACATGCTTGGTAAAGCCATTGCAAAAATTCCAAGAATACATTCTAATAACATCAAAATATAATCACTTCTTACTCGATCAACAACCGTGTTTTGCGTTACCATATTGGAAGTTGTAGCAATTTTGTAAATCAAGAATCCAATGGGAGCAATAAAACTTATTAAAACTAGCGTCCCTAAAATTTTTCCCATATTACTTTTGGCATTTTCTAAAAACTTTTTCATTTATTTTTCCTTCCTTTAACAATATTTTTTGATTCCTATTTTTAATTTATCAGACTTTGTTTTTCCTTCAATTTGCTCTATTTTAAATTTTCCTTTTCCTCGAATTGTTAAAACATCTCCAATTTGCAATGTTTTCGAAAACTTTGTCGACAAACAATAATTCACAAATACTTTTTGCTCATTGATGATTTCATCTGCTTTATTTCTCGAAGTTCTAGCAAGCTCAGCCACAAAATTATCCAATCTCATAGAAGAAACCACAATGGATAAATCCTCAAATTGTTTTGGTTTATATTCCATATCTTTTATCAATATTATGTCTATTTTCGCTTTTTTAAAACGTGTTAATTGTTGCAAATGCTGTTTCAAGAAATCAGCCACTTCGTTCAAAACAATAATATCTGCTCCATTTTCTCGAATCCAAATATCTCCCATTTTTTCTCGCTTGATTCCCAATTTCATCATTCCACTTAAAATTGTAGAATGCTCATATTGCAGGTCTTTCGGCAAAATAATTTGAATCCCACACAAAATTTTTTCGTAATTTTTCTCCACCATTTCCCTCGAAAATTTCTCTGGAAAAAAAAGTAAAATCTTTCGTTCTGCGTCGTGTGTATCCCCGCCAAAAAATACGTAATTTTTAATACGATTTTGGGTCAAAAATTTTTGGGCTATTATTTGCTGCTGTCTATCTAAAAAATCAGTATGCGTAATTTTATTTTTTGAAATCGCAAATTTATATTGATCTTCAATTTTTGCCTCTAATAAACTTCGTGTTTCCTCTAAGCTTTCTTGTTTGGATTCTCTAATATTTTTAAACATCCTTTCCCTCTTTTTTGCCAATTTAATTCCTCATTTACTTGTTCTATTTTCTGCACAATGCTTTCTACATCTAATCCATACGCTTTTTCAATCTCTTGACACGTTCCATGTTTTACAAACTCATCTGGATAACCCATTTTTAAAATCTTGACATTCAGTTGATTTTCAAAAGCAATTCTTTGTATTTCAGCTCCCAAGCCACACTTCAAACTTCCATCTTCTAAAGTCACCACAATTTGTGATTTTTTCATTTTCTCACAAATGATTCTTTCCTCCAAAGGTTTCAAAAACCTAGCATTCATAACGGTGCATGCTATTGCCTTTTCTTCTAAGCTTTTTGCAATTTGACAAGCTTTTGCTACAAATTTTCCAATTCCAATCAAACAAACCTCTTTGCCTTCTTGTAACACTTCTGCTTTTCCCAACTCAATTCTTTCTTGTTGCTCAAAACAAACTTCCTCTGAACCTCTTGGATAACGAATCAAAACTGGCTTTCCTAAATTTACTGCAAATTCTAGCATTGCTTCTAATTCCCTAAAATCTTTAGGCGCCATAATAGTAAAATTGGGTATCAAGTTGGTAAAACACATATCTAGCAAACCTTGATGCGTTTCCCCATCATTTCCAACAATTCCACTTCTATCTGAACAAATGATTACTGGTAAATTCAAAATAGCAACATCATGCACCAATTGATCAAAAGCCCTTTGAATAAAGGAAGAATACATTGGTACAACTGGAATCATTCCAGTTTTGGCAAGGCCGCGCCGCTAGTCCTACTGCATGCTGTTCTGCAATTCCAACATCAAATATTCTTTCTGGAAATTGGGTTTGAAACTTTTTAAGCCCTGTTCCATCTGTCATGGCTGCTGTAATGGCAACAATCTTTTCATTTTTCCTTGCTAACTCTACTAGCTTTTCTCCAAAAACCTTGGAATAATCAAATTTGATTTTTCCAATTTTCTCGCCAGTTAAACGTTCGAACTTTGAAGTACTATGAAACACATCTGGACTGTCTTCTGCTGGCTTATATCCTTTTCCTTTTTTAGTTAAAACATGAACTAAAATTGGTCCTTCTTGCTCTTTAGCAATTTGAAAAATATCTTCTAGTTTTTCTAAATCATGCCCATCAACAGGACCTAAATAACGAAAACCAATATCTTCAAAATACAATTTCG
>CAOKQM010000035.1 GCA_948470875.1 uncultured Clostridium sp.
AAAAATTAACGTTTATACCAGATGTTTTGTATCATTATTATTTGCGTTCTAGTTCTCAAATCCACAATATGAACAGGCAAGATATTGACAATTTGAAAAAATATTTATTGGTAACAAAGGAAAATGCGATTAAAAAAGGGATTTATGAAGAGTTCAAAGATTGTTTGGATGAAATGGCATTTTTGCATTTGGGGATTTCATGGATGTATATGGTTTCGTACGACAAAACAGTAAATATGCGTGAAATGACAAAAGAAGTAACTAACTATTTGGACGAGAATTTTACTACTTGGAGAAAATCAAAATTTTTTAAAGTGTCACATTGTTTTCCAAAAGGCTTAAAATTTATTGCGATTTGGGGCGTGCATTTGCTTTATCGAATGGGAATACCAACTGTTTATGTTTGGGCTTATCGATTTTTGGTGGACAAATTAAAAATTGATATCAAATGGTAAAAATCCTAAGAAAGGAATGAAAAAATGGAAGTAAAGAAAAAAGTCGAAAATGCCAATCCAACTGTTGTAGGAATTGGTTTTTGTGTAACGATTGTAATGGCGGTTTTGTTTTGTATTTTGATAGCTAGAAATCAAACTAGGACCATTTCTTTGAAAGTGGACGAGTTTGAAGTGCAGGAAATGCAAAATACTGAAGTTACACTTACATCTGTTACACAAGGCGAAAAATATTTAAAAGTAGAAGGAAGATATAACGGAAATTTGGAAAATTATGAAATTTATGTTGGACTAAAAAAAGAAAATGGAGAACGAAAAATTTATAAAACAGAATTGCAAAAAGAGCAAAATTTTTATACATTAATTCCAAATGAAAAAGTTTTAGATGAGGCAGAAATTGAGATTTTTGATTTGTGTAATCAAAAGAAAACCTTGATAAAAACTGGGAAGAAAGTAGGTGAAATAAAGCATGAATAAATTAAAGAAAATTGCAAAATCGGCTCAAATTCCATTGGTTATTTTATTTTTTGTTATGTTTTTTATGACACTTTCTAAACAGTTTATTCGAGATGATGTGTATTTTTCAAACTTTGCTAATCTGACAGGAATTGCGAGATTGTCGTGGTTTATGGAATGGAGATTTTGGAATTGGACTTCTCGTAATATTATTGAACTTGTTTTAATTTTATTGGTAAGAGATTATTGGTGGTTGTGGAAAATTGCAGAACCTGTGATTTATGTATTGTTGGCATTTGGAATTTATCGTGTGTTTGTAAGCAAAAGCGAAAATCCAAAAATGATGTACACGATTATTGTATCACTTATTTTATTGATTCCACAAATTATGCTAGGAACTGCAGGGTGGACAGCAACATCACTAAATTATTTATGGCCAACAACATTTGGCATTCTTTGTCTGATTCCGATTCGAAAATGCCTGGCTGGAGAAAATGTGAAGGGGTATCAAATTCCAATTTATTTAGGGCTATTAATGTTTGCGGAAAATGTAGAACAAGTGGCTGTTGTACTAGCTACAGTTTATGTTATTTTTACAATTTATTTGATTGCCCAAAAGAAAATCAAACCATTGATTGTTGTGATGTTATTAATTTCGATTTTGAATATCCTTTATATTTTAAAATCGCCAGGAAATGCCAATCGAACAGCTAGTGAAATAAAAATGCATTTTGTGGATTATAAAATGCTAAATATTGTTGATAAAATCGCGATTGGAATAGGAGCTTTATTACAAGAATACATCATTCGTTTTCATCCCATTTATGTCGCGTTTACAATTTTGCTAGCTATCCCAATTTTTAAAAAACACACTTCTATTTTATATCGAGCAATTGCTGTGTTTCCAATTTTTATGGGAATTGCATTTAATATAGGCGGAACGGTTTGTAGCAGCGTATTTGAGAGGTTAAGAACAGCCTTTTTGATTTTTCAAGAAGAATATGCAGTTTTGATTCATTTTGGAAACTTTGACCAAATCATCACATATGTTCCATTTTTTATGAGCCTTGTGAATATTGGTTGTTTGATTTTGGCGGTTTATATTGCTTTTGGAAACACTAGAAAAAGTATGCTTGCTTTTTTGACGATTAGTGCTGGATTATGTTCAAAATTTATTATGGGATTTGTTGTAACTGTTTTTGTTTCAGGTGTAAGAGCACAATTTTTAATGATTATTTCCATGATAATTGTTTCTGTTTTGCTATTAGACGGGAAAAAAGAAAAATATTTGAGAAATATTTCAACCGTTTTAACCATTTCAGCAATTTTTATGGTAATCAATAATTTGTGTGTCTGTTTAAGCTTGAATGCATAGAAAATAAGAAAAAGGAGATAAAAAATTGGAAAAAATAAAAACTTTTTTGAACAAAGAAAACTACACAAAGATAAAGTTATGTATGGTTGCGGGATTAGCGATACTTGCTTCTATTATTTTCGAATATGCAATCTACACAAAATACATTGACCAAGCATACGATTCCAAAACTAGAATGCTGATTATGGCAATATTTTTTGGATTTGTGGGTTTGCATTTTGTGTTCCACTTAACCCATTTATATGAATTTATTTATAAACAAAGATACAAATTAGCAGCAGGATTTCTTGTTTTTGTGATGGTATTTAAACTATCTGGCTCATCCATTGTTAATTTTAACGACCAATTTCAAACAGAATCAGACGACAACCGTTTTCATCCATTACTAGGTTTTGCCAGAATGGTTCGAACTGACGAATGGGCAACTTCCACCATGTACATTTTGTCACAAGGCGTAGGAAGCGACCAATTTCAATATTTTGATGATGAGTTACGAGGCACAAAAACGGATATGTTTACCTTAGTAAACAGTCCTGTCAATGACATTTTAATGCTCGGAAAACCATTTCAAATCATATTTTTATTATTAGGAAATGACTATGGACTAAGTTTTTATTGGTACATTCGTCTAATTGCCATGCTGCTTGGATCATTTGAAATGTGTATGCTTTTAACAAACAAAAAGAAAAAGATTTCCCTTTGTGGCATGCTTATGATAACTTTTTCGGCTGCAACACAATGGTGGTACTGTATGGACACCTTAATTTGGGGACAAATTATTTTACTACTTCTAAACAAATTCATGACAACCGATAAAAAACAAATTAAATATTTATGTGCTTTCGGTGAAATCATTGCCATTACTTCATACATCTTTATTTTATACCCAGCGTGGCAAGTTTCATTTGCGTACATATTTTTAGCCATTTTTATTTGGATGATGATAAAAAATTTCAAAAATGGTTACAAAATCAATTTGCATGATTGTGCGGTTATTGGCATAACGTTATTGTGTGTGATAGGTTTGCTAGCTCGTTGGTTTCATTTATCAGGTGACACAATTTCAGCCATCATGAATACGGATTATCCAGGTGAAAGACGTGAAGTCGGAGGCGGTGCGACAATTTTATATGCGTATTTTTACAATTTGTTTTTTGCCTATAAATATTGTCCAAATCCATGTGAAGCATCTAGCATGTTGTCATTTTATCCACTACCAATCTTGTTTTCGATTGTGTTTATTTTATTCAATCGAAAAGACAAAAAACACTTAAAATTCTTCCTTCCAACGATTGTTGTAAGCGTTTTTCTAACAATTTGGTGCAAATGGGGTTTCCCAGAAATTTTGGCAAAATGCTCACTTATGTCTATGACCACTGCGCCACGTGCGACCATTGCATTAGGCACAATACAAATCTATATGCTAATTTATTTGTTGGGTGCCATGGACAAACAAACCAAATGGTTTCCACGAGTAATGACATATATTTTACCAGTTTTAGCGACAAGTTATATGCTTTATCAAGCGGTTGAAAGTTGTAGTTTGCCAGGCTATTTTGGTTGGTTTAAAATTGTGATTTCTGGGATTTTATTTGGAATTGCCATTTTTGGAATTTTCAATATGGACAAAGAAAAAATCAAAAATGGTACGTTATATGTACTTATGTTTATTAGTTTGGTAACGGGAATTGCTGTTAATCCAGTGATTCGTACAACGGATGTGATTTACAAAAAGCCGATTTGCTCAAAATTTGCCGAAATTAGGGACCAAAATCCAGATGCATTGTGGCTTGGAGACGACACAGGAATTTATCTGAATAATTACATGGTTGCCAATGGACTTCGCACCATTGATTCAACCAATGTATATCCGAATTTAGAATTATTTGAGTTATTGCTCGGTGAAAATGCGCAGGCACAAAAAAAGTTTTATAATCGTTATGAGCACATGAACATCAATATAACCGATGAAGAAACACATATCGAACTTCCAGCAGCAGATAATATGCTAATTTGGCTAAATTATCATGATTTAGAAAAACTTCGGAATTGATTATATTGTTGTCAAAAATGATATTAATGAGCGTGGCTACGAAATGAATTTTGAGAAACTTTATGAAGAAGATGGGCTATATATTTTTAAGACTATTTATGAGTAGATAAAAGGAGAAAAAATATGAAAGTTATAGCTGGCTGTGTTGTTTTAAAAGATCATAAAATATTAATGGTAAAAGAAGCTGGACCAGATTGTTATGGAAAATGGAATTTTCCTGGAGGAAAGTTGGAAGAATTTGAAAAAATAACAGATGGTGCATTACGAGAAACGTTTGAGGAGACTGGTTGTAAGGTAAACTTAAAAGGCGTTTTGGCAATAGCGCAAGTTAATTTAAAAAAAGAATCGCATTTTCTAATTCGATTTGTTGCAGATGTTTTGGAAGAAAATATTTGTTTTGATAAAGATGAAATATTAGATGTTCAGTGGATTGAGATAGAAGATATTAAAAAAATGAGTGAACAAGAATTAAGAGGATATGAAATTACGACAAAGGTGATTGAAGAGATTGAAAATGATAAATATTATCCATTAGATATAATTGATAATATGATTTACAATCCATAAATAAAAGAAAGAGAGGGAAAAATTTTATGAAAATTACAAAGTTTCCACAAAGTTGTTTGTTGATTGAAACGAAAGGAAAAAAGGTTTTGGTAGATCCAGGAAACTTAAAATATAAGGAAGAATATTTTGAAATCTGGAATGGGGTTGATGTGATTTTGATTACACATAAACATGGGGACCATTGTTATACAGAAGTGTTAGAAAAATTGGATGAAACCATAAAAATATATTCAAGCAATGAGGTTAAAAACGCTCATCCAACTTTAAGGATACATGTTGTAAAAGAAGGTGATACATTTGAAGTGGGCGATATTAAAATTGAAGTCGTGCATGCCGAGCATGGCTATATTCCACCAATGAAAACAGGTGCCAAAGTGATTGAAAATATTGGCTATATTTTAGACGATGGGCAAAATAGAATCTATATAACGAGTGATACGATTTGTTTCCAAAATGAATATAGGTGCGATATTTTATGTGTTCCTATTTCTGATTTTGGCGTGACAATGGGAGCATTTGAAGCGTCTTTATTTGCCAAAGAAGCAAAGGCTAAATTAGTCATACCATTGCATGCAGACAGTCCAAAGTATCCAGTAGATTTTGGGTTTGTAGAGGAAATGTTTGAAAAACAAGAGGTCGAATATGAAATTTTAGAAAATGAAGAAATGATAGAAGTAGAATAGGAGAAATTTTATGAGAGAAATTGCAGTTTGTATTCAAAATGATAACCAAAATGTGACACCAATTCAAACGATTGACGCGATTAAAAAAGCAGGTTTTCGAAACGTTTTTATTCAGTGGTATAATAAAAATTGGGAATGTAGTCAAAAAGAACAGTTAGATTATGCAAGAAGTTTGGGGTTAAATGTAGTTTTTGCGCATTTGGGTTATCAAAATATCAATGAAATTTGGAAGGAAAACGAGATAGGGGCAAGTTTGGTTCAAAGGTATAAAGAGGATTTAAAAGCTTGCAAGGAAAATAACATTTCTTTGGTGATTTTGCATTTGATTAGCAAGGATTTGGAGCCAATGTACAATGAAATTGGGTTACATAGAATCAAGGAAATAGTGGATTATGCTAAAGAATTAGGAATTCAAGTTGCGTTTGAAAATACGAAAACTTGGGGCTATTTGGAATATGTACTAACTAATTTGGATAATGATAACATTGGTGTTTGTTATGATGCAGGACATTGCCACGCGTTTTACGATGATAAATTTAGTTATGAATTATTTAAAAATCGTTTTTTTGCGGTTCATTTGCATGATAATGACAAATCCGATGATTTGCATTTGATGCCATTTGATGGGAATATTGATTGGAAACATGTGGTTTCTAAATTAAAAGAAAGTAATTATCAAGGTCCCATTACGTTGGAACTTTGTTATCGTTATGATTATTTGAAGATGTCAATTGAGGAATTTTATCAAAAAGGGTATGAAGTAGGAAAAAAATTGGTAAGTATGTTTGAAGAAAAATAAGGTAAAGAGGAGAAAAATGAAAAAATTAATTAAAGAAATTTGCAGAGTTGTGGTTGCATTTTGCATTTTTTGGTATTGTAAAATTGTGTATCGTGTAAAAATTATCGGCAAAGAAAAAGTTCCAAAAGAAGGTGCATTGTTGTTTTGTGGAAATCATAGAACCTATTTGGATCCGCCATTAATCACGGTTACAGCTGGTAGAAGAATGAGTTTTATGGCAAAAGAAGAACTAAAAAGTAGTCCACTTATGAGATTTTTATGTTTTTCATTTGATGGCATTTGGGTCAAACGAGATAGCAAAGATATTGGACCTTTAAAAACAGCAATGAAACTTTTAAAAAATGGAGGTTGCATTGGAATTTTCCCAGAAGGCACACGTAATGGTATGGAGAAAAATGATGGTAAATTAAAAAATGGAGCCAGCTATATGGCACTAAAAACAGGTGCAAAAATTGTGCCAATTGGCATTCAAGGACCAGCCAAACCGTTTACCAAAAACACAATTATTTATGGAGAACCATTGGATTTTTCCCAATATTCCTCTAACAAAATCGATAAAGAAATCGAAGATAAAGTTAGTGAAGAATTAAAACAAAAAATCATTGCATTGACAAATCAAAAAATTTAAGATATAATATTAAGGTTAAATTTATAAAATAAAAAAATGTTGTTTGATAATGAAAGGAATGTAATATCAAAATGAGAGTAAATGAGAAAATTAGAAATGTGGCAATTATTGCGCACGTTGACCATGGAAAAACTACCATGGTAGATGCGATGCTTAGACAAAGTGGAATTTTTAGAAGTAATGAGCAAGTTCATGATAGAGTAATGGATTCCAATGATTTGGAAAAAGAGCGTGGAATTACCATTCTTTCCAAAAATACAGCAGTTGAATACAAAGACATCAAAATCAATATTGTGGATACACCAGGACATGCTGATTTTGGTGGAGAAGTAGAACGTGTTTTAAAAATGGTAGATGGTGTTGTTTTGCTAGTTGACGCTTTTGAAGGAGCAATGCCTCAAACCAGAGAAGTTTTGAAAAAATCATTGGCACTAAAATTAAAACCAATTGTTGTGATTAATAAAATCGACAGACCAGGCTCACAGCCTCTAAAAGTGGTGGATGATGTGTTGGAATTATTTATTGACCTTGGCGCAGATGATGACCAATTGGAATTCCCAGTTGTGTATGCCTCTGCTAAAAATGGTGTTGCAACTTTGGATTTAGAAAAGCCAGGTGAGGATTTACAATGTTTATTTGAAACGATTGTAAACACAATCGAGCCACCAAAATGCGATTTAGATGGAACCATGCAAATGTTAGTTTCGAATATTGATTATGATGATTATGTTGGAAGAATTGCAATTGGTCGTGTCGAAAGAGGCGTAATAGAAGTTGGGCAAGCAGTTGCAATTTGCAAAGAAGAAGACAAAGTATTAAATAGTCGTGTTACAAAATTAAATACGTATGAAGGCTTAAAAAGAATTGAAGTGGAGAAAGCGGAAGCTGGTGATATTATTGCGTTATCTGGCGTAAATGACATTAACATTGGTGACACGATTTGTGATTATAACAATCCAGAAAAAATTCCATTTGTCAATATCGATGAACCAACTGTTTCTATGACGTTTAGCGTTAATAATGGGCCTTTTGCAGGAAAAGAAGGTGAATTTATTACATCAAGGCATTTGCGTGACAGATTGTTTAAAGAACTTGACAGAAATGTCAGTCTTCGTGTAAAAGAAACTGATTCTGCAGATGCTTTTGAAGTGTCACGGAAGAGGTGAACTTCATTTGTCTGTTCTAATTGAAAATATGAGAAGAGAAGGTTATGAGTTAATTGTTTCAAGACCAAAAGTTATTTTTAAGGAAATCGATGGCGTCAAATGTGAACCTATTGAATTGTTGGTTGTGAATGTGCCAGATGATTGCGTGGGAAATGTTATCGAAAAATTAGGCAGAAGAAAAGCAGAAATGACGAATATGGAACCAGCCGAAAGCGGGCATACCAAAATTGAATTTCGTATTCCAGCGCGTGGAATTATTGGCTACAGAACTGAATTTTTGACAGATACCAAAGGGGAAGGTACAATGAATCATATTTTTGATTCTTATGAACCATTTAAAGGAGAAATTCAAGCACGTACAAGAGGAACAATTGTAGCATTTGAAAATGGAAAATCGATTACGTATGGTTTGTATAATGCGCAAGATAAAGGCGATTTGTTTATTGGACCTGGTGTGGAAGTGTATGAAGGCATGATTGTTGGATTAAATTCAAGAGGCGAAGATTTAGCTATTAATGTATGTAAAGAAAAACATTTGACAAATACAAGAGCTTCTGGTTCTGACGAAGCTTTGCGTTTAGTTCCGCCAATTCAAATGAGTTTGGAGCAAGCGATTGAGTTTATTAGCGAAGATGAACTTGTGGAAGTAACGCCAAAATCAATTCGTTTGAGAAAGAAAATTTTGAATAATAAAGAGCGAGAAAGAGCAGCCAGAAGAAGTTAAAAAACAAAGGAGAGATGAAAAAAATCTCTCCTTATTTAAATTTCTATTACTTTATGTGTATAATCCAAGTTGGCAATTGACTCATTTTGATAACCTAAAGTGTAAATATTAGTTGCCAAAATATCTTTGGATAACATATTTCTTAAATGATTGTCTGTATTATTTTCCATAAATTTTTTAACAGAAATAATAACATGTGTCTTTGGGTTTTGTTTGGCAATTGCTGAAATAATTTTTTTTCCGTGTTTATTAAAACCTAAAACGCGTATGTATGGTGTAATTTTTCGAGAAATATTCATCTCTTTTTGTGAAATATTCAAAAGTGCATAAAGCAAAATGCGCTGAATGCGTGTTCCGCGTAAATTGTTTGGATTGGATATTACAAATTAAATCTTGCAAATGATTGCAATTATTTGCAGCCATTTTAATTCGATTTTCCAAACCATCTGAAACATCTGGCATAGCAGCAATTTCAGGAAGTGTCATACGACGCAAAGTATAAAGGATTTCTTTTTCAAATACGCTTAAACCAGAAATTATTTTTCCTGCTTCTATTTGCTTTTCTAATAATTCATATGTTTCAAAAGGAACCAAGGTATGGATGTTTTTCTTTTTCTGGAGCAAAGAGCGAATGGTTGAACCACTTGCAAATCCTTTTTTGATGGTAGTTGAATGGTGCTGAGCATCTTCTCTTTTTATGGTCATTGGCTGAATTGGACTTTTGTACTTTTTTAAAGCTTTTAAATATTCAATTCCTAAAATATTATTTGGATTTGTCAAAGCTTGTTTATGAATAGTAGAACTGCCCAAATATTGAGAAAGAGAGATTTCGCGAGCTTTTGGATAAGAAATACCAGTTCGAACATATTGATTAATTAAAGCAGATAATTCTTTTGGCTCTTTGTACAAAATATTGGCTAAATCGTTAAGTGGAGCCATTTGCCCAAGTTCACTTCCAAAAGATAAATAATCGACAATGCCTAAACTATGTAATATTTTAATGGCGCCTTGTGCAAAATTTTCGGCACTTGAAATTGCGTAAATGGTTGGTAATTCAAGTACAATATCAAATCCAGCTTGCAAAGCCATTTGTGCTCTTGTCCATTTATCCACCAAAGCGGCATCCCCACGTTGAACAAAATTTCCAGTCATAAGAGCAATGGAAAAATCAGCTTTCGTTAAGCGTTTCGAATCATTAAGATGTTTGAGATGTCCATTGTGAAATGGATTGTATTCAGATACAATGGCTAAAATTCCGCTCATAAAAAATCACCTCCACTATTGAAAAATTTGTAATTTATTGATATAATATCACAAAGATTAAAAAAAGGGAAGAGTTTTATGAAAAAAGTAA
>CAOKQM010000036.1 GCA_948470875.1 uncultured Clostridium sp.
TTTATTCCTTCTTAAAAGAAATTTTAAGTAAATATTAAATGTAAAGCATATGTATTAGTAGATTATATCGAATATACATATGTTTTTATTAAAAAGTTTAAATTATTGAATAATTTATGGAAAAATTTTATTAAATATGATATAGTAAAATTAATAATTCTTTAGAAAAAATAAAAATATGGATTTTAAAATGTATAAAAAATAGAAATATTTATATGTTTTTCAATACATATATAGTTTTTTGTATGTGTCGAAAAATATTGTACCCAAAAGAAGAACGTTATGGTAAACAGATTGAAAAAGATAAGCAGAAATTTAATTATGAAATGCAAGCAAATTCAAAAGATTACAAAATAAAAGTTGAATAGGAGAACAAAAGAAAATGGAAGAATATAGAAAAGCTTTAGCGCAAGTGAGTATGATTCTTAGTCATATTCCAAATGAGTTAATGATGAGCATACCAACGTCATTTAGGAAATTGGTCGAACAAGAAAAAAGTAAAGTTTATCAGCCAGATATTAATGAACTCGTGATAGAAAATAAAATGTTGCCAGAAACAGTTATTATGTTAGGTATGATTTATCGAGACTTTTTATGTTCCAAAGAAGAAAGACAGAAATTACAAGAAAAAGATAAACAAGAATATCAAAATTGGCAACAAGAAAATACACCAACATTTGATTATGAAACACTTTTTCCAAAACAGAAAATCGAAATAGAAAAACAGCAAATGCAGTTAGTAGAAGTAAAAAAGAAATGGTATGAAAAAGTAATTGATTATTTTAGAAGAAAAATAAAAGGAGAAAAATAAAAGATGGCAGAAAAAGGAGATTTACTTGCTAAATGTGAAAAATATATTCAAAAAGGAAAAGCAGATAAATTTTATGATGATATTATGGAAAAAGATTTGGGTGTTGAATTTGTAAACCAAGCTTGGCTAAGCACGTTTAGAGGACTTCCTTCTAAAAATGCAAAATATAATAAAGAACATTGGGATATTGCTAATTTTGCGCTAAAAGTTTCGATGAAAGGTTTAACTGAAAAATATGGCGAAAAATTAACAAACCGATTTGTCCAAATGATGTATGAAATGCCAACCCCAAGAGAAAGAAATTTTGCTTTGTATGATTTGGTTCATGCCAAAACAAAGCCGTTAACAGAGCAAGAAGCAAATTATGTGGAAGAAATTTTAAATTTTGCAGAGACCAAAGAACATGTGGTAGGAATGCATGTAATTGGTGCAGAAATAGGAAAAGACATTATGGAAGAGGGAATTCTGTTAACAGGTCATAAATTTGTAACAAGAGAGCTTGGAAAAACCAATATAAAAGGAACTTTGGAAAAAAATATCCGTTTTTTTGAGGATGGACCGATTGAATTTGTGCGTTATATCATTGATGGAAGAGGTTATAATTCACCAACTGGTAAATTTAATGATATGGTCATGGTAGCTATTCCTAAAAAAGATTTGGAGCAAAATAAACAAGGAATCATTTTAGAAAACAAAGGCGAGAAATACTTAAATCCAGATTATATCTCAGGTTTTGTTCGAGTGGATGTAAAAAACGGAAGCCTCCAAGGCTTTCATCAGAAGCAAAAAACAGAATCAATCGCAAAACCACAAAGTGTAGAAGAATTCAATTATCAAGATTGGAAAGAAAAATTTAAGCGGTTGGTATGAAGAAGCCTCAACAACCAAAATGCAAAAATTAAAAGCTGGCGTTGTAAACTTTTTAAAAAATCTAGTCAATAAAAATAAAGAAAAACAAATTAGTGATGGACAAGATAGATAAGGAGGAAATCTTGGAAAAATTAATTGTGATTGATGGAAATAGTATCTTAAATCGAGCATTTTACGGCATTATGGGAAGCAAAATGCTTCAAACAGCTGACGGAACTTACACCAATGCAGTTTATGGATTTTTAAACATCTTATTTAAAATTATAGATGACGAAAATCCAGAATATTTGGTGGTTGCGTTTGATGTAAAAGCACCAACCAAAAGGCATGAAATGTATGCTGATTACAAAGGAACACGCAAAGGAATGCCAGACGAATTAGCCGCTCAAATGCCGCTTATTAAAAAAGTGCTAGAAGCAATGCATATAAAAATCATTGAAAAACCGGGCTTTGAAGCAGATGATATTTTAGGAACCTTGTCTCGATTTGGTGAAAAACAAGGGCTAAAAGTTATCCTTTTGACAGGAGATAGAGATTCATTTCAATTAGCAACCAATCAAACCATCATAAGAATTCCTAGAACCAAGCAAGGAAAAACAGAAACAGAAGATTTTGATGAAGCCAAAATTTTGGAAACGTATGGTGTTATGCCCAAGCAATTAATCGAAGTCAAAGGTTTGCAAGGAGACACTTCAGATAATATTCCTGGTGTTCCTGGAATTGGTGAAAAAACGGCTTTGAACTTAATCAAACAATATCATTCGATTGATGAATTGTACGAAAAATTAGAAAAAGGTGAAGCTAATTTAAAAGGAAAGCAAAAGGAAAATATCGAAAATAATAAGGAAATGGCAATGCTTTCAAGAAAACTTGGCACCATTGATTTAGATAGTCCAATTGAAAAAAATTTGGAAGAATTCAAAGTAGAATCTTGGGACAAACCAGCTGTTTTGGAATTGTTCAAACAGCTTCGCTTCAAGCGTTTTATCGAACGTTTTGCGCTGGAAAATACACAAAATCAAACGCAAAAGAAAATCGAAGATTTATTTAAGCTAGAGCAAATTACGCCACAAAAATTAATTGAAAAATTAAAAAATCAACACGAAATGAATTATTTTTTCGAAACGCAAAAAGATGAAAATGCGTTAATTATGAAGAAAAAAATCACGAAAATAAATGTTTATCTGAAAGAAGAAAAAAAAGTTTATGGAGCAAATTTTGATGGCGAAGTTTTGAAAGAAATTTTTGAAAATGAGGAAATTTTGAAATGTGGCTATCAAATCAAAGATGATTACATTTTGCTAAAACAAGCAGGAATCAAGCCTAAAAATATGATGTTTGATAGCAAAATTGCGATGTATTTATTAAATTCTGGAACCAATATGTATGCCTTAGAAGAAATTGCAAAACAATATTTGAATTTGGATTTAGAAGACTATATGCCTCATGAAACAAAAGAAAATGTACAAACTAGCTTTTTTGATGTGGAAGAATTTCCGCAAGAAGAAATCGATTATAAATATCCAATGTATAGTTATATGATTGGGGAAACGAAACCAATTTTGGAAGACGAACTAAAAAAAGTAAATGAGCTTGCTTTATTTTACGAAATTGAAATGCCAAGTGCAGAAGTTTTGGCAGAAATGAAGTTTGCTGGTGTATTTGTAGATAAGACAGATATTGAAAAAATGTCTTGTGATTTAAAAAAGCAAATCCAAACATTAAGCCAAGAAATTTATGAATTGGCAGGAGAGGAATTTAATATCAATTCTCCCAAACAACTTGGTGAAATTTTATTTGAAAAATTGGAATTACCTTTCAAAAAGAAAAACAAAAGTGGTTATTCAACAGATGTTGATACCTTAGAAAAATTACGAAATGCACATCCAATGATAGAAAAAGTTTTGGAGTATAGGCAAGTTTCCAAATTAAATTCCACTTTTGTAGAAGGCATGTTGCCATACATCAATCCAAAAACCAATCGTGTGCATACAACTTTTCATCAAACAGTTGCTGCAACAGGAAGACTTAGTAGCACAGAGCCCAATTTGCAAAATATTCCAACAAGAACCGAGATTCGGAAAACAAATCCGAAAATTGTTCAAACCAGAAACAGGAAAAATTTTTCTAGATGCGGATTATTCGCAAATTGAACTTAGAATTTTAGCCCATATGTCTCAAGATGAAGGAATGATACAGGCTTTCCAAGCACACAATGATATTCACAAAATTTGTGCATCTCAAGTATTTAATGTATCTTTAGAAGAAGTGACAAAGGAAATGAGAAGTCATGCCAAAGCTGTCAATTTTGGAATTGTGTATGGAATTAGTGATTTTGGTTTGGCAGAACAGCTAGGAATTAGAAGAAAAGAAGCCAAACAATACATTGATTCGTATTTGGGAAAATATCATGGAATTGGTCAATTTATGGAACGCGAAATTGAAAAAGCTAGAGACAAAGGTTATGTTGAAACGATGTTTCACAGAAGGAGATATATTCCAGAGATTAATTCAAACAATTATATGGTTAGAAAATTTGGAGATAGAGCAGCGATGAATGCGCCAATTCAGGGTACAGCAGCAGATATAATGAAAATTGCGATGATTGAAGTTTACAAAGAATTGCACAAAAGAAATTTGCAATCTAACATTGTTTTGCAAATCCATGATGAATTGATTATTGAAGCTTTGGAAAGTGAAAAAGAAGAAGTCAGCCAAATTTTGAAAAATTGTATGCAAAATGCGGCTCAATTGGCAGTGGATTTGGAAGTTGATTTGCAAGAAGGAAAAAGTTGGTTTGAGACCAAATAAGAACAAATAGGATAAGGAAAAATTAAAAAAATAAAACTTGATGAAAATAAAGTAAATTATCACAAACAGACAATATTGACATTTTATGTAAATTATGATACAATATTTGTAATTTATTATAAAAGGAGCATGATTATGTATAAAATGTTAGTAACTGATCTCGATGGAACTTTACTTGATGATGACAAAAAAATACCAGAAATCAACATGGAAGCAATTGAAAAATTGCAACAAGATTTTGGAATTATTCCAGTAATTGCAACAGCCAGACCATTAGAAGTTGCAAGATATATTGCCAATCAAGGAGGAGATGTCTTTCAAGGTTATATCATTGCGACCAATGGTGCGATTTTAATGGATCTTCAAAAAGAAGAATATTTAATTAATCAATCATTGTTGCCTAAACAAATTCGTGCTTTAATTGAGGTGTGCAAAACAAATGATTTAGAATATGAATGCATGACAACCAAATGTGAAGTAGCAGATGCTAGCTATTCTTACAGGCGCGTGATTGACCCAATGTATGATAATATGGGTGTCGAGTTTAATTATCAAGAAGATTTAGAAAACTATATGATGCATTTAGAAGATTCGATTCCACTTTTTTCAGTCAATGGAACGGAAGAAGAATTGGATGAAGTATTGAGCAAACTTAAACAAATTCCTAATTTACAAATTTCTAGAAGATGCACAAGAACAACGCCTGGAGTGGATGAACAAGGAAAATTAGAAACCATATGTTATCATGACATCATGCAAGAAGGTGTCACAAAAGCAAGTGCCATTGAAACTTTGGCCAATTATTTGGGTATTGACAAGAGGGAGATTATTGCCATTGGAGATGGCGGAAATGATATGGAAATGCTTGAGGTAGCTGGATTGAAGATTGCAATGAAAAATGCAAGTGATGAATTAAAAACAATTGCAGATGTTGTAACAGATAAAGATAATAATCATGGAGGAGTTGGTGTTGTTTTAAATGATTTACATAGAATTTTAGAGAAAAAACAAGCCGAAGCAGAAAAAAAGAAAAAATGTTTGGAAGATTTAGAAAGCCCAAAAGGAATTGAACCAGGTGATTAAAAAGGGAGGAAAAATGGAAAAACCAGTTATCATAGGAATTGCAGGTGGAACTGCTTCAGGAAAAACAACATTGGCAACGAAAATAAAAGAGGAATTTGGGGAAAACGTGATTGTTTTATCACACGATTTTTACTATAAAAGTTTGACGCATTTAACCAAAGCAGAGCGAGAACAGCGAAATTACGATTGTCCAGAAGCTTTTGAAACAGATTTGCTTATTTCCGATATCCAAAAATTAATCGAAGGAGCAACCATTCAAAGGCCAATTTATTCCTATACAGAACGTTTGCGCCAAAAAGAAACTGTAGAAGTTAAGCCAGCACCAATTATTGTTGTAGAAGGAATTTTAGTTTTGGAAAAGGAAGCACTTTTGGATTTGATGGACATTAAAATTTTTGTGGACACGGATAGTGATATTCGCTTAACTAGACTGATTGAAAGAGACCAAAAACAAAGAGGTTTGAGTTTAAATTATATTCTTGCTAAATATAAAGATACGTTAAAACCAATGCATGAAAAATATGTAGAGCCTTGTAAAAAGAAGGCGGATATTGTTGTTCCAGCAAACAGAGATTATAATGAAGTTGGTTTTAGTATTGTGATTGAAAAAGTGAGAAATTTGCTAAAAAAAGCTTGACAAAAGCTGTAGAAAAATGTAAAATAAGAAAAATATGTTATCAAGAGTGGACGAGAGAATCGGCTCTATGACTCCACAGCAACCTATTTCAAAATAAGGTGCTAATACCGACAAGGCGAATGCTTTGGCTGATGATTTTAAAAAAATCGGATGATGAACCTTTGCATTTGGCAAGGGTTTTGTTTTTTGCTTGTAACATATCAATAAAAATATAAGGAGGATTAAAATGAGAAAATTATTTACATCAGAAAGTGTAACAGAAGGGCATCCAGATAAGTTGTGTGATTTTATCTCAGATAGCGTTTTGGATTGTTTTTTTGAGCAGGATCCACAAGCAAGAGTTGCGTGTGAAACAGTAGCTGGAAAAGGACAAATTTTATTAACAGGAGAAATTACGTCAGTAGCAGAAGTGGATTTGGAAAGTGTTGTTAGAAATGCGATTAAAGAAGTTGGTTATGAAAACGAAACATTGGATATTGATTATAAAACTTGCCAAGTTTTGATTAATATTTCGAAACAATCGCCAGATATTGCAATGGGAGTGGACAAATCGTATGAAGACAAAGAAGGAGAAAATGTAGCTTCAGAAGGCGCTGGAGACCAAGGTATGATGTTTGGTTTTGCAACTGATGAAACTGAAGATTTTATGCCAATGCCAATTTACTTAGCACACAAATTAGCTAAACGTTTAACGGATGTTCGCAAACAAGGAATTTTAGAAACCATACGTCCAGATGGAAAAGTGCAAGTGACAGTTGAATATGAAGACGACAAACCAGTTCGTATTGACACCATTGTTATTTCAACACAACACGTAGAAGAAGCTGATTTAGAAACTTTGAAAAAAGATATCAAAGAAAAAGTTATTTTTGAAATTGTGCCAAAAGAGTTGTTAGATGAAAAAACAAAATATTACATTAATCCAACAGGAAGATTTGTCATTGGTGGACCTTTGGGTGATAGTGGTTTGACAGGAAGAAAAATAATTGTGGACACTTATGGTGGTTATAGCCGTCATGGTGGAGGTGCGTTTTCAGGAAAAGATCCAACAAAAGTGGATCGTTCGGCTTGTTATATGGCAAGATTTGTGGCTAAAAATGTGGTGGCAAATGGGTATGCTAAAAAGTGCGAAATTCAGCTTTCGTATGCAATTGGTGTTGCAAAACCAGTTTCCATTTTGGTGGATACATTTGGCACAGCAACTATTCCAGAAGAGCAAATTATTGAAAAAATTGAAAATACATTTGACTTGACGCCACGTGGCATTATTGACACATTAGATTTGCGTAAACCAATTTATACAAAAACTACGAATTATGGGCATTTTGGAAAACCAGATTTGCCTTGGGAACAAGTAATTGAGTTTTAGGTGGAAAAATGAGAAAAATTGTAGTTTCAATCATAATCATAGGATTAATGGTGTTTTTGTGGCAAAGTTTGCATTTTGAAAAATCGAAACAAGTTGGAAAAGGTATGAAGGTTACAATGCTTGGTGGAGCTACCATGAAAGAAAAAGGAAATATGAATTCTATGGGATATGTTATTCAATCTCACAAACGGAAAATTAATTTTAGTAGATGGTGGACAAAATAGTGATGCTAGCTTATTATATGATTATATTATGAAATATGGAAATGGAAAAGTGGATGATTGGTATATTACACATCCACATGGTGATCATACAAATGCTTTGGTAGAATTATTAAATTGTGATGACTACCAAATTACAATCGAAAATTTATATTATTCTTTTAATACTAGTCAATGGTATCAAGAAAATGATCCAGCTAATTATGAAGATGAAATGGCTATACTACAAGCATTAGACAATCCAAAAATCAAAAATAAAATGGAATGTGTAAAAGGACAAGTCATAAAAAGGGATAATATTAATTGTGAAATTTTAAGAGTAGCCAATCCTGAAATTAAGAAAACAGGGAATGAGAGCTCGATGGTTTTTAAAATGACAGCAACAGATGTTAATAAAAGTATATTATTTTTAGGGGATATTCTGTCTAAAGCAAGTCAAGAATTGCTTGAAAATCCAGAAAAGTTAAAGGCAGATGCAGTTCAAATGGCACATCATGGACAAAATGGAGCAACCCAAAAATTGTATGAAACTATCCAGCCTCAAATATGTTTTTTTAATGCTCCAGAATGGTTATATAATAATGATAATGGAACTGGTTATAATACAGGTGCTTGGCAAAGTGTTATAGTAAGAGGGTGGATGGAGAAGATGAATACGCAAAATTTTATTGCTTATGAAGGAGATGTTACCATTCATTTTTATGAAGATGGTTATGAAGTTGTATAGGTATCCAAAAACCTAAACAAGTAAGTTCAAAAAATTTGTATATTTTTCAGAAAAATGAAGATACTACCATATAATAAAACACGAAAGGAATGGTTTTTATGGGTAGAAGAGATTTTTTTGAACAAGAAAAAAGAAAAAAAATGATAACAACATTTGCTGTTGCGGTAGGATTGGCACTTGTTGCTTGTATGAGTATTTTTGTTATGTATAGTAAAATATTAGAGGATGAGGCAGAAGAAAATTTACTAGCATTAACGAAAAATAATGAAAATGTAGTTTCAAATGAGGATTTAGAACAGACAAGTTATTCACAAGATAAAACAGTACCAGAAAATAAGTCAGAAACGCAAAATAGTGTTCAAGTAGAATTACCAAATAATAGTGTGATTGAAAATAAAGTGCAAAATATTACAAAATCACCTGAGGTGAAAGAGCCTGAGACTTCTGTTATTGAGGAGCCAAAAAACGTTACAGAAGAACAGCAACCAGTAAAAGATGAAAATCAAACACAAAAAGCAGAAGTTGTAGAAGAGGAATTAAAATTCCAAGCACCAATTGCAGGAGATATTATGAAAGATTTTGCAATGGATACGTTGGTATATTCTGAAACTTTAGATGAATGGTGCACACATAGTGGAATTGATATTAAAGCAGATAAAGCAAGTGTGGTTATGGCAAGTGAAAAAGGAAAAGTAGAAAGTATTAAGAATGACCCACGTTATGGACTTACTGTGATTATTGCGCATAGCAATGGATTTAAATCCGTTTATTCAAATCTTTTAACAACTGAATTTGTACAAGAAGGAGAAGAGGTAGAAAAAGGACAAACTATTGCAACAGTTGGTGAAACAGCAAGTTTTGAAATAGCAGATGATAGTCATTTACATTTTGAAATGCACAAAGATGGCATACCAGTTAATCCAACGATTTATTTTAAATAAGAAAAAATCGCATAAAGCCTAGGCTTTATGCGATATTCTCTTTTTGACTTTTAAGCTAAATTATTCTTCGCATTCACATTCTTCATGTGGTTCAAAAGGTCTTTCACAACATAAGTCAACACCTTTTAAACATTTTCCTTCTTTTCTACAATGTTTGCAAATTTTTACATGTTCTACACGGTTAGCCCAAATGTTAATTGCATAGCATTTGTCTGGGCAAAGAGGTCCAAAAACGAACTCTCCATCTTTTTTTGTAAACGTTTGAGAAACTGGTTTTCTGTCATGTTTTGTCACTTCTATTAATTTTACAACGGCATCTTTGATTGGTTCATGACAAGAATCTTTTACAATACCATAAATCACATTTCTACGATCTTCTTCTAAGTCAATTTCTAAATCAAATTGTTTTCCTGCTTCTACAAAACCATCAATATCAACGATTTGTTTTTTGTCAAATTCAAAATCTAAATCCATAAAAAATCAATCCTTCTTTCTTAAATTTGGGAGTACTCCCTTAATTAATATTATGTAAAAAAGAAAAAAATGGGACACTTTTTTAAAATAAAATGAGAATAGTATTGACTAATGAAAAAAGATATGGTATAAATAATTTATTATGGCCCCTTGGTCAAGCGGTTAAGACGCCACCCTCTCAAGGTGGAATCATGGGTTC
>CAOKQM010000037.1 GCA_948470875.1 uncultured Clostridium sp.
TAACTATAAGTTTTTTGTACCCCCGGTATAACCGGGGGTTTCTTCTTAAATTAATAAAAAACTTCAAGCATAATTGCTGAAGTTTCGTAGCTCTTTTATTTTTCAAATTCATCTAGTGATTTAAACTCATATCCCATATCTTTAGCTTCTTTTATCATACTGTCTAGCATTGTCAAATTATCTTCTGATGTGCTATGCAACAAAATAATTGCTCCATTATGAAGATTATCTAAAACTTTTCGTTTCCCATAATCACTTCTTCCTTGTTTTGATGTATCCCAATCATCATAGGCATTTGACCACAAAACACTAGTATAACCAAGCGATTCTACAATACTTGATGTTCTTTCACTAAATTCTCCTCTTGGTGGTCTAAAATACGTCATTTCATAACCAGTTACTTCATAGATACTGTTATGTAATTTCATAATTTCTTCTTTGATTTCATCATCACTCAAACTTGGTAAACATGCATGATTTACTGTATGATTTCCTACAATATTCCCATTTTGAATCATTTGTTTCACTAAATCAGTTGCTGTATTTACATAATGTGCTGTTATAAAAAAAGCTGCTGTGACATCATTTTCTTTCAGAACTTTTAAAATATCTTCTGTGTATCCAGCCTCATATCCAGCATCAAATGTTAGATAAACATACTTTTTATCCGGATTTCCCATTGCCATACCATTAAACTTTTCCAAAACTTTTAAACTCTCTGCATCTAAAACCGCTTGTGCATGTTGCTCACCTCTTCTAAATCCCCATGCTAAAACTTCATTACTTAATGTTTCCCCTGCCTGTGAAGCCAATGAAAATTGCATGATACTAACCACAAGTATCAAAAAAATAAAGCTATATCTAATTATTCTATCTTTCATTTTTTCCTCCTTTGATATAAGATATTCAGTTTAAACATGAATATGAAAAAATAACAAGCAAATTTACTTGTTATTTTTCTAAATCACAATTTTCGTTATAAAATTGAGCAATCAGTTCATCTAACTCTACACTCAATTGATAGATAATCTCATAATCCTCCCCATTTTCAATACTTTTATTTAATTTATCCCTTAACTTACAAATTTCATCATTTATCATCATACATCTCCCCTTTTTACAATTTAGGAAAAATCAACTTCTGTATCTCAAAAATACCATATTCATACAACAATGTCAATAAAAAGTCAATATTTCAGCCCTTTTTCGATAGACTTTTTTCACCATATTCAGTTGCTTATTTCCTCCAGTATGTATTTTCTATAATTTTTCAACAGCATTATACTAGAAATTACAAAAATCGCAACTGACAAAATCTGTGAAATTCTCAAATTTTTAAACATTAAACTATCCATTCTCAAGTTTTCTATCAGCATTCGCACTGCACCATAACAAAACAAATATAAATAAAAAATCTGTCCTTTAAATCGTCTACTTTTTTGTAGTTTTTTAAGAAACAAAAAAATTAAAAAAGTTGCTAAAGACTCATACAAAAAAGTAGGATGAACTTCTTGATAGCCATTTACTGTATCGATTCCCATACGAAATACATTGGTGGTTTTTTCTCCATAAGCTTCCTTATTAAAAAAATTTCCCCATCTGCCTATTGCTTGTGCCAAACTTACAAAAGGCACAAAATAATCCAAAAAATCAAGTGAACTAATTTTGTATTTTTGGCATCTTACTATAATTACAATTGCACCAATTATCAACCCACCATAAATTGCTAAACCACCATCTCTTAATTGAAAAATTCGAACTGGGGAAATCATATATTCTTTTAAATGAAAAGCTACATAATAAATTCTGGCACCAACAAAGCCCAATAAAATAGCAAATATCATTGTTTCAAAAACAAAAGAAAATGGAATTCCAAATTTGTCTTTTGTAAAATAAGCCAATGTCAAAGCTAACGTAATCCCAAAAACAATGCAAATTGCATACCAGTATATTTCTATTCCAAACAAACAAAAAGCTACTGAATTTATTTTTAATGCTAAACCAACCCCTGGGAAATAAATCATTGTCCTCTCCTTTTTGTAAATATTTTAAATTCTATCAATACATTTATTTCAAACATCCTTTTATTTTGATTTCACTATCGACACAATTTGTTTTTCTTTTTGAAATACATCTTTTAAAACTTGCATTGTATAGTTTTTATCTAGTCCTTTAAATTCTTCAAAATAATCGAATGGATTGATATTTCTGAAATAGTTTTGCACAAAACTGGTTGCAATATTATTGGCATCATTGTAACTTTTTACAAATTCACCATATAATTTTTTCTTGATTCTATTAAATTCCTCATCTTTGATTCCATTTTTTTTCAAATCCTCAATTCCCTGCTCAATTTTTCGAATCACTTCATCGTATTGCAAACTCTGACCTTGTAATAAAACATGAGAATAAGTTTTGCTATTTTCGTAAATAAAAGTAGGTTCTGTTTGCAAAAAGCCTTGTTCATATAAACTTTGATATAACTTACTGCTATCTCCGATTAAAATATTAAAAATCATATCTAAAGCCAAATCTTTTTTAACTTGATTTTCACAAAAAGTCGTATCTTTAAAACCAATGATAAAAAGTGGCTGACTGATATTCATTTGAGCCTCTATTCTTGCTTGTACAATTTCGTCTGGTTCTTCGGGATAAATTCTTTTCACACTTTCCTCTGCATTTTGCAAAGTCATTTTCTTCTCAATTTCCGAAATTACTTTTTCTGCCTCAAAATTACCACAAAGCACCATTGCCATTTTTTCTGGTCTATAAAAAGCATGATATGCCTCATATAATTTATCTTTTGTAATTTCAGCAATGGTTTGCTTCGTTCCTGCAACATCAATCCTAATTGGATTTTTATGATACATTGCTTTAATCGCATTCATATAAACTTTCCAATCTGGATAATCATCATACATCATGATTTCTTGCTCAATAATGCCACGCTCTTTTTCTACATTTTCATCTGTAAAATACGGATTTTGCACATAATTCATAAATTCATCCAAAGCTTGATAAAACTTTTCATTTGTGTCTTCGAACAAATACGCTGTATGATTATTGGTTGTATAAGCATTTGCATTAACCCCCATACTTGACAACACATCCAAACTATTGGTACCATTTTCTTGTTCAAAAAGTTTGTGTTCCATGTAATGTGCAATTCCATCTGGTACTATGACTTCCCTATCTCCTACCATAAATTGATGATCAATAGAACCATAATTTACACCCCAAATAATATATTTTTTCTGTGTATTTTTTGGGATTATCATTACTTTTAAGCCATTTGACAATTTTTCAATATACACTTTTTCTTGAATTTTATTATTTTCAATAATTTGCATTTTCTCCTCCTTGCATTTAAACATTTTTCAGCAACTTCTGATTTTCATTTTAGGTTTCATCCTTTAAGAAATAAATGGTATTAATATTTACATGATTAGCAATTTCTACGATATCTTCACGTGTCACTGCTTCAATATTTTTCGTATATTCTTCAATACTCGTATTCGTTTTTGAAATTTCTTGCCCAATATAATAAATAATTCCTGTATCTTGTTCTGTTTCAATAGCAACAATTCCAGCTTTTACATATTCTTTAGCAGCCAGCAAATCTTGCTCTGAAAACTCACCTTTTTTCATAATTTCTAATTGATCTTTAATAAGATTTACCGCTTTTTCAAAATTAGGAATTTCTATTCCTGCTCGAATAAAAATATTCGCTTTTTGCTTGATATATATACTCCTTATTGAATACGCTAAACTTTCTTTTTCTCTTACATTTTGAAAAAGTAGCGAATTAGCACCTGTGCCTAAAACAATATTATAAAGCAAAGTTTTAAACTGTACATTTTCTACTTGAGAATCGACATCCATTCCGAATCACTAATTTTCCTTGTGTAACATCTGTTTTTTCCTGAATTTCTTTTATGTTTTCTATTTTTTCTTTCGTTTGCGTAAACTCATTATTTAAAATATAGTTTTCAATTCTTGGACGCAATTTATCTATATTTTCATCGGTTTGTATAATTTGTTTCACACATTCTTCTTCAAAATCACCAGAAACAAATAAATCTATTTTACAACTTTGGATTAAAGTATGATAATAATCTGTCAAATTTTGTACATTAATTTCATCTAAATCCTCTTCATATCCATATTTATATAAGCCAAATCCCTTATTTTCATACATGTTCGAGATACAAGCTTCATATGCATATAAATCTTTATCATCCATTTTGCTTTGCATAATCTTGGCTAAATTCTCTTTTTCCAATTTTAAATATTCCTCTTTAAAATAGCCATTTTCCAATAATGGATTAAAAATAATATCCAATAAAATCTGAATGGTATTTTTTAAAATTTCTTCTTGGTTTAGAGCAAATTTATCATTAATTGAATCCATGTAAAATCTCAAAAGCTGGTTATCACCATATTTATCAATTCCGCATTCAAATGCTGCACCATACAGGTTTTCAAGTTCCCTACTCAATTCCAATTGTGTTTTAAAACGAGCTGTCCCGCGCCTTAACATACTAACAATTAACGCATTTTTAGTAACATTTTCTCTGGTAAGTGGCACTGTTAAAATAACTGAAATCATATTGGTTTTAAATAAATCTGTTTTTATAAAATGTGCTTTAATTCCTTGTTTTATCTCAAAATCCTTTTTTTCCATTCATCACAACTCCTTGTTTTTATTATTTTATATTTTGCAAATATTATACATTGGTTTTTCTATGTTACATTAAATACAAATCCTTTAAATTTTATTATTTATCTCTTTTTTATAAGATAACTCTTGTCCAAAAGTTATCCATAATTTTACACATCATTTTGGACTAAAATAAAGCTGTGAGCTTTGCAATCCATAAAATTGTTCGCCCACTCCATTTCAAAAATACTGATTTATTTTTTGCTATCTTTTTAAGATAAAATTTTCTTAATTTCTTCAAATCTTTTTATTTTAGCAGTCGTGGTTTTAATAAAATCTTCTGTTGTTAATATCATATGTTTGATATATTTATATTTTGGCATTTTTTTATTAATTTCCTTGATTTGATTCCATACAGTTTTTTCAAATTCTTCTTCGGATTTTCCCAAATATTTTTCTTTTCTAATTTCTTCATCATACTGAATTTTGACAGAAACATCAACATCATCCTCTTTGGGAAATCCAAATACCATAGATTCTTTCACCACATCAATTTGATTGACCAATTCTTCTAATTCTTCTGGAAAAACTTTTTTTCCGTTTTTCAAAACAATCACATTTTTCTTTCTTCCTGTAATAAAAATAAAGCCTTCTTCGTCCACATAGCCCAAATCCCCTGTATAAAACCATCCATCTTGCAAAATTTCTTTCGTTGCCTCTTCATTTTCGTAATAACCAAGCATAACATTTGGTCCTTTTACGCGAATTTCTCCTATTCCTTTTTCATCTTTATCCACAATTTCAACACTTACATTTTTCATTGGAAAACCCACAGAACCATACTTAATATATTTATCATTTTCTGCACTAATTACAGGAGAAGTTTCAGTTAATCCATATCCTTGAATAACACGGATTCCCAATTCATTTAACCCCTTAGCAACCGTTTTATCAAGACTTGCTGCACCACTAATAATCATTCTCATATTTCCGCCTAATTGGTCAATAATTTGTTTAAATAGTTTTCTTCGCACATCCATTCCAAATTTCAATAAACAATTACTGATTTTTTTGACACTCCTAATTAACTTTGTTTTTCCTTGTTTTTCAATAGCTTTTTCAATTTTTCGATAAATTGCTTCAATTAAAAGTGGCACACCAACAAAAACCGAAACGTTATATTCCTTAAAATTTTCAGCAATATATCTTAATCCATCTGGGAATGCTGTAGCTACACCACTTGAAAGCATTACCAATTGACCTGTTGAGCCAAATGTATGATGATATGGTAAAAATGCTAAATTTACATCTGTTGGAAAAAAAGTTTCTACACATTTCATAGAATAAATATTTTCTGTGATATTTCTATGTGTTAACATAACTCCTTTTGAGCTAGACGTCGTTCCTGATGTAAATAATAAAATTTTCATTTCATCAGAATCAATTTTCATATTGATATAATCTTGAATATTTTCATTTTTTCCAAGAGAAATCACATCTTCTATACTTTTTACTTGCTCCATTTTATCCATACAAATCAATTCTTTTAATTCTATATGACCTTCTTGTTTCATCTGATTGATACTATCAAAATATTTTTCTTCAAAAATAACACAATCTGCCTTACTTTGCACAAGTGAATTACGAATTTCTATATCAGTCAAGCCCTTATCTAACGGAACTACCGTCATATTTCCTAACAAAACAGCAATATAACTAAGCGCCCATTCATAGCGATTTTTCGCAATAATGGCTATTCTTTTTCCTGCTAAACCTAATTTTAACAAACCTGTTCCTAAAAAATTAACTTGTTTTCCAAATTGTTCATAAGTAACATTTTCATAACTGATTTCTTTTCCTTGCTTATTTTTTAAAATAAAAGCAATATTTTGTGAATATTTTTCAACAGAATCATATATCAATTCTTTGATATTATTAAATTTTGGAACATCATAAAAATATTCTGTACTTTTCATAAAAATCCCTTTCTATTACCTAGTTTTTAAAACCATTATATCTTATATAAAATATAATGTCAATTCTTTTTCTTGCAATCTGCTATCATTTATGTTATCATATTTATATTATATTCGAAAGGAAACATTTTATCATGGATAAAAACAAACAAAATTTAGCCTACTTTTCAAAAATATTGCCTCCTTCTATTCCAAAGTGGGAAGATTTGCCAGAAATTGATTTATATATGGATCAAGTCATTGCTTTAATGGAAAAATATCTTACAGATAACTCATCACAAGATTCTAAATTAATTACACCATCTATGATTAATAATTATGTAAAATTAGGAATTATGCCTCCACCGATTAAAAAAAAATATTCTCGTGAACATTTAGCATACTTAGTCATCATATGCAGTTTGAAACAGGTTATGCCGATTTCCAATATTAAAGATTTAATTGTTAAAAGATTAGAACAAAATACAATTGCAAATCTTTTAGATTCTTATAGTAATTTATATGATTTTACTTTTAAAACCTTACTAGAAACCTGCAATAATTACTTAGCTTCTAATGAATTTGATATGAAAACTTCAGAAGATGCTTCTTTATTTACAGCCATTGCTGCTGCCAATTGCAGAAATATTTCTAACAAACTTTTTTATGTAACGCATCCACAAAAATCTAAAAATTTAGATAAAAAGAAAAAAAGAGAAAATTAAATTGTATTAGTTGTTTTTTATTATAAAACACATGTTTGTATTTGTCAAGTGTTTTTTTGAAAAAAGAAGATATTTTTCATATCTTCTTTTTTATTTATGCAAACTTCAATTAAAAAGTCTATCTTTGTTTTTTCCTTCAGTCGCCAAACTGCTACACTTCCTTTTACATTAATCGTCACAATTTCCTGTCTCTTTTCCAAACCAGTATAAAATCGTTTTCTTTTTTGGGAATGGTGGACTTTCTACGAAGTTGTTTGTTTTTTTCTTTTTTGCGAATGATAAGCGATTTCTAAACTTAGACAACTTGGCGAAAATTTATTTCCTATATAAATCAATTTCATCATTTTTCCTGGAATGATGACTTTTTTGTTTTTTAACATTTGGTCAATTCCATATTGGGCAACATACTCGCTAGACAAGCCTTTGAGACTAAATCGCACATTGGCTACTTGGTCAAAATTGGTATTTACTGGACCTGGACATAAAACACTTACATGAACGTTGGAACCTGCTTTTTGTAGTTCTTTGCTCATTGCTTTTGATAGGGAAACCACATAATTTTTGGTTGCATAATAAGTTGCCATTAAAGGTCCTGCCATAAAACCTGCAATGGACGCAACATTTAAAATATAGCCACTATTCTTTTGTTTCATTTCTTGCAAATATAATTTACTTAAAATATGAGTTGCTTTTACATTAGTATCAATCATAGATAATTCTTTGTTTAAATCGGTTTTGTCAAATGCTCCAAAATCGCCAAAACCTGCGTTGTTGACGAGAATATCAATATCTTTGTTCGTTTCAAAAAGTTTCCTACAATTTTCTGTTATAGAAATATCCAAAACTTCGATTTTTACATCTGTTTTTAACTCATTTTTCAATTCTTCTAACAAATCTTTTCTTCTGGCAACAATCACCAAATCGTAACCGAAATTTTTGGCTAAATAGCGTGCCATATCTCTTCCAATTCCTGAGGAAGCCCCTGTTATTAATGCTTTCATACATTTTCCTTTCGCGTTTGTTCTTGATTTTCTGTTTCTGTGTTTTTGACCAAAATAGTTTGGGTTGGATAAGCCAAATCGATATTTTCTTTTTCGACTAACTCTAATATGTCACAATAAATTTTTTCTTTGATATTCAAAAACCTAATGTAATCTGTTTCATTTATGTATAAAAAGATTTTGATGTCAGAACTATAACTTGCGATTTCATCTAAATTTACTTGCACAGTTTCAGGTAAAACATTGCTATTATTTTTCAAAACAAATTTTATTTTTTCAAGGATGTTTTTGATTTTTTCTGCTGTTGTGTCCATACTTAAATTCAGCACAAATTCAAGCCTTCTACTTTTTAACTTATTCCAATTGACAACATATTCTGAAGTAATCGTAGCATTTGGAATGGTGATAATAGAATTGTCGTTTGCTTTCATGCGCGTACTGCGAAATGTAATATCCATAACCGTTCCTTTGTAATTGCCAACTTCGATAAAATCTCCAATGTCAAATGGTTTGTCTGTCAAAATAATGGCTCCACTTAGCAAACTTTTAACGGTATCTTGCGCAGCTAACGATATAATCACACTTCCCACACCAAAACCTGCCACCAAACCAGTTAAATCGTACCCCAATTCTTTGATAATTACATAACCTGCAATCACCCAAACAAAGCCTCTTGCAATCTTGCATACAAAATTGTTGACTGTATCATTTTGGGAATGTTTTATCACCTTTCTAAACCATTTCGAATCCTTAGTAATAAAGGAATTGACAATATTAGTTGCAAAAATAATGCAAATAACTTCAAAAATTGTATTCACATTCGCTAACACTTGACTACTTAGTCTAAACATTCGAATGGCAGCATACAATCCTAAAAAAATCCAAAAATTGTTTAGAATTTTATAAACTTTACTTTCTTTTATTTTCCCTTTATTTTTAGTCAATGCAAAAACAATTTTCAATAAAATCTGTGAAAATAATTTTCGAAAAAGAATAAAAATCAAAAATATAGCAAGTGCAATTTGAATATTGAAAATTTTGATTAAATCTCGTACATTGATTTGTGTTAAAAAATTGCGAATATTTCCCATTCAT
>CAOKQM010000038.1 GCA_948470875.1 uncultured Clostridium sp.
CATTGATGCAATTTACGAAAACCCAGATTCGTACGATTATACAACCTATTTAAAAGAATTAGAAAAAACAAAAACGCGTGGACTAACCACTTTTTATTTTAATGACCGAGAAAATACGGATTTTCAAGATTATTCAGGTCGTCAATATAATGCAGAATATGAATTTGGCGGAAAAGTTATTAGGCAAAGAGAAGATAAAGTTTTGATTGAAATTCGCAATAAATTATCAATTGGCGATATTTTGGAATTATTGATTCCAGGGCAAATTGAGCCAGTTGTGTTTGAAATCAAAAATTTATGGCATGATGAAACTGGGGAAAAAATGGAAACAGTAAATCCAGGAAAGGCAGAGCAGAAAGTGGTTTTGCAGATTCCTTGTGAAGTCAAGGAAGGTTGGATTTTAAGGAGGAAAAAATGAGGATTTTATATGTATTATCGATTATTGTACTAGGGGCAGGATTTTTAGGATTGAAAAAATCAGAGGAAAAATTGAATATTATCAAATGGGTGACGATTTTTATTCTTAGTTTGATGGGTTACAATATTACAGTTTGCATGATTTTAGGCTTGTTAAAAATTACGTGTCATTTGTGGCTTTTGTCAATTATTAATGTTGTGTTTGCTATAGTTTTGGGTTACCGAGCTGTGAAAGATAAGGATTTTCAGAAATATACAGCTAGCAAGCAAGACTTGATTGGACTGGCTATTTTGTGTACTATTTTTGCAGTGATTGTTGTCAAAGAAATTCAGCCACAAGATGGTGGATTAAAATATGCGGCTTTGGATTCTGCCATTCATTATCGTGCTGCGAAACATTTTTCAGACAATTTAATCCTTTTTGTTAACTGTCCAGACAAAACTATTTTTAATTTTAATGTTATGCAAACAGGAGCTTATATCAATGATGGATTGCTTATGAATGTCGTAAATGGTTTCTCTGGTGTGCCAGAATATTATGTATATGAAATGTTTGATATTGGTATATTATTTTTAAGTAGTTTAGCTTTTTATGCCTTAATTATGGACAAAATTAAAGGAAAATTAGGGTTTGTGATGACCATGTTTTTGTTATGGCTTTTTAGTTTTGCATATCCTTATAATTCGTATCTGTATGGATTTTCCTATTTGTCACTTGGGGTCATGTTTGTAACAGGTTTAATCATGGTGGTTCCGCTGTTATTTGAAAAAATAAAAACATCGTTTGTGATAAGCTTAATTTCGCTTTTAGCCATGGGGATGATTTTTTCGTATTGTTTATTTGTGCCAGGTGTGTTTGCAGGAATTTGCATTTATATTTTTATCAAAGATTGGAAAGAAGAAGGCAAAACGTACCTTAAAATATGCAAGAAAAAAACACTGATTGTAACAGGAATTTTGTTATTTATCACAGTTTTGGGAATTGGTTATTTGTTTGTGCCGACTTTCTTTATTGCTGACCAAAGCAATTTAGTGGACGCTTTGAAAAATCCAGGTGGTATGTATTCAGAATTGTATGCAAATTTTGAGTTTTATGCGATTTTTGGCATACTTTATTTAGTGGATATTATTTTAAAAGTGCGTAAAAAAGAATTTGAAGTAACATTTTTGGATATTTTTTCTTGGGTGTTTGGCGCCTATTTTGTTGTTGCTTGGCTTGCTATGCGAATGGGAATTGCGTCTGATTATTACTTTTTTAAATTATATTATGTTTTATGGGTTTGTGTTTTGGCAATTACGGTAAAATTGGTTAATGAATATGTTCAGAAGAAATATTTCAGAATTATTTTGCCAATGTATGAAGGTGCATGGGTTTTGCTTGTGATTTTGACGATTGTGTTCAAAGCAGGAAATATCTTACCACAAGAAAAAAAGGAGAAATTGCCCAACTATGTAGGTGTTTATTTTGAGCAAAATTATTTTTTCAGAGGCTCGATTTTTGCGTTTAACAATTTTGCCAAAGATCAAATAGAAACAGCAGAAATTTTAAAAACAATTGAAGATGTGAAAGCTGAAAATATTTTATTAATTACTGGAAGCAATTATGAGCGAGCTTGGACTTTAGCCATTGGCAATTTGCAAACAGATGGTATGAAATATGACAAAATTATTGGAGATGGCACAAAGTATTATCTACAAGATGGATTGGCAAGAGAAAATGTGAAATATATTGTAAAAATAGGCATGACGGATGGAACTGAAGATTTGGACCAATATTTAGCAGAAAATAAAGAGCAAAATGAAATGGAAGTATTACATCAATCAAAAAGATGTTATATTGTAAAGAAAAATTAAAATAACTATTGAACCTAAAATAAGTTTATGATATAAAATAGGAGAGAAATATTTGAAGAAAAATATACGAAATTATGATTTAGAAGATTTAAAACACGAACTGAAGGAACTTGGAGAAAAGCCATTTCGAGCAGAGCAAGTTTTTCGTTGGCTGAATATAGAAAAAGTAAAAAGTTTTGACGAAATGACAAATCTGTCCCTTGATTTGAGAAAGAAATTGGAACATAATTATCACATTGGAAATTTTAAAATAGAACATAAATTAGTTTCTAAAGATGGAACAAAAAAATACTTGTTCAATTTGTGTGATGAGGCTAATAATTTAATTGAGACAGTTTTAATGCAGTATCATCATGGATACACAGTGTGCGTATCTTCTCAAATTGGATGTAAAATGGGTTGCAAATTTTGTGCGTCAACAGGAATTCCTTTTGTGAGAAATTTGGAAGCTGGCGAAATTGTGGAGCAAATTATTGCCATTGAGCAAGATGAAAATATTCGTATTTCCAATATTGTGTTTATGGGAATTGGGGAACCACTAGATAATTTTGAAAATGTGATGAAAGCCATTGAAATTATTAATCATCCAAAAGGATTGAATATTGGAGCACGTCATATTTCCATTTCGACAAGTGGTGTAGTGCCAAGAATTTATGAATTGGCAGATAGGAAAATGCAGTGTACATTATCAATTTCGTTGCATAGTAGCAAAAATGAAACTAGAAGTGCCATGATGCCAATCAATCAAACGTATCCAATCCAAGAATTGATGAAAGCATGTGAGTATTATATTCAAAAAACCAATAAGAGAATTTCTTTTGAATACGCTTTGGCAAAGGAAAACAATGATCATTTAAACGATGCCAAAGAATTGGTGAAATTATTAAAAGGAATGCTTGCACATGTTAACTTGATTCCAATTAATAAAATTGAAGAAGGAAGTTATACAAAAAGTACGAATGAAAATATTTTGCAGTTTAGGGATTATCTAAATGAGCATGGAGTTGTAGCAACCATTCGAAGAGAATTAGGGGCAGATATTAATGCAGCTTGTGGACAATTACGTAGACAAAATTTAAAAAAAGATAAACAAGAAAATGAGTGAAATTGAATTTACTTAGAAAATTGGGTAGACAAAATTTGAGCAAGAAATAGAGGTGAGGCAAGTTTTGAGGATTTTAGCAAAATCAGATATTGGTAAAGCGCGCGATATGAATCAAGATAATTTTTATGTTGCCAAAGAAGAAGATGCCATTCAATTATTTGTGTTAGCAGATGGAATGGGTGGTTACAAAGGCGGCGAAATTGCAAGTTCTGTGGCTGTGTATAGTGCGCAAAATTATATTTGCAATAATTTTGAAAATACACCCAAAGAAGAAGAAGCTATTTTTAAATTGCTGATTGACAGTATTGAATATGCAAATCTTATGGTGTATGAACGTTCCAAAGAAGATGAAGAATGGAAAGATATGGGTACTACTTTGGACGTGTGTTTAATATATAATAATAAGGCATTTATTGGTCATGTGGGAGATAGTCGTGTTTATCGAATCCGAAAAAATTCTATGAAAAGATTGACCAAAGACCATAGTTATGTAGAACAATTAGTAGAAGATGGAAAAATTACAAAAGAAGAAGCGGATAGTCATCCTAAGAAAAATATGTTGGTCAAAGCTATTGGTTGTAATTCTTTGGTAGAACCAGATGTCATGTGCAAGGCATTTGAAAAAGATGATATTATTCTAATGTGCTCAGATGGCTTAACGAATATGCTAAAAGAAGATGAAATTTATAAAATTTTGTTGGAAAATTCAGAAAATCCAGTTGCGGCATTAATCAATTCTGCCAATCGAGAAGGCGGAGTGGATAATATCACAGTGATTATTCTTGATAATATAGAAAAAGAATCAGAAAAAGAAAAGGAAGAAATAGAAAAATAAGAGATTTTAAGGAGAGTTTAAAATGAATCTTGTAGGAAAAATGTTGGATAATCGATATGAAATTTTAGAAAAAATTGGAAATGGCGGAATGGCAACGGTTTACAAAGCAAAATGTCATGTGCTAAATCGCTATGTGGCAGTCAAAATATTAAAAGATGAATTTACAACAGATAGTGATTTCATTAAAAAATTTAATTCAGAAGCCCAATCAGCAGCAAGTTTAACACATCCTAATATTGTATCGATTTACGATGTAGGAAATGAAGATAATTTATATTATATTGTGATGGAATTAATTCAAGGAAAAACGCTAAAAGAAATTATTGTTGAAGATGGAATTTTGTCATGGAAATGGTCTGTCAATATTGCGATTCAAATTGCTTCAGCTTTGGAAGTGGCGCATAAAAATAACATTATACATAGAGATATTAAGCCACACAATATCATCATAACAGAAGATGGAATTGCGAAAGTAACCGATTTTGGGATTGCCAAAGCAGTTTCTAATTCAACAATTACTGCATTTGGAACAACCATTGGATCTGTGCATTATTTTTCACCAGAACATGCTAAAGGTGGGTTTACAGATGCAAAATCGGATTTGTATTCCCTTGGAATTGTGCTTTATGAAATGCTAACAGCGCGAGTTCCATTTGATGCAGATACGCCTGTTTCAGTGGCTTTAAAACAAGTTCAAGAAGAGCCAGTTGAACCAATTAAGTACAATAGCGAAATTCCCAATAGTGTGAATATGATTATTTTAAAAGCGATGCAAAAAAATCCAAATTGTCGTTATCAGAATGCAACTGAAATGTTACAAGATTTAAGAAGGGCATTGAAAAATCCAGAAGAAAATTTTGTTGTGATTAATCAAGCGTCAGCTAGTTCACCAACACAGAAAATACCAACCATTTATGATATGGATTTTGATCAAAATGCTGATAGAAAAGCTAAAAAAGTAGAAGGCAAAGATGAGGAAAAACCAAAAGGAAAATTGACCCAATTTTTAGCAAAACACAAAGTGATAAAAGTATTGTTCATTTTGCTAATTTGTATTGGATTATTTTTGGGTGCCATGTTTGGAACATTAGCGATTTTTGCAAGACCTTCTCAAATCCAAATTCCGAATGTTGTGCAAGATGAAAATGGAAATCCGATGACAGAGGAAGCTGCTATTGCTTTACTAGATAAATTAGGTTTAACCAATCACACAGTAGAATATGAAAATAGTGATAGTGTAGAAAAAGGGTATGTAATTAGCCAAAAGCCAGATTATCAACAAAGTTACATGGTAAATGTGACAGAAGAAATTAAGTTAGTGGTAAGCAAAGGAAGTTTGGATGAAGCATTAGCAGAAAAATTGAAAAATACCAAAATAAAATTGCCAAAGAAAATGGTGGGCAAGAAAAAAGAAGATTTAATCAAAGAATTAGAAGGTTTAACAGAAGATTTAGAAGACGAAGATTTAGAATTACAGTATGAAATTAAAGAAGAATTTAATGAAGAAGTCGAATCTGGCATTGTAACAGAAGTTGACCATGAAGCAGGAGAAGAAATTTCACTAGATACAACGTTAAATATTACGGTAAGTAAAGGAAGTCAATATAAAGATGTAACTGTTCCAAGTGTTGTTAATAAATCAGAAGCAGAGGCAAAAAGCAGTTTAGAAGCATTGGGCTTAAAAGTTGATGTAGCATATGAAGAAAATACCAATAAAAGTGATGGAGTTGTTATTTCCCAAAATGTAAATGCAAATAAAACCGTAAAAGAAGGAACCAATATAGGAATTGTGGTTAATAAATTGCCAGCAAAATCAACGGTTACCGTAAGAGTTAATTTAAAATCGCTGATGAAATATACAGAACCAGAGCCAGAACCTGTTGTTAATACTACTGAAAATGAAACCAATGTGGTACAAAATACAGTATTGCCAGAAATAAAATCAGCTAAAGTTATGATAAAAGTTGGAGAAGATACGATTTATGCAGAAACTCAAAAATTAACCACAACCGATATTTCTGCAAGTTATGTTGCTTCTGGCGTAAAAGATGTTAAAGTATATGTAGATGATGTTGTAAAATATAATACATCAGTTGATTTTTCAAAAGGTGATCAAACCGTAACAGTAGAATAGAAAGGAAAAAAATATGGCAGAAATTTCAGTATCAATTTTGTCCATAGATGAGGAAAATGCTGTTTCAACATTTTATAATCTTGAAACAGCCAAAATCGATTATTTTCATATTGATGTCATGGATGGAAAATTTGTAGAAAAAAATAATTTAAGTTTAATGAAAGAATACGCTTTAACAATTTCACATATTAGTAATGTGGGATTAGATGTCCATTTGATGGTAGAAAATGTGGAAGAAGTGATGGATGATTATATTCCACTAGAGCCTAAAATCATCACATTTCATTATGAAGCAGTAAAAGAAAAGACAAGAATGATGGAGATTATAAAGGATATTAAAAGTAACAATATTCAAGTTGGAATTGCGATTTGTCCAGAAACGCCAATTGAAAAAATAAAGGAATTTTTGCCTTATGTTCATCAAGTGCTGATTATGACTGTCGTTCCTGGAAAAGGTGGTCAAAAATTAATACCAGAAACACTTGACAAACTGCAGGAATTAAAAAAATATAGTTTGGATAATGACCTAGAAATTGATTTTGAAGCAGATGGCGGAATTAACTGTGAAACAGTCCAAAGTGTTAGAGATGCTGGATGTGACAGATTGGTTTCAGGAAGTTATATAACAGCGGCAGAAAATTTTTCTGAAGCGGTAAAAAATTTAAAGGGGGATTAAAATGAAAAAAGTAGTAGGAATTTTATTTTTAATTTTTACACTAATGGCAACAGTTTCATTAGCTGCATATCCAGCGGATTTAGAAGCAGCAGAGTTGCAAGCATTACAAGAAGAGTCAAACATAGAACCAATAAGTGAATTGGATGAAGTAGAATCTCTAATTCAGCCACGTACTTCTGAAGGAGAAACAGAATTAATATTAGATGATATTTACAAAATGGAAAAAGAAGCTGTGGTGACAGGAATTGTGGATGGCAATGTTTATCTTATGGCAAATAAAGCAAAAATAGAAAATGCTATGATTTATGGAAGTGTTTATATCATGGCACAAGAAGTTGATATCACCAATTCAGATATTGGTGGATCTGTGTATGTTTTTGGAAATAAAGTGAAATTTTCTGGGAACACAAATGATTTTTATGGTGCAGGAAATGAAATTGAATTGGCTAAAGAAAGTTATATTTGGAGAAGTGCAAGAGTTGCAGCAGAGAATTTAAGCGTAAATGGAGCAATTGAAAAAGATTTGCATGCAGGAATCAATAAATTACAAGTTGGCGATACAGCAGTGATTCAAGGAAAATTGAATTATTATGCAGATAAAGAAGGGGCTATTTCTGAGCAGGCAAAAATTCAAGAAATCCAATTTGATGAAGTAGAGCAAAATGAAGAAAAGGTAAATCCAATAATGGATTATGTTTATGAGGCAGGAAGTGTTATTTTAATGACATTAGTAATTGCTCTTGTTGTGGTATTTTGTATAACGAAGTTTACTGCTTTAAGAAGAAGTGAAAAACTAGGAATAGATTTATTAAAAAATGCAGGAAAAGGTGCTTTAGTTTTTCTATTTATGCCAATTATCGCTATCGTACTTATGTTAACAGTTATAGGAGCAGGAATTGGAGTTATTGGATTGGTGGTTTATATTGTATTGCTTTTTGTAGCAATTTCAATAACATCGGTAGAAATTGCATATAGAATTTGTACCAAAAAACAAACAAATGAAGTAAAAAAAGGTGCAATCATAGGAATTTCAATTTTGGTTTCTTTGGTGATTTGGGCAATTAGATTTATTCCAGTAATAGGAGGAATTGTAAGATTTATAGCCATTTTAATCGGACTTGGAATTTGGTATACTGTGATGTTTCAAAAAATCAAAAAGGAAGAAGTAAATGAAAACTAAAAAAGAAGCAATAAAAATTATACAAATTTTAAAAGAATATTATCCAGACTGAGCATGCAGTCTGGATTTCACAACTCCATTTGAAATGATGATAGCAGTAATGTTATCTGCACAATGCACAGATGAGCGTGTTAATAAAACAACACCAGCCCTGTTTTCCAAATACAATACACCAGAAGCATTGGCAAAGGTTGATTTAGAAGAGTTAGAAAATATCATTCATCCATGTGGATTTTACAAAAATAAAGCAAAAAATATGAAAGCTTGTAGCCAGAAGTTGGTAACAGATTTTGGACGGAATTGTTCCAAATGATATGGAATTATTACAAAGTTTACCTGGTGTAGGACGCAAAAGTGCAAATGTGATTATGCTAGAAGCATTTCAAAATCCAGTTGGAATCGCGGTAGATACACATGCGAAAAGGATTTCCAATAAGGTTGGTTTTTCGAAGGAAGAAGACCCAATTAAAATTGAGCAAGATTTGCTAAAGCTATTGCCAAAGAAATCTTATTTTGATGTGAATCATTTGCTTGTGTGGCATGGAAGAAATATCTGTGTGGCACGAAAGCCAGCTTGCGAGAAATGTCCGATTAATGGATATTGCGATTTTTATAAGAAAACTGTAAAACTTTCCAATATCAAGGCAGAGCACGATTTATAATAAAAGGTTAGGCTATTTTCAAAAATTTGGTATTGCAAAATGAGAAAAAATCCTGTATAATCATAAATAGCCCAATGAAAATAGGGGGGTGTATTTGGTTTCGACAGTAAAACAGAAGCATAGATAGCGAGTAGTGGAGATGCCTGGCCACTATAAAAGGCATGACTTAAATTAAACGCTGATAATAATGAATTAGCATACGCTGCCTAGAAGCTAGCGTCATCTACTTTTAGCAACCTACGGCTAAAAAATAGGTGTCAAATTAAGTAGGAAACGAAGCAAATTGTCGTCTTTGCAATTTGTGGGATTTTTAAAAGGCTACTATAAACCAAATTTGTTTATTTAATTGGTTTGTGGGAAATTTTTAAATAAACTGCACTCGGAAAGAAGTCTATGTGGAAGGGTTATTGGACGCGAGTTCGACTCTCGCCATCTCCACCAAGCAGGGCACGAAATTAACCATTTTGTGTCTTTTTCTATTTTTA
>CAOKQM010000039.1 GCA_948470875.1 uncultured Clostridium sp.
ATTTTTTATTTTATCACGGAAGGATTTATTTACACAACTTTTTCTATACTCTCTTATTATTAAATTATTTGTGGACTTTTTTGTGACGAGAATTTTTGAAATAAGCTATACAACTACGATACACAGTACACCCCCCTGTCACCTCGACCAAAAATACCCTATTTTAGGGTATTTTTTAATATCCAGCAATATTTATAAAAACTAAGCAATTACAGTAATTTCAGTACCTCTCTGTTTACTATTAATGTGTGAAATATTAATTGATTCTATATATTACTACTATAAAATATTTTTCGATAATGAAAAAGAGCTGATTTTTAGGTGTTTTAACATTTCAAAAAACTCGATTTGTTATTTTTTTAATAACTTCAATTTTATTTTCTTAAAAATATATCCTTTATTTTCCCCAAAAGTTTGCTAAGTAAATTTGGTTTTTTACATTCAATCATTTGTAAATCTTGGTTTGTATAATTTTGAACTTTTCTATTGCTTTCTTTACAAAATAAATTATTTGTATTATATTTTTCTTTTAACTCTTGTTGATATTTAATCTCATTATCCTTATATCGATTAAGCAAAATTTGCTTGATTTTTTTATCTTTATTTATATACTTTAAAAATAAATATGACAACACAATCATAGTTTCTTTATCTCGTATTTGTTGCTTTAAAGGAATGTTTGTATCATATTCAAATTTACAATTCTTATCTCTTTTTTCCTCTATAAATAACTGTTTTTCATTAGGTAATTCTTTAAATAAATTTAATTCCTTCATTATTATGTAAATTTTTTCGCAAGTTATGCTACTTATTTGTCCTATCATCTAAATCTCTCCTCCTTTTCCATTGAAAAACTTTTCTCAATGGAATCAAAATCTGATGCTTTGATATCTAATGCTGCATCTAATACACAATCTGCAATTTCTTTTCTCCTTTTAATTTCATCAAGAGTGTGTTGCAAATTTTCTACTAAAAATGTATTTGTTTCATGATATTTTTTTACTTTTTCTTCCGAAAATCCTAACAATCTTAATTGTTCTTCATATGAAATTTCACTTATCTCTCCATCGTATGAACATTCGAGATTATCATGTTGTATTTGAAAAAAGTCTTTATTTATGCAACAGTTACGTAATGGATAATTATCTATTTTAATCAATGGAGCATCCGCTGTTAAATCACATAAGTATTTCTTTCCATCAAGGGTAACAACATTCCAAGCATGTCCTGGTCCACTTTCATCATATTCGTCCAAATCTAAATCTGATAAACCATATTTGTTTTGATATTCTTTTCGGTTCATAACATTATTTTGGAAAACATATTCAGCTCTAATTCCAAATTCACTTAATACATTCTTCAAAATATCAGCATAGCCAGCACAAACTGCTGTTCCTTTTATTAACCCATCATATAAATTTCTGCATGTTGTCATTAACCTTTCATCTTTCTGTCCTTCATCTGTTATGGCATACTCATTATACACTATCTTTTTTCCAAGAATGCGATAAACTTGCATAAAAATCTTTTTTTCTCTATCGGGATCATTCGCTTCTGGAAGTTGAATTTGTCTTTTTATTTTATCAATTTCTTTTCTTATTGCTAAAAATTCTTCTCTAGTATATGGTTCTTCTTGTACTCCATAATTACGATTTTGTTCATCTATAATTTGAATTTCAATTATTTCAGGATTGTCTTCTAAAGTTTTTGTATCAATCTCACTTGTTGAAGAAATAATTAACTTGATAGATGACTTTATATGATCCCTTAGGTTGTAACCTTGTTCTCTTAATTCTCTCATTTTTTCTATATTGATACTAAATTCAAATTCATTTAATATTTTCATAATATGCGTTATTTCATCAACAGTAAATCTACTAACATCAATTTGTTTTTCATTTTTTCCTATAGCCAAACTAATATAATTATATACACTACCGTTTGATAACATCAGTTTTCCATTTCTTTTTTGTATTTCTGTTACTATATCATGAAATGTCATATTTTCTTCTACTGGATTTTCTTCTAAATTCACTCCAACTTTTGAATCCAAATCAGAAATTATATCAAAATCACTAATATTGCAGTTACTTAACCCGATTGTTTCTAAATGATTAAATTTAGAAAATAAATCTACACTTTTATCTGACAAATTTATTCCAGATAATTGAATAAATTGTATATTTTCATTTAAACTGTTTATAAATTCCGTATCTAAATTAACAGTTTCATTGGTTCTAAAATGATTGATATTTAGTGAAAATGAGATTAAATTCATTTTTTCTAATATTTGAGAAAGTTCTTTAACTACACTTTGTAATTCTTCTAAAGATACATTATCCATAGTAATCTTGCAATCAAAAAATACCAATTTTGATAAGTCTTCATCTGAAATTTCTTTCTTTTTTTCATCTATTTTACTGATTATTCTAGTTTGTTCATTAAATTTCTTCATAAACTTAATATTTGAATTATGTTGTTCTATTGACTGATTTAATAAAATAACTAAATTTTCGTTATTTATAATCATAATTTTTCTCCCAAGTTTCAATATTAATTATTTCTACCTTTTTAATTATACCAATAATACGCATTTAAACCAATGTCAATAATTTACTTTTTATTGAAATCTTTTGGTGAATAATCACATAAATAAAGCAATAAAACTAATTCTCCCAAATTAATAATAATCATACAAAAACGTCCCCTATACTATAATATAAAGGACATTTCTGTTGAAATCATTCAATTACTTAGTGGTTTTAGCAACCAAAATCAATTACAACTTTTACACTAATCTTACTAAAAGTAACGGATTTATCACACCATTGCCTTCATAACCATACCTTGCATTGTGCTGCACTCTCAATTCTTCGCCATATTTCCAAACCGAAGACAAAATACCAACTGCACATTCATGTATGGAACAACTTATCCCATCTATATCAGCATAATGAGAAGTTATATCCCATACATCGGACACTTTCTTGTCATGTTTAGCTATTAGGTATTCCATGTACTGTGCCCACAGAATTGTATAATCTATTACGCAATTGCTGTAGTCATTTTTGCAGTTTTCCCATTCCGCCTGTTTGTTTTTATCCACAATGGTAAAATCTGCATCTTTTTGGAAATCTCTGACTTTCTGAATAACAACCTTTTTCCTGTAATTCTTTTTAAGGAATTTAGCATGGTCGCGAGAACTGTCATATTCCTGCAATTCTTTTTCCAATAAAGCGTTGGACATGTCACAACTTCTATGGAATAATTGCAGTATTCTGCCAGCATTCTGCTCATCCATTGTGATTGCAAACTGATTGAATTCTACTTTCACAGCCTTCACTCCATACAGATTAGAATAAGGAATAAAGAATTTTCTTAAGTTTGCAACAAACTCGTCAATATGACTACCAAGCCTACACTCCACAGTTACAATCCCATCTTTTATAGATGAAATTTCTAGGCTGTCTCTTGTAAAAGGCTTTCTGAAATATAAACCTTTTCCCCACTCGGAAATCCGTTCAAAGGAGAAATGATTGGCAAAAATTTCACACAACATGTCTCGTTGTTGCCTTTCTTGTAGCCAGGCATGGACATCGCTTTCATAAGCATACAGATAATATCTTTTTTGCTGTTGCTTTTTCCAACCTGCAAACGAATGTTGCGATAATTCAGAATTATAGAATCCAAATTTGAAAAATTGCTTCTGCTTGAAAACATTCCGGATATAATTTCCGCAACTCTGGAAATGCTTTCCGTATAGTCAATTGCAATCTCCATAATCCCATCTGCATATGATGTCGCTTTTACAGCTGTCTCTCTCCATTTTACTTTATTAAATTTATTATTTGATATTTTTTATAACTGAAAATTTTTTGAAAGTTAGTTGATAACAACTTATTTTTATGATAATATATAAACCAACTATAGATTTTTACAAAAATTTTAATTTTGGGAGGAGATACAGTTATGGCAAGAGTATTAAAAAATAAAGAATTAGTAAATACAAGATTAGCAACTAATTATGGTGGTTGGATGTATTGTGATAAATGTAGTGAAAATATAGGCTATTTATGTTATTCAACTTATGACAAATTAGAATTAAAATATGAATGTAATTGTGGAAGTCAAGGTAGTGCGTTATTAGATTTTGAAGATAGTAAAATAGGTCAAAATTGTAACGATGAATTAGTTACCATAAAAAATAGATTTTGCTGTCCAAACGATAAAGAACCTTTAATTACAATATTGGATAAAAAAGTGGCTCGTTATGAAATGAAAATCACTTGTAAATCCTGTAATAAAACATTTAAAAAAGAGTTAAAATAAGTCAATTTTTTATAAACAATTTCATATAAAAAAAGTGACTTTAACTCAGCAAAGGGTATCCCATTTTAAGATACCTTTCCCTTGCTCCTTTTTTATAATACAAAACTCAATCATTGTCAAATACATTATGTAAATTCTTTTAAAGTTCAATTGTTGGATTTTTCTATTTTACAAATCCATATGAAAAAACTGACTTTGCCAAAAGCCAGTTTTTCTTGTACTACTTATTCTATTTTTTCACATAATTGATATAACTCTGCTTCCTTTTCAGTCGAATAAACAATTTCATTTGCTGCATTATGGCTAACCATTTGATACCCCTCTTTCTGATACACTTGGCGGTAAACTGGTACAATCTTTTTGGTGCCATCCAAAAATTCCATAAAGTGATTGAGTTTTTCACTTTCTGGCAAATTTTTCTGTTTCTCCAAACAAGACCACAAACAAAAAAAGACTTGAAGTGAAAGACCTCTTTTATGCAATTCTTCAAAATCATAAATTAAGCGGCCGATTGCTTGATATAAACTTTCATAACTTTGAAAAACAAGTCCATTACCTCGCCAATTTGCACATACCAATTCTCGAATCAAAATCAGCTTTTTGCACATAAGTTCTTTGGTATATGCATTAGGGTTAGAAACAACTTCTTCAGCAAGCCACTCTAATTCTTTAAAAATCCTCAGCAAGCTACCTATATCTTTTGATGTAAGTTTCTGACACTCCCGTGTATGAGCAGCCACAAAAGAGGCAATTTCCATAATTCTTTCTTGATTCTTAAAAATTTCTTCCTTGATTTCTTCTCTAACTTCCATTTTTTCTATTTTTTGATACAAGCAGTCAATTAGAAATGGAAGATTCTCTACACAAAGCGTTTTTAAATCTTGCCCTAATATTGCCTTATTTTTGTATTCTTTCATCCGACAATCGTGTTGCTCTTTTAAATCTTTCATAGTACATTCCTCCTAAATGTTATTTAACAATTTACATACTCTATTTTACAAGATTCATTGTAATTATAACACGATTCCACATAATCGTCAATATCTATTTGGATTCCCATCTTAGTAATTTTATATCTTTATATTGATTTAAAACATCACTATATTTTTGATAATCTTCTTCCCATAAAGCATCTGGTACTTTATCAAATGCTTGAAAAATCTCTTCTGCTTCTTTCAAAAAAATAACTTGTTGTTGTGGTGTCAAACGATCGTATTTTTTACTAAATCTATACAATTTATCTAAAGTATCATTTGCCTTGATAAACGTCCAAAAATCCGTTACATTCATGCCTGCCATTTTAATTTGGGCAACTGCTAATACTCCTAAAAAAACAATCATCATAACTAATATGAATACAATGACTCCAAAAAACTCCATTTATTTACCAACTTTCTTTTGCATTTGTCAATATTTGCGCATAAAGCGCTTTATTCTAATTACTTTCCCTTCTAGAACAAAGCGGACTTTCTTAAAATTGTAAATCTTCTAAATTAATTGCAAAGTACGCCTATTTGTTCTTGCGCCAACTTTACAAAGTAAAATTGTGTGCCATATTGGGGCACAAGCGTTTTATATACTAAAAAATTGCTGAATCTATTTTTAGTCTATGTTTTTCATTTTCACTTTTTGCATAATGTTTTAAAAGTCCATAATTCTTAGTATATAATAAAATTATACCATAACCTTTTTTTAGAATCAAGTCCCCAATTTTTATAATTTCAGACGAAAAAAGCTAGTTTTCTGCATGTAAAAAATTCAGAAAAACAAATTATTTTCTAATTTTACAAAAATACCATTTGTTTTTTCGTATAAAATTTAGGAAAATTCATTACTTTACGACAGTTTTGTCGAAATTTGTCGTAATTAAGACTACGAAACATCAATTTTCTTCGCAAAATATCTTGCATATTTTTGAAATTCATATTATAATTACGTTCGTAATTCACTTACAATATACAAAAAGAAAAATAAGGAGGGATTATTTTGAGCGAAAAAATCAAAATATTTATTGCAGATGACAATGCAGAATTTATTTCAACATTAGTTACATATCTAGATTCTCAAGAAGACATGGAGGTTATCGATACAGCAAGAGATGGCTTAGAAGCCATAGAAAAAATTGTTAAACACAAACCAGATATCGCAATTCTTGATGTAATTATGCCACAAATGGATGGCTTAGGAATTTTAGAAAGTCTTCATGAAAAATTAGAAACTTTCCCTATCTGTATTATGTTATCTGCTGTTGGACAAGACAAAGTAACATCAAGAGCTATTAGCTTAGGAGCTCAGTATTATGTAGTCAAACCCTTCGAAATGGAAGTACTAGTGAAAAGAATTAGAGAACTCGTTAGAAATCAATCAATTGAATTATTAACACCTGTATTAAAAGATGTAAAAACTACTTATATCGAAGTAGAAAGTACCAAATTAAATTTAGAAGCAAAAGTAACTAATATTATTCATGACGTTGGCGTTCCTGCTCACATCAAAGGATATCAATATTTACGTGATGGAATCATTATGGCTGTACAAGATGTTGAAGTTATCAATCAAGTCACAAAACAATTGTATCCAGATTTAGCCAAAAAATACAAAACAACTCCATCTCGTGTTGAACGTGCGATTAGGCATGCTATTGAAGTTGCTTGGAATCGTGGACAAGTCGAATCTATGGACAATATTTTTGGTTATACCGTTAATTCTAACCGCGGAAAACCTACCAATTCTGAATTCATTGCCATGATTGCTGACAAATTAAGACTAGAAATTAAAACTGCTTAAAACCACAAGATGATGTATTTTAAAATTTCAGCAAAAGTTCATTTCAAAAGAGTGTAAACAACGAATTTTATTTACACTCTTTTCTTTTCTTAAAAAAATATTCAAAACAAAATTTAACTCAACTATTTTGCATAAAGATTTTACTTTTTCATAATACAAAATTTTGTAAAAACTCTAATACGATCCTTTTTTCTTCCCTCTCTCCTATGTCATAAAAATACCAAAAATAGCCTTTTTTAAAATTTATTTAGATTAAATATTTCACTTTTTTCTTTTTCATTAAATACTCCCTTAACAAGTTACAATAAATTTGCAATTTTCCTTATTTTTCAGTTGACTAACACACAAAAATATAGTATTATTAATATATTATATACTTTTTAAGGAGAAAAATTATGTTATGTTCAAACTGTAATAAAAACGCAGCTGTTGTGTTCATTAATAAAATTGAAAATGGAAAAAATTCGACAGAAGGCTTGTGCTATAGTTGCGCCAAACAACGTGGAATTAATCCATTAGATGTGATTGTTAAAAATGCAAATTTAAGTGAAGATGAATTAGAAGACATGTCTAGCCAATTTGAAGAAATTATGCAAGATTTTCCTGAACATCTAAATTTTGAAAATATGACAGAAAATGAAATGGGCGAAAACAATCCTTTTAATCATCTTTTTAGTATGTTTAAATCTGGTTTTACCAATAGCAATAAAAACGAAAATGAGGCCTCTTCGAACTCTTCTAATCAAAAAAAAGCTGTTAAGGTAAGTAAAAAACAAAAAAATAACAAAAAGAAATTTTTGGATACCTTTGGTACCAATCTAACCGAAAAAGCCAAAAATGGATTACTTGATGAAGTAATCGGTAGAGAACGCGAAATTCAGCGTATTACCCAAATATTAAATCGTCGTTCTAAAAATAACCCTTGCCTAATTGGTGAACCAGGTGTCGGAAAAACAGCAATTGCTCAAGGTTTGGCTATCAAAATTGCTAACAAACAAGTACCTGCAAAATTATTAAATAAAGAAGTTTATTTAATTGATATTACTGCTATTATTGCTGGAACGCAATTTCGAGGTCAATTTGAAGCAAGAATGAAATCTTTAATTGATGAATGCAAAACATATGGTAATATTATTTTAGTCATTGATGAAGTGCACAATATCATTGGTGCTGGCGATGCAGAACATTCTATGAATGCTGCTAACATCCTAAAACCCGCTTTATCCAATGGAGAAATCCAGTTAATTGGTACCACCACTTTAAAAGAATATCGCAAATACATTGAAAAAGATACTGCACTAGAAAGAAGATTTCAACCAGTTATAGTAGAAGAGCCTTCTATTCAAGATTCTATTGAAATTTTAAAAGGCATCAAAAAATATTATGAAGAATTCCACAAAGTTTTAATCTCAGATGATGTTATCGAAAAAACGATTAAAATGTCCGAAAAATATATTCATGATCGATTTTTGCCAGATAAAGCAATTGATTTAATTGATGAAGCTTGTTCAAAAATTAATTTAGGAAACAAAGATTTGTACGAGCTTGAAATTATTAAAAATGAGCTTGCTAAATTGGCTGAAGAAAAAGAAGAAGCTGTTTCTTCGGATTCGATTGAAGATTACCAAAAAGCAGCTGATTTGAAAACCAAAGAATGTTCTTTAACAGAAAAAATGGAGAAAATTGAAAGCACGTTAAAGCCTTCCATTCTTACCATACAAGATATTGCAGAAGTGATTGAACGTTGGACCAAAATTCCAGTTACCAAAATTACAGAAGCAGAAACCCAAAAATTATTGAA
>CAOKQM010000040.1 GCA_948470875.1 uncultured Clostridium sp.
TATTCATTAGTTTTGTTGCAATTCCTAATCTTCTATATTCTTCTTTTATTGCTAAATCCCATATAGTTGCATCTTTTCCTGATGGCAATGTTAAAATATTTAAAGTTACTGTTCCTACTAAATTATCATTTATATAATATCCTAATACATGAATATCTTTATTATTTTTAGATATTTTATATAAATTTTGTATTTTCTCATAACTTATATTATTATTAAAAACATCTTTTAATATTTGTTGTAAATGTTCTAAATCTTTTTCCTCTATATTACTTACTATGTTATCTCTTTTCATTTCTTACTCCTACTTTAAATAAATATCTTCTTTAATCTTTTCTTCCTAATTTATATCATAGATTTACATTTTTTCATAGTGTTTTGCCAATATTTACAAAACATATTTATCCTTACATTTGCTTAATTGCCACAAAATCTCCAATAGAAATAATGTCAAGAGCGAGTGATAACGAGTTTATTTACTCTTGATATTATTTTTATTGGAGATTAAAATTGTTTTTAAAATGTATAGGACAAAAAATAAGCATCAGCACATATCTACTGACACCTAATTTTATAAAGATTCTCTATAACTCATTTTAATAAATTTCTTCTAACACTTGAAATATCTATGTTTTCCTCATATCTACAAACCCACACAACTTATACCTGTTATGCCTACAGTAGATACAATTGTAAATTTTTCAGTATTTCAAATACTTTGCTCGATTTTTCAAAAATAAATTTATGTGTTTCCACTTACCACTTAAGCAACTACTTTAACTTTCACACCCAAATTTTGATGTTTTTCTTTTCCAAATCTGCCTTTTTCTTCAAAAGTTATAATCTTGGAAACTATATCAAAATCAAGTATTACCTGTCTTGTTTTAGTTGTAGCACTGCTACACACTCCACGTGCCCTGTCCATGGAAACATGTCACAAATCGCTAATTTTTTTAATTCATATTTTTCTTCTAAAACCTTCAAATCGCGTGCAAAAGTCGCAGGATTGCAACTCACATACACAATTTTACCTGGCTGAATCTCCAGCAAAGTTTCTAAAGCTGTTCTCTCACAACCTTTTCTTGGTGGATCCACAAACACAACATCTGCTTTTAGGTTTGTTTTTTTGATAAATTCTGGCAACGTTTTTTCTACATCACCAACCAAAAATTCGCTATTTTCGACACCATTCAAATTCGCATTTTCTTTTGCATCCTGGATTGCCTCTGGAATTGTCTCAATCCCTATCAACTTTCCTGCTTTGTCTGAACTACAAATGCCAATGGTTCCAATCCCACAATACAAATCAAAAATTGTCTCATTTCCTGTAAGATTCACATACTCAATTGCTTTGGCATACAATTTCTCTGTCTGAATCGGATTTACTTGATAAAATGACAGATTCGAAATCTTGAACTTCTTTCCTAAAAGCTCATCCATAATATACCCATTTCCAAAAATAACTTCATTATTTTGCCCCAAAATCACATTCGTATTTTTATCATTCAAATTTTTAATAATCGTTTTTATCTGTTTGTATTGATTTGTCAAAAAGTCAATCATTTCTTTCTCTTTTGGAATTTTCATGTTATTGACAACCAAAGTCACCATCACTTCATTGGTTTTCCTACCCACTCGAATCACAATATGTCTCAAAATGCCTGTCTGATTTTTTTCATCATAACCTAAAATCCCTTTTTGTTTGGCAAATTCCAAAATATCCTTTGCAATTTTTTGTGCCAACTGATTTTGAATTTTACACATAACCACTGGAATAATGCGGTGACTTCTCTTTGCAAAAACTCCCATCACCATTTCGCCATTTTCAGACACACCTACTGGATATTGCAATTTATTTCGATAATAAAAAGGCTCTTCCATTTTCAATATTTCATCTACTTTTATGTCTTTTTGCAGCACCTTTTTTAGCGTATTTTCGACACTACTTTTCTTTACTTGCATCGTATAATCATAATCCATATGCCTCAAATCGCAGCCACCACATTTATCATATGTTTTACAATCCTCTTCCATTCGATAAACTGATTTTTCCAAAACATGCAAAAGTTTGGCATAACACATTTTGCAAGTCACTTTCAAAATCTTAATTTTAACCACTTCATCTTTTATTCCACCTGGCACAAAAATGACTTGCCCATCGATTTTAGCAATTCCTTCCCCTTGAAAACCATTATCTATAATTTGTACGACATATTCTTCATTTTTTCGAATCATTTTTCCCTCACAATTTCTAGTTTCCGAAATTTCCGCGTTGTATAACATTTTCTTGTTCCAAATTTATCCTTCTTTTACCCCACAGCCTCGTACTCCAACTTCTGTTTTTCCCACAAAATATTTCTTTCCTGCAAATGTCAAAAGATTAGCTTTGGCAAAATCCACTTCCCCTTTTGCAGCCAGTATTTGGCTATCGCAATGAGTAGCAACCACCTCTGCTATAAACATTTCATGAGAATCAAATTTTTGAATATCCATCACTTTACATTCTAAATTAATCGGACATTCCACAATCAGCGGACTGTTTATTTTATCGCCTTGTCTTTTTGTCAAATTACAAACAGCAAATTTATCCATATCTCTTCCACTTTTTGTACCACAAAAATCGGCAACTTTTACCAATTTTTCATCTGGCAAATTAATCACAAATTCTCTTGTTTTTTTAATAATTTCATTTGAAAAACGCGATGGTCTTATGGAAACATAAACAATCATTGGCTCTGAATTAATAATTCCTGTCCACGCAATTGTCGCAATATTGCTATTTTCCATATTTCCAGACGAAATCATGGCTACTGGATTTGGCGCTAATCCTAGCTGGTTTTGTAAATTTACCTTCATTTTCACTTCTCCTTTTGCTTTTTATTCTAAAATAATTATATGTTCCTCTTTAAATTTTATGCAAACTTAAAATCCAAATACGCATATTTTTTCGTCTTAAACTGTAACACTTTTTCAATATCCAATTTGACTTTTTCTGAGATTTCACTTACTCTGACAGCTTTCTTTTCTTGAAGTTTCACCAATGGATTGATGTATCGTATTTTCACTTTTTCAAGGCAAACAAAATAAACATCTTTGGGAAATTCATCACTTTCTTTTATTTTGTTGGCATTTGCCCACTTTTCAAAACATTCTGCAATATTACCTTCTTCGCAATTGCGGATTTTTTCAAGAATTTCTCTTTCTGACAATACATACAAATCTCCGAATCGTTATCAGACTTTTCTCGTTCATTTTTTTCAACGTATCTGCCAAAAATTGCATCGAAAACTTGGTTTTATTATCGATATACAAACACCCCAACTGGCTTGCCACATGCACAAATTTTTCAGCTTTTTCTAAATTCGAAAATCCCAGTTCTGGCATACCTTGTTCATTTTCTAAAACTTCTATCGTTTCATAAATTTCCTTAATTTCGCCTAAATTCCACAATTTTTTTACAGCACCCAAACCATTTGAAAACGTATATTCTAGTCTGTCACTTGCAAGCATTGGTCCATCATTATCTGCAATAGGATACCTATGATAATTATCCACTTCTTCTACTTTGATATGATCTCTTTCCAACAAACGCATAATTTCCTTAGATTCTGTAATCGTTTTTGTCGTTAATTCTTCTGTTGACTCTTGCGTTTCATAATCGCCATTCATAAAATCTATACAATGCTTAAAAGCAGGCGTAGCAATATCATGAAAAAGTCCTGCCAAAGTCTGCTTTTTATCTTTGGTAAAATGCCAAATAATCAGCGCCACTCCTACACTATGGTCCAAACTGGAATACCAAATTCGGTCTGGATACAACTTCGAATAAATTGTGCCACATACCACATAAATTTCTTTTTGTTTTTGCATCTCAGGTGTATCGATATAATCCAACAAAAATTCTGGTATTTCTTCTGACAAAATTGAAAAATATTGTTTGATTGTTTCACTTAAATTCTTAACATATTCACTCATTTTTTCCCCTTATCTTTGTTGATTATATCCTAAACCAAACTAATTTGCAAGACTTGCTATGCTTTTTGTCCCAAAAATTTAAAGCTTTTAACCTAAATGAAAACTTGAAAACAAAAATCCTCTAACCTCATTTGGTTAAAGGATTTTCCAATTATTTGATATCTACATTCTGTCAACTACTTTTTAAGGCTCTGTTGTAGTTCCTGTAATTGGAGTATTAGGTGGCGGACTCCATGCTTCTATACTAATATACACGTTTCGTGTATTAATTGTATAATAAGCTTTCATACCATATTTGTTACATCTTACATAAAATTTTCCTTCTTTACTACAGTTTACGGTTATAGAAGCACCATTATAATTTGTCCAGTTAGCAGCATTTATTTTATATGCCTCTACTGTCCAGCCATCTTCAACATTTAATTGGGTTACAATAACCTGTTCGTAGCCTAGCGATCTTGCTTGATACGTTAACTGAGGAATTACAAGTTTTCTTAGCGTTATTTCTGTAGTCTTTTCTTCATATCCATAGTTATTTAATTTCATTTCTGCATAATATGTTTGTCCATTATACGTACATCTGATAGCTTCATTACCTACCATTGATATCGATCCGTATCTTAAATTCTCCCAGTTACCATTTACATACATTTCCCAATTAGAGCCAATATTATTTGTATAATAGCTATTTATATGAAATTGCCCTGTTCCTTCCCTCCTTCCTGTTATTGTAACAATTGGTACTGTTTCTGTCCATTTAGCGTAAAGTGTTGCACTGCTGCTAAACTTCTTTATTGTAAATGCTGAAGTAATATATCCTCTTTCATCAACTAATTGTTCCCCTGTTCCATTTACGCCAGTATAATATCCTCCAAAGGTATAACCTGTCTTAGCTGGCACTGAAATTGGATTTTCAGTTTTGGTCATTCTTATTGTACAAGTACTATCTCGATAAATTCCTGCCTGATATCTTTCATAAATTGTTGTCGTTCCTCCTGCTGCACCTTGCTTATCTAGTGTTATATTATATACATTTGAGATTAAAGTAAATTCTGTCCTTATTGTTATATTATCTGTTATTTCTCCACTCGTCAACGTTGGTCCACTATAACTTAAAGTCCATCTTGAAAATTCTGACGTAAAACCAGTTGGTGGATTTGGTATTGCTGTTGCTATTTGACCATCCGAAAATTCTAATTTATTTCCCTTTACAATATAGGTTGTTCCATAATCTACCACTAAGCTTGATGGTGATATCGTTCCATGACTATTTGCATGTTCTGTTCCATTTCTAAATGTTACTGTATACTTATTCGTTGTCCATACGGCATATAAATCAATGATTTCTTCGTTTGTGCTACTTATATTTGTCACACTTTCTCCATTATCATACACTTTTTCTCCTGTTTCACTTGTTGCCCAACCTGCAAACGTATAGCCTGTTTTCGTAAATGTATTGTCTCTCAATTTTTTTGGTGTTCCATATTGATGCTGCGTATTTTCCATCGTTCCAGTTCCGCCATTTGCATGATATCGTATGCTATATCTTAATATTGGATTTACCGTTGTCATCGTCGCTTCTGGACTTGTTTGACCTGAACTATCTACTAATCTTGCATAAACTGTTGTTCCTGATTCTACTTCTATTGTTACTGTTTTTAAGCTTTTTTCTGACCATGAATCTTCTTGATATGGTGTTGTAGTTGTTTGTATATAATAATTCGTTGTGGTTGTAAATGTTACTGTTGCTGTCGCTCCTTCCCATTTCGTTACTCTTCCTGATAAATTCGTTTCTGTTGCACCTTCTATTCTCTTGGTAGTTGCTGTTTTTGGCTCACTCACATTTCCTGCTGCATCTTTTGCCCAAACGTAATATGTCGTTTGCTGTTTTAAATTGCTTATGATTTCTGAGAAATTTGTCGTACTTTCTACATCAACCCAATTCGTTGGACTTAACGAATTTTCTGTTATTCCATAGGCTACCACTCCAATGTTATCCGTTACTGAAAACTGAATCGAATTTGACGTTGTTTTAGCAATTGTTACAACTGGTGCTCTTAAATCTAATGGTGGTTCTTCTCCTCCTCCTTCGTTTCCAGGCGCCAACTCTACTTTTCCATTTCCATACAAATTCAGAATCGTTTCATTTCCTTTTTTGTCTATATATGTAATTTTTCCATTTTCATCACATGTAATCGTCGCTCCACTTGGCGTTTTATAACCATTGAGCTCACCTATCAGATATTCTATCTCTGTTTTTCCATTTGTTCCATCTCGAGTCATTTGTATTATTTTTTCTGAAATAACCATTTTTACTTCTTCCAAAATTTCCATATTTTCTGTTTTCATCGCCGCATCTTCCGTTATTTTTATCAGTCCATTGTCTCCTTGAATATACGAAACCGTCACTCCCGCTAGGATTAGCAGAATTATTATCATAATAACTAACATAATTAGTGTAATTCCGATTTGTGTTTTTTGTTCTCATTTTCTCCTCCTTCTATTTTTTTACTATTTGAAAATCCTGCGCATCAACATAATCTATTGTCACGCTTGTCGAAAATTGCGTCCTCTTTCCTGGTTCCAAACTTGGTATAATTCCTTCTATTTTTCCCGTTTCTTCTCCATTTTTCCCCAAAAAAATAATTTCTACTTTCATCATTTCTGTCGCTTTATCGCTAATATTCGTGATATCTGCAACCAACTTCGTTTCTTCTTGCCTTGTTAATTCCATATTTGTAAACTGCAATCCTTCTATCATCTTCTCTTTTTTTAGTTCTTCACTGATATTTTTCTTGGTTCCATCTTTCAATATCTCTACATTTTCTCCCACCATTTCACTTTGAGTTTGCCTTTTTTCGTCAAATTTCACTTTCCCCAAAATTCCAATCGTTATGATTACTATTAAACCTATGCACATAATTACTAACATTTTTTTCTTTCGCTTTTCCATTTTTTCACCTTTCCATTATTGTCAAAAAGACAATTTCTGATTTTCATCCTTTTGGCTATCCCATAAATTGTCTTTTTGACCCAAAATTCTCCTATTTTTCATGTTTATTTCTATATTATTATAATGGATTCTTTTTTCTTTATCAATACTTTTCATTCATTTGTAATGCAATTGTAATATTTCTTCTAAATTTCACTTTCGATACAAAGCAATCGATTATATTTTGCCACACGGTCTGTTCTGCAAGGTGCGCCTGCTTTAATATAACCACCATTGACTGCAACTGCCAAATCACTAATAAACGTATCTTCTGTTTCCCCAGAACGATGTGAAATAACAACTTTATAGCCATTTTGTTTTGCCACTTCAATACAATCCAAAGTCTCTGTAACTGTTCCAATTTGGTTTGGCTTAATTAAAATCGTGTTTCCAACACCTTTTTTAATCCCTTTTTCCAAACGCGCTCGATTGGTGACAAAAATATCATCTCCAACAAGCATTACTTTATCTTTCAATTTATCACTTAATTTTTTCCAAGCTTCCCAATCCTCTTCTGCCAAGCCATCTTCAATCGAAATTAATGGATATTTTTCCACTAAACTTTCCAAATATGCAATCATTTCATCTGCTGTTTTAAATTCGCCAGTTTTCCAAAATTCATATCCTTCGCGATTTGCTTTTTTAGCTGCATCAAACATTTCCGTTGCCGCTACATCAATCGCTAAATTGATATCTTTTCCTGGCTCATAACCAGCTTGTCTAATGGCTTCTAAAATATATTTAAATGCTTCTTCCTCATTTTGCAAATCTGGCGCAAATCCACCTTCATCACCAACACTTGTACTATAGCCATTAACTTTCAATATTTTTTTCAAAGCCTGATACACTTCTGCTCCCATTTGAATCGCTTGTTTTATATTTTTAGCTCCAGTTGGCATAATCATAAATTCTTGAATATTCACATTGTTATCGCTGTGTTTTCCACCATTTAAAATATTCATCATTGGAATTGGTAACATTTTTGCATTGATTCCTCCCATATAATTGTATAACTGCATTCCTAATGATTCTGCTGCTGCTTGTGCCACAGCCATTGAAACGCCTAATGTGCTATTAGCACCAAGTTTTGTTTTATTTTCGCCTGCCATATTAATTAATTCTTCATCAATTCTAATTTGGTCATAAACATTCATTCCTTCGATTTTTTTCGCAATTTTTTTATTCACATTGTCTACCGCATTTAAAACACCTTTTCCACCAAAACGTTTGTCATCATTGTCTCTTAATTCTAATGCTTCAAAAGCTCCTGTAGAAGCCCCAGAGGGAACAATCGCTTTTCCGACAAAATCCACCTTCTGTAACAACTTCAACTTGCACAGTTGGATTTGCTCTTGAATCCAAAACTTCCAATGCCTTCACACTCATGATTTTTAAACAATCTTTCATTTTTCTACCTCCTAATATTTTTGGTTATTCTTTCCAAAAAACAAGAAAACTATGCAAAAAGAAAAAAAGCTGCATAAAAACTCTATCTTCTTTAAAAGAAGAGCGAGCAAAATTTTAGGCGTTGCCTAAAATTTTGCTCGCAGTTTTTATGCAAGCCTTTTTCACCACCACAATTTCAAGAAAAACATTTTTCCTTTTTTGGTGTGGGAAAGGTTGCAAGCCCAATGTGACGAATTCCGACATATGCTGACAATCCGCCTCTCTCCTTTCACATAAATGTTGGGAGAAAACGCAAAATAAATCTCACAATGTCGATAGCCATCTTTGTCTTCATGGCTATGCGCCCCAATTTTAGAACCCGGATTTAAAACCAATTTTCCGAATTCTGCCTTCAAAGTGCTCCGTGTAATTTCTCCTTTGCCTCCTGCCAGATTTTGAACAATCTGTTTCATATTCTGGCCTCCTTGTATAATATAGTTAGGTTTTTAAATAAAGGATTTACCTATAAACCTAT
>CAOKQM010000041.1 GCA_948470875.1 uncultured Clostridium sp.
CGTAAATTGCATCAATGGCGTTTCTGTAGCTATTAACTACACTTGCCAAATAATATTCTGTTTTCAATCTTCCCTCAATTTTCAAACTATCTACACCCAGCTTCATGATTTCTGGCAACTCTCGAATCAAACACAAATCCTTGGAAGAAAAAATATATGTTCCTTTTTCATCAGCCTCTAGTGGCATTAATTCTCCTGGATTGTTTTTTTCTTCAGCATACAAATTAAACGCCCATCTACAAGGCTGTGCGCAATCTCCTAAATTACCTGAGCGATTTGCCAAAAATTCACTCAAAAAACATCTTCCAGAATACCCAAAACACAAAGCACCATGCCCAAACATCTCAATTTCCAAATCTTTTGGCTTATGTTCTATAATCTCACGAATTTGCTCTTTACTCAATTCTCGCCCCAAAACAATTCGCTTCGCCCCATTTTTATACCAAAAATGACACGTATGATAACTTACAGTATTGGCTTGTGTACTAATATGTATTTCCACATTAGGCGCAGCCTCCTTTACTGCTTCTACCACGCCACCATCCGAAATAATAATGCCATCGACTTTCAAATCATTTAGAATTTTCGCCTGTGCTTTGATTTCTTCATATGTTTCATCCCACGCAAAAATATTAATAGTGGCATAAACTTTTTTTCCATGCTCTTTGGCATATTTCACGGTTTTTATTAAATCTTCATCATCGATTTGAGAACGCGAACGAAGCGACAATTTTGGTGTTCCCAAATATACTGCATCTGCGCCATATAAAAATGCAATTTTGGCTTTTTCAAAAGAGCCTGCTGGCGCCAATAATTCAATCTTTTTCATATTTTTTCCTTTTTTCTCTAATTTTACATTTTGCATTATACCATTTCTGTTTATTTTTTTCAAGAAAAATCACAAATTAATTAAAAAAGGCAGAAAAAAAACGCTAGCCACAGCTAGCGAATTTGAAATGTTACATCAGTCCTGACAAGAAATTTACCAATTCTTGCCAGCCAAGGGCCATGCTTTTGTTCACCTCCTTTGCAAAGTCTGCATACTCTCCCGCAAAAATCGCATGCAAACCACCAAATGCGACAGAAAACACCCAATTGATGAAGCTTAAAATGAGATTAGAAGCTTCATGCAAGGCGGGTAGCTTTTCAGCCAATGGCGGGAAAAAATACGTTAAAATATACATTCCCAACCCAAAAATCAACAGAGCATCTATGATTTTTCCAATCACATCTGCGATTTCACTTATCCCATATGTGAAATCCTTTACAAAACCGCAGACCTGTCTCCCTACTGTCCGCAGTTCTTCCTTCAGTTGCTTCTTTTCGAAAAACTTTTCCATAATTTTTCCTCCTTATATGATGAGTGCTACCATCAGTAGCACAACTGCTGCTGCCAACAAGTTACTAACCCAAGGTTTAACGCCTTTTTGAATCAGCATTCCCCGGGTTTTGTGGAAAACAATTGGGCATATCCAGATTAATTTCTGGAAAATAAATTTTAACAATTTGCCCAATTCCCGAACAAAATATCCGATGGCTCGGAATATTCCATTCACAACTGTCGCACCTAAATTGTTGCTGATTTTTACGCCTACAGAAGCAAACAGCAACACAATACCAGCACAAATGATGATACATGGCATGAGTGCATTGGTTAAACTACCCAGGATATTGGGTAGCAAGTTGCAAAAACCCCTCAAAATTAATATTAACATTTCAATGTCCCTCCTTTTTTGAAATGTCAAGTCAATTAGTTACAAGCCCACTCAAAAAAGGGCAATCTATATGAAATAAGGCTCTTACCTTATGTATTTTTATTGTACCATATTTTACATAATAAATCAACGTTTTTTGTTATTATATTTCAAAATGGCACCTATAAGTTTTACTTATGGATGCCATTTTTTCTAATTTTTAATTTTCTTCTTCCTCTTCTTTTTCCGCATCGGTGATACAGACTTTTACTTTCAAGATTCTTTTATTTTTGATTTTTTCTACCTTATAAATCACTTGGTTTACTTCTATGATTGGTTTTTCTTTTTCACTTGGAATTCGCCCCAATTCTTCAATTAAATAGCCTGAAAGTGTTTCATAATCTCCTTCTGGAATTTGAATTCCTAAAATTTTTCTGCATTCATAAATTGGGACATTTCCTTTGATCAAAAATGTATTTTGATCTAATTTTTCATACTCGTTTTCAAATTCATCAAACTCATCATAAATGTCGCCAACAATTTCTTCTAAAATGTCTTCCATTGTTACTAAACCAGCTGTTCCACCATATTCATCTAATACGATTGCGATTTGCTTTTTGTTTTTTCTCATCTCAGCAAACAAATCATCAATATTTTTGGTTTCTGGTACAAAATACGCATCTTTTACAATATTTTTAATTTTTGTATTTTTGTTTTTTTGTTCTAATAACATATCTTTGACATACAAAATTCCAATAATTTCATCTATATTTTCCTTGTAAACTGGCACTCTGCTGTATTTGTAATCTTGGGCGATTTCTAAAATGGCATCTGCCATTGGTAAATTACTATCTAAGGCAAAAATTTCTGTTCTTGGCGTCATAATTTCTGAAACGGTTCGGTCATTAAATTCAAAAACATTATTAATCATTTCTTTTTCATTTTGCTCAATGGTTCCTTTTTCTTGCCCAACATCAACCATCATTCTGATTTCTTCTTCTGTGACAACTTCTTCTTCATCACCTGTTACCCCAAAAATTTTGGATACAATATTGGTAGAAAATTCCAAAAATCTCACAAATGGCGAAGTAATAAAAGAAATGAAACGAATGATTCCAATTCCAGCAAATGCAATTGTTTCATATTTTTTCATGGCAATTCTTTTAGGGACCAATTCCCCAAAAATTAGTGTAAAATAAGACAAAATAACAGTAATCACTACCATTGCAATTCCGTCTCCATGTCTCTATTGTTAATGAAGGTATGATATGATATAACATTGGTGCCAATTTATCCGCAAAAGCATCTGAAGCAAGGGCACTTGACAAAAATCCGCCAAAAGTAATTCCAATTTGGATGGTTGCTAAAAATCTACTTGGTGTTTTTAGCATTTTGGCCATTGCAATCGCTTTTTTGTTGCCTTCTTTTGCCATCACTTCTATTTTTGTGTCATTTAAAGAAATAAACGCAATTTCACTTGCTGCAAAAAAAGCATTAATTAAAATTAAAATAATCAATATTATGAGTTGCATCATGTAAACTTTTCCCCTTTACTTATAAAATATTTTTCATTATATTACATATGTACGATTTTTTCAAGAGAAAAATGAATAATATTAAAAAAAACAGCTGTTGGTTTTCTTGCGAGGATGGGGTTAAAAGGAAGGGCGAGCAACCCTTCCCTTTTAAAGAATAATGCAAATCAATCCGCCACTTCCTTCATTGACAATTCTTTGCAAGGTCTCTTGTAGTTTTCCTTGCGCATCTTCTGGCATTCTTGACAACTTGTTTTGCAATCCTTCGTTCACAAGTTCATGCAAACTTTTACCAAAAATGTTGGATTCCCAAATTTTCTTTGGATCACTTTCAAATTCTGAAAGCAAATATTTCACTAACTCTTCAGATTGTTTCTCGCTTCCCACAATCGGAGAAACTTCTGTTTCTGTGTCAATTTTAATCATATGAATGGATGGTGCTTTGGCTTTTAATTTGACACCATATTTTTGACCTTGTTTGACAATTTCTGGTTCTTCTAAAATCAAATCATCAATTCCTGGAGACACGATTCCATAGCCTTTTTCATTGACTTCATGAAGCGCATACGCCATTTTGTCGTACTCTTTTTTTGCTGTTGCAAGTTCTGTAATACATGAGAAAAGTTCGCCTTCATTTTGAATGTTGACGCCTGTCAACTCGGATAATGTATTATAGAACAAACTGTCTTGCAAATCAATTCCGATGGTCACAACACCGTTTCCAAGATTGATTTCATCCACATTTACTTTTTTGATTTCTTCACATTCTTCTAATTTTGCATAATTATCATTAACATCTTTTAAGCGTTTTGTGCCTTCAAATGTTTCTTTTACTTTTTCAAATAAATTGGTTTTTAAATCATTGCCACTTTCTAATCCATTAATCCACCTTGGAAAACGAATATTGATTTTGTCAATCATAAATTCATATAATAATTTTGAGAAAATTTCATTAATATCCTCTAAATTCAAATTCTCGCAATTAATTGGCATAACTGGTGTTTGATATTTTTCTGCCATTTGATTTGCTAAGTTCAAACTATAACCATCACTTGGATTTTGACAATTCATCAAAATGATAAATGGTTTATTTAATTCTTTTAACTCATTGATAACTCTTTGTTCTGGCTCTACATAATCTTCACGTGGAATATCAGTAATACTTCCATCGGTTGTAATGACGATTCCAACCGTTGAGTGTTCTACAATGACTTTTTTTGTGCCAAGTTCAGCTGCTGTTTCAAATGGCATCTCTGCCTCAGCCCATGGAGTTTTCACCATGCGAGGTGTGTCATCTTCTAAATAGCCTAATGCATTATTGACCAAATAACCAACACAATCTACAAGTCTTGTGCGCATTTTGACATTATCATTTAAATTAATTTCAATGGCTTCATTTGGAATGAATTTTGGCTCAGTTGTCATAATGGTTCTTCCACCAGCACTTTGTGGTAATTCATCAATTGCCCTTTCTCTTTTGTAATCATTTTCAATATTTGGTAAAACTAAAAGTTCCATAAATTTTTTGATAAAGGTTGATTTTCCTGTTCTAACAGGTCCCACCACACCAATATAAATATCTCCATCTGTTCTGTTTTTAATGTCCTCGTATATTTCAAAGTTTTCCATAAATAAATACCCCCTGCATAAATTTGTACATCTTTAGTTACATCGTATTCGCAAGGGATTGTTTTATGACAAATTTTTTTAAAGTTCTCATTTTTAGGAAACACATCATCGACATTTTTTAGAAAAAGTGTTAACATAAAAGTATGGTCACGTACCTTATAGCAATTAACTCTACGTATTAAAAGGAGGAAACACTATGTTTAAAAAAATCTTAATCGTTTTTGCCACACTTATGGTTATTCTTGGAGTAGCGGGGATTTCAATTTATTATTTAACCCCTTGGTTTCGTACCAAAGAAATAACCAAAACGCGGGTTGTTGGCACAGTAACAAACACAGAGTATATAGAAGAATATTCACATCTTGTATATCACGCTAGTGTGAAAAGATCAATGCCTCATCATCATCCCGCTGAATTCCTCATCTATGTGGAATATAACGAAATCACAGAAACGTTCGACAATGAACAAATTTTTAAGCAATACAAAAAAGGGGATTCCATTCCTTTAATTCTTATTGAAAATATCGATAAGAATGGAATGCCGATTAAGCAAAAATTAGAGTTACCAGAATAAGTAAAAGCCCAATTATTGCTGTTTGCAGTAGTTGGGCTTTTTTGGCTTAATCTAGATCTAACAATTTATATTTGAGTCCTGTATTTCGCTTTTTGACTTCCGAATTGTGAATCATAAATTCAATTAAATTTTTATTGCCGATTATAATTAGAAGCTTTTTGGCTCTTGTCATGCCTGTGTATAGTAAATTTCGCGTAAGTAGCATATTGGAAGCTTGTGGCACTACTAAAATGACTACATCAAACTCGCTTCCGCTGTGCTTTGTGAATCGTTATGCTATAGGCATGTTCTAATTGATCTAATTCAGAAAAAGCATACCATGCTGTTTTCCCGTCATCAAATTCTACTTCTATATTTTTATCTGTATGATTGATGTTAGAGATTATGCCTAATTCCCCATTAAAAACCCCACTTCCAAGTCTTGATTCAAAATCTGTTTTGTCTTTTCTTTTTTCCCAATACATATCATAATTATTTTTGATTTGCATCACGCGGTCACCTTGACGAAATTCTATATCGCCATAAGTTTTGCTTTGCCTTTGGTCTGTTTTAGGATTTAACACATTTTGCAAATTTCGATTCAATTCTTTTGTTCCAAGCTTTCCTTTTTTGGTTGGTGTTAAAATCTGAATATTTTCAAAAAAATTATAATCTCCATAATGCTTCAATCTTCCGTTACTTAGGCTGATTACTTGTTCTAGCATTTTATCTTGTATGGATTCATTAATATAAAAAAAGTCGTCTTGAGTCTCTTCTTGACTATAATCTTTTTTTCCTACAAAACTGATTCCTTTATTGACATCGTGTGAATTAACAATAATTTTGCTTTTAGCAGCTTGCCTAAAAATCTTGTTTAATGTAACGGTGGCAAATGTCTCACTTTCAATTAAGTCTTTTAAAATACTGCCAGGTCCAACCGATGGAAGCTGATTGACATCTCCTACAAAAACAAGCTTGGTTCCCAAATATACGGCTCTTACCAAATCATTCATTAAAAAAATATCTACCATTGACATTTCATCAATCACAAGAATGTCAGTATCAATTGGTGAAATGTCGTTATCAATATTGCCTAATTTGTCATCTTCGATTTTACCAATTTCGAGCAATCGATGAATTGTTTTAGCTTCTTCTCCTGTTGTTTCAGACATCCTTTTAGCCGCTCTTCCTGTTGGTGCACATAATACAATTTTCTTTTTATGGCTTTTAAAAATTTCAATCAAACATTTAATAATGGTTGTTTTTCCTGTTCCTGGTCCACCTGTAATAATGGAAATATTGTTATCATTTACTTGTGCAATTGCTTCGAATTGTTTTTGGGATAATTCAATCCCAATCTTTTTTTCTTGAGCTTTGATTTCTTTTTCAAAATTTTTTATGTATTTTACATTTTCGCAAGATTCTAGCAATTCTAATCGATCACAGATATTTTTTTCTGCTTTAAAAAATGGATATAAATAAACCCAATCTTCTTTTCCTCTTTTTTCAATTATGATTTCTTCTGCCATATTTAAAGCAATTAAATTATTTTCAATTGCTTGTGTGCTAACTTCTAAAACTTGCTGTACATATTGTATTAAATTTTCTTGGCAAACACAAGTGTTTCCATTGTAACTTGAAACTAACAGCGCGTATTTGATTCCACTTTTGATTCGATCATCACTATTTTGACTGATTCCAATTTGGAGTGCAATTTTATCAATTTTATGAAAATCCACTCCATAAGCTACATCTACTAAAATATATGGATTTTCCTCAATTTTAGCTATGGCATCTTTTCCTAATGCATCGTATACTTTTTTGGCATTATTAGCACCAATTCCAAACCCTTCTAAAAAACTTACAATTTGCCAAACTTCCCATTTTTCATTAAATTCCTCTCCAATTTCTATAGCTCTTTGTTTGGTAATTCCTTTTATTTCAGCCAATCTAGAGGGTTGAAATTTAAAAATACTTAATGTTTCATCTCCAAATTGGTTGATAATTTTCTTTGCAGTTGATGGTCCAATTCCTTTTATGGCACCGACTGGCTAAATATTTTCCGAGAGATTCTGCAGTTTGTGGCATAATTTTTTCAAAGGTCTCAATTTTAAATTGTTCTCCATATTCTTGGTGCATTACCATTTTTCCATATAATTTTAAACAATCTCCTATTTCAATGAATGGCAAATAACCAACTACTGTTATTGGCTCATTTTCATTTGTGCTAAAAATGGCGATTGTATAATTGTTTGTATCATTTTGATAAATAAATTCTTCGATTTGACCTTCTAATTCCATGATTACCTCGTACAAAAATATGTTTGTTTTATTGTATCAGATTTATTTTGCTTTTGCAAGATAAAAAATAAATTTCTATCCTTGAAATTAGGATAAAAAAATAAAACCGCCCACAAAACAATGAGCAGTTTTATTTTTATTTTCTAAATTTAATTTCTTGCAACCAGAATTTTTTAAATCCAGTAAAATCAACATCTTGGAACCAGAAATCTTTGATTTCTTTAAAGTTCACTTCTTGACACCAAAAATCCTTCACACCTGATAAATCGATTTCTTGATATAAAAAATCCCTTAATTCTGGAAATTCAATTTCTTGAAACAAAAAATCATGGATTTCAGTTAATACTTTTTCTTCTTTTTCAGTTAATTCTAAACGGAAGAAATTTTTCAACTTAACCAATGGACCATATTGAACTGGCAAATTGGTACTTGTGGCATTGTCTTTCAGATTATATTCTTTCATTTTATTCCTCCTTGGTAAATTGTATCTTTTTTCTTTACTATATACTATCACCTTCCACAAATCAAGCATTTTGTTCTTTTTTTATAT
>CAOKQM010000042.1 GCA_948470875.1 uncultured Clostridium sp.
ACACAAATCAAGCATTTTGTTCTTTTTATATATTAAATTTTAGTAACAATGTGATTACATTTTGGTAACATTTTCCACAATTAATTCATCTTTTGTGGATTTTTCGACTTTTCCTGTCACAATTTCATTGACAAAATTTCCCTCAGATTTTAATTTGGCTGATAAATAATTGGCCGTATGTCCTTGAAATTCATCTCCTATTTTTTCTTCTACCAAAATCTGCACCATTTTTCCAATGTATTTGTGATGATATTCTTTTTGGTTTTCTTCTGACAAAGCAATTAATTTTTTGCTTCGTTCTTCCTTTTTTGCATTTGGTATTTGATGTTCCATTTCGGCAGCTTTGGTCCCTGTTCTAATCGAATACGGAAAAACATGCATTTTATAAAATTTAATTTTCTTTAGAAATTCATACGTTTTTTCAAATTCCTCTTCTGTCTCTCCTGGAAACCCAACAATAATATCCGTCGTCAAAATCACATCTTGATAAATATTTCGCAAATTTTTTACAATTTCCTCAAATTGTTTTGTTTCATATCTTCGATTCATCCTTTTTAAGGTTTCATCACAACCACTTTGCAAAGACAAATGAAAATGATGACAAATTTTATTTAGTTTTTTTAGCCTTTTTAAAAATTCCTCATCCATTAATAAAGGCTCTATCGAACCTAGTCGAATTCTTTGAATGCCAACAATTTCATTAATTTGTTCTAATAAATCAATTAAGCGGTAATTTTCCTTAAAATCTTTTCCATAAGAAGCAACATGAATACCTGTAATAACAACTTCTTTGATTCCTTTTTTAGCAATTTCCCTAATTTCTTGTAACACACTTTCTGGTTTTCTACTTCGCACTCTTCCTCTAGCATATGGAATCAAACAATACGAGCAAAAACGGTCACAGCCATCTTGCACTTTTATCACAGCTCTTGTTTTTTCGGTATATGTAATGCTCCCAAAATCGCCATATTCTTTAGTTTGAAAAACATCTTCTACCTTATTTTTACTGCCATTTTGCAGATATTTTTCCACATATTGAACAATTTCTTTTTTTTCATTTGTTCCCAAACACAAATCAATTTCATCCATTTTGTTAAGTTTTTCTTTAGCAACTTGTATATAACAACCGCACTGCCACAATCACTGCTTCTTGATTCATTTGTTTGGCTCTTCTTAAAATTTGTCTGGATTTTCTATCCGAAACATTAGTAACTGTACAAGTATTAATAATATAAATATCGGCTTTTTCGTGAAATTCAACAATTTCGTAACCATGTTCTATAAATTTTTGAATCATTCCATTGGTTTCATATTGGTTGACTTTGCAACCGAAGTGTATAAAATGCTACTTTTTTCATTTTTTATCCTTTCTTGCTTAGAACAAAAGCACGGTCCCCCGTGCCCTTACGGTTATTTCAATTTTTATGCTCTTCGTGAACGATCTAAATTATCCAAATTATCCAATGCTTTTCCAGTTCCAATGGCAACACACGAAATAGAATCTTCTGCAATCATCACATTAATTCCAGTTTTTTCTTGAATTAATTTATCCAAGCCATCAATTAAGCACCCTCCACCTGTCATATAAATTCCTTTATCACTAATATCAGAAGCAAGCTCTGGTGGCGTTCTTTCTAATACATTATGAACTGCATCAATAATCAGTGAAGCTGGTTCTTCTAAAGCTTCTAACATTTCACTTGAATACACCGTAATAGTTTTTGGTAAACCAGTTAGTAAATCTCTACCTCGTACATCCATTTCCATATCTTGAAATTTAGGATATACACAACCAATATTCAATTTTAATTCTTCTGCTGTTCTTTCTCCAATCATCACATTATGTCTTTTTTTAATATATTTTATAATAGCTTCATCAAATTTATCACCAGCCACTTTGATGGATGTACTAACCACAGAACCACCTAAAGAAATCACTGCAATATCTGTGGTTCCACCACCAATATCAACAATCATATTACCAGATGGTTTTGAAATATCAAGTCCTGCACCAATAGCTGCTGCAATTGGTTCTTCAATTAAATACACACGTCTTGCACCAGCATTTGAAGCAGCATCAATCACAGCTTTTTTCTCTACTTCTGTTACCTGAGAAGGAATGCATATCATAATTCTAGGTGCAAATAAAAATTTTCCACCAATTTTATTAATAAAATATTTTAACATTTTTTCTGTAACTGTATAATCAGAAATTACACCATCTCGCAAAGGCCTTGTCGCAATAATATTTCCTGGTGTTCTACCAAGCATGCGCCTTGCTTCATGCCCAACTGCTAAAACTTCACCAGTTACATTATTAACAGCCACAACAGATGGCTCTCTTAGCACAATTCCTTTTCCTTTTACATAGGCAATCACTGTAGCTGTTCCTAAATCAATTCCAATATCTTGTCCAAACATTCCCATTCTTCCCTTCTCATTTAACATTCTTCATCATCTAATTTTGTTTATTACAATTTGTTTACAATTATATTACATTCTTATAAAAATTTCAACCTCTTTTTTAATTTTAATTAAGATATTGTAATTTTTTTTAATTTGTGATATATTTTTTTAAGAAAATCTTATTTAGGAGAAAATTATGAATAAAATTTCAATTATTGTTCCTTGTTATAATGAAGAAAAATCTCTTCCTTTATTTTATCAAGAACTTATGAAAAATATTAATTTATTTGAAAACGTGGATTTTGAATTTATTTTTGTAAACGATGGTTCTCAAGATTCTACTTTAACTTATCTTAAAGATTTAGCCAAAGAGGATTTGCGTGTCAAATACATTTCTTTTTCTCGCAATTTCGGAAAGGAATCTGCGATTTTCGCTGGGCTTGAAAATGCCACTGGAGATTTCATCACTATCATGGATGCTGATTTGCAAGACCCTCCTTCTCTTCTTTTAGAAATGTACAAGTCTGTTACAGAAGAAGATTTTGATGCTGTTCGGAACACGCCGTGTCAATCGCAAAGGAGAACCTATTATCCGCAGTTTTTTTGCCAAACTTTTTTACAAAATCATCAACAAAATGTCCAAAATTGAAATGGTGGATGGAGCTCGTGATTATATTTTTATGAAACGAATCGTAGCTGATTCTATTTTGTCTATGCAAGAATATAACCGCTATTCAAAAGGTCTTTTTAGTTTTGTTGGCTTCAACGTAAAATGGTTAGAATATGAAAATACCAAAAGAGTTGCTGGAAATACAAAATGGTCATTTTGGAAATTAGTTTCTTATGCTTTAGAAGGAATTACCGCATTTTCGACAACACCACTCATTTTTTCTTCGCTGCTAGGACTGCTATTTTGCCTTGTTTCCTTCATTTTTATCCTTGTGATAATCATCAAAACTTTATGGCTTGGTGACCCAACAAGTGGATGGCCTTCTTTGGTATGTATCATTTTTATGGTAAGTGGAATTCAACTTTTTTCCCTTGGCATTCTTGGTCAATATCTTTCAAAAACATATCTGGAAGTCAAAAAAAGACCAATTTATATTATTCGTGAAACGAATTTTGAAAAAGGCTGTAAAAAAAGTTAAATCTATTGCAAGAAAAATTTGGGGCGCTGCACCAAATTTTTCTCGCTTTTTTTAGAATCTACATTTTTAATAACTTCTTTTCTTTTTAAAAAATATTTTTCAATTTTAATTGATTTTTTTCTTCAATGTGTTCTAGCATAAATTTCAATTCCGCAATATTTTCCAAAATTTTTTCTGTTTCATTTGTCTCAAAATTGGATTCTATAATAACAATATCATTGCTCACTTTTTCTAATTCATTATGCTCAACAAATAAAGCCAAACTTTCCGCTTTTTGTTTCCATTTATCTTTTAATTCATAAAATTCTTGTTGTGCCTGACTTTCCTGTTTTTCCTTCATTTTAGTTTCAATACCAATCACAGCATCTCTCATCCAGGAAGTTGCTTCTGCAAGACTTTGACTTGTTAAATATTCCATTAAAAAAATAAAACTTAATAGGATGATAATAATCAAATATTCTCTTAAAAATCGCATTTTTTTCTCCTTATGTGTTCGGCATTTTCTTTTGGCAAAAAATACTGCCATTTCCGCTTAAAACCACAACCAATGCCTCTTCTGGTTCTATATGAAATTTTTCCACTTGCTTTTTTAGCCAATTGTAATCTTTGCCCAATTTTTGCAAATTATCCGTCATAACTTTTCCATCAATCACCAAATCATATGACATTCCAACATATTCTGGTTCCATGCCAAAATCTTCTGGAGTTGTCCCTCGTTTGGCAGGTTTGGGAATCACTGTAATTTGACCGCTTGTCTCTAAAATAGCATATTCCACATCTTCTAAATTAAAAATTCCATTAACACGCAATCTTTCTTGTAATTCATTAATCGTAAAATTCTCTTTTCTCATTGCTTTTTCATCAATTTTTCCACGATACATCAAAATTCTTGGTTTTCCACAAATAATTTCTCGAATACGAATGCTTTTTAAATTGATAATCGAAATCATAATATGCATCATAAGTAAACCAAGAATGGGAATAATACCATACAAAATCGGAATTCCTGTTTCTGACATAGGCGTTGTTGCCAAATCAGCTATCATAATGGAAATAACTAACTCAAATGGTTGTAATTGGCTAATTTCTCTTTTCCCCATAAAGCGCATAACGATTAATACTAACAGATACAGAAAAATCGTTCTAACAAAAATAAGTATCATTTTTTCATCAAAAACCTCTCTTGAAAATTTTATATGAATATTTTTTGCAAAAATTCTCAAAATATACTTATATAATATTTATTTTATTTTTGAAAATGAATATTTTATTTCGAACAAAAATGGATGAAAACTAATTGGCAGAACATAAAACTTTGCAAAATCCATCCAGGATTGTTCAAGTACCAAATTTTGATTAAAAATTTGTGTACAATATTGGCGTAAGCCTAACTTAATCATGAAAAAATGATTTAATATTTCCTAAGGAGGTTCTTAAAAATGGAAAACAATCGTGCACAGTCTAGCAACAGTACACTAGGAGCCGTAGGTCAAGTAATTGGTAGATTTATCGTAGCAGCCATTATACTTGGTATCACTGCATTTTTTACACCAAATTTCACCATTAGTAATATTTGGTCTTTGGGTGTAGCTGCAATTGTTTTAAGTGTAATGGATTACTTGATAGTAAAATTTACAGGATTACACGCAATGGCTTTTGGTAAAGGCTTTGTTGGATTCGTATTAGCTGTTGTTACATTATATGTAACGCAATTTTTAGTTGCTGGTTACTCAATTACCTGGATGGCAGCCATCATTGGTGCTTTAATTTACGGTGTAATTGATTATATATTACCTGGTGAACAAGGTGTATAGTAATTAGTAACCAAAAGGGGCTGCAGAAAAAACTCTACAAAATCAGCAAGAAAAATTGGGGGCACTTCCCATATTTTCACGCAATAGATTGAGTTTTTTCTGCAGTCCCTTTTGGTTGATATCCTAGGATATCGACTTTTTAAATCGCATGAATAATCCTAATATATGAAAACTTATGCTTATAAAATTCTTAATGTATTTAAAATTGTAATTAATGTAACACCAACATCAGCAAAAATTGCTTGCCACATATTCGAAATGCCAATTGTGCTAAAAATCAAAACCAAAACTTTTACCCCAATTGCAAAAATCAAATTCTGTTTGATAATACGAGCTGTTTTTTTTGAAATTTCAATCCCTTCTATAATTTTGTCAATATGATCTGTCATAATAACCACATCTGAAGCTTCAATAGCAGCCTCTGAGCCAACACCACCCATCGAAATTCCAATATCTGAAATAGCCAAAACAGGTGAATCATTGATTCCATCTCCCACAAAAGCTACTTTTTCCAGATTTTTCCTTTTGCTTAATATTTTCTCCATTTCTTGATATTTATCATTTGGCAACATGTTTGCTTTCACTTCTGTAATGCCTAGCTCTTTTGCAATTTCTGCTGCCACTTTGTAATCATCTCCTGTAAACATTTTTGTTGTTATACCAAGTGAATTTAATTTTTGAATTGCTTGTTTTGTGCCTTCTTTTATTTGATCACCCAAAATAATGCTTCCAATTATTTGCTGTTCTACTTTAACAAAAATTGCAGTTCCTTCTACCGTTTGATTTGCACCAACAAATTCCTTATTTCCTATCCAAACTTTTTTCTCATCTTTTTTATAACACAAACCTTTTCCAGCAATCTCTTGATACTCTTTTACTTCCGCCATATCTACTTCCTTTTGGCAAGCATTTATTACAGATTTGGCAATTGGATGATTGGAAAAACTCTCGCCCAAAACAGCATATTCCAAAACTTGTTCTTGTGTATAATTTTCTTGATATACCTGGATTTGTTGAATGGAAAATTCTCCTTTGGTAAGTGTTCCTGTTTTGTCAAATACAATTTGCTTGATTTGTTTAAAAGCGTCTAAATAATCACTTCCTTTGATTAAAATTCCTTTTTTAGAAGCTTTCCCAATTCCTGAAAAATAGCTAAGTGGAACCGATATTGCAATGGCACAAGGACAAGAAACCACCAAAAATATTAAAGCTCGATAAATACTGCCATTTTTTCCTGTGTATGAAATATTCGTTATTCCTGGCAAACATAACCCAACCAATATCGCCAAAACAATCACAATTGGTGTATATATTTTGGCAGCTTGATTAACAAATGTTTCTGTTTTGGCTTTTTTATCAGTAGCATTTTCCACCAATTCTAAAATTCTACTAACTGTGCTATTTTTATATTCTTGTGTGACTCTAATTTCCAGTAGTCCTTGTGTATTAATACTTCCAGACAAAACCTCAGAACCAACTTTTACATTTTTCAAAGCACTTTCTCCTGTCAAAGAAGCAACATCCAAATCTGCTTCTCCTTCTACAACAATTCCATCTAATGGGATTTTTTCTCCTTGTTTTATGATAACAATATCTCCAACTTTCACGTTTTCTGGTTCCGTTTTATTGGTTCCTTGATTGGTCTTTACATTTGCATATTCTGGTTTTATGTTCATCAAATCAGAAATAGATTTTCTTGTTTTATGAACTGCTTTTTCTTCTAAAATTTTTCCGATTTCATACAGCATAATAACCATAAAACCTTCCCATTGTTCACCAATTAAAAATGCCCCAAAACACGACATAGTAACCAAAAAATTTTCGTTAATGGTTTTACTTGTCTTTAGCAGTTTTACTGCATTTCCAATGGTTCGATAAAGCAAAATTGCATAAGCCAAAAAAACTAAAATTCTTGCAACCATTGTTGGCATTTGGATACAAGTTCCAATTGCCATAATTCCTGTTCCTAACAATAAGCGTCCCCATCCCAATTTGCCTTTCTCAACGGTTTGAGCTGATTTTTCCTTTGGCTTTACCACTTCTACTTCTGGTTCTAATGATTTTACAATTTGTTCAATCATTTGACGATTTTCATTTTCTGCTTCATAAGTCAATTTGAGTGTACTAAAATTAACAACAACATTTTTAAATTGCTCATTTGACGCAATTTTGGCTTGAATTTTATTGGCGCAATTCGCACAATCCAAATTTTGCAAAATAAATTCATACTTCTTCAATATGCTCACGACCTTTCTGATAAATTTCTCGTACATGTTCGTCATCCAAAGAATAATACACGATTTTTCCTTCTTTGCGATATTTGACTAATTTGGTTTGTTTTAGCACTCTTAATTGGTGCGAAATTGCCGAAGGCGTAGAATTGGTCAATACCGCAATATCACCTACACATAGCTCATCTTCTAGCAAAGCACTGATTATTTTCATTCTTGTGGAATCTCCAAACACTTTAAACAATTCTGCCATTTCAAAAAGTAAATCATCTTGTGGCAAAATTTTTCTGATTTTTTGAATTTTTTCAAAATCTACAATATTTTGTTCTGCCATTTCAAAATCCATTTTTTCCTCCTTTTCATTTGAATGTTTGTTCATATGATTATATTTTAATATAAATAGTTTATTCTGTCAATACCAAATTCGTGAAAAAAAAAAACGAATTTTTCTTTCTACAGAATTCTTCGTTTTTCATCTTTATTTTATAGGAAACCAGCTTACTATTTTATTTCTTAATTTTTCATACCACTTTTGCTGTTTTACTTCTACTAAACTTGTCAGATTTTTCTGTTGTAGCTCAGT
>CAOKQM010000043.1 GCA_948470875.1 uncultured Clostridium sp.
CTTTTTGAAAAAACCTTTCTCTCTCTTGTTTTGTGCACACATAATCTCGGTACATTAAAGCTAATATAAGCCTTGTCTCAGGCAGCAAATCTTGTTCAAGCAATCCTTTTTCCTTTTCTAATTCTATTTTATAATTTTTATCTTTATTTTTTTCTACAAATTTTTTAAATTTTCTTGGCACTTTTGTTACTACGGATTTTTCTGTATATTTGAGGATTTCACTTACTTCTGTTAATGCTTTTTTATAACTTTGTCTCATTTTTCACCTCTTCTAAAATCAATTTTTTCATTCCTCATTCGACTAATTACATAATACTTTTACTAAGTTATCCACAAAAGTGTCATTTTTTAAGGTGTGGATAATGTGGAAAACTCTGTGAATAACTCAAAAAAGTATCTCTTTTTTACATCTTTAATTCACAGCATCTTCCATTTTGGTTTTATTATTTAGTTAACAAAATCCTTATTCTTTTGTTTCCTCTTTCATAACTTTCTTCTGTTGCTTTACTTTAGGCTTAACTTCTACAATTAAATTTTTGATTAAAATCTTTTTCAAGACATCTTCTCTAACATCTGCAATCAAAGTTCCATCTTTAGCAATCGATACTTTTCCAGTTTCTTCTGAAACAACCACCACAATGCTATCGGATTCTTTTGAAATCCCAATTGCAGCTCTATGGCGCGTTCCAAGCTCTCTTGCAATATCTTTATCATCTGCCAAAGGAAGCATACAAGAAGCTGCTGCAATTTTATGATTACTAATAATCACAGCTCCATCGTGAAGCGGTGTTTTTGGCTCAAAAATATTGACCAACAATTGTGGAGAAATATCTGAATTCATCACAATTCCAGTTGCAATAATATCTTGAATTTTAATTTCCCTTTCAATCACAATCAAGGCTCCTGTTCCAGTTTTGGATAATTCCATTGCTGCAATTGCAATTTTATAAATATTTTCCTTTATTTTAGTATTCATATCTTGATCTATACCAAAATATTTACTAAATTTATTCGTTCCTAATTGCTCTAATGCCCTTCTTAATTCTGGTTGAAAAATAACAATCAACATAAAAACACCATATGTCATAACAGAAGATAGAATATAATTCAAAATATTTAATTTCAAAACGTCGCTTAAAAACGTTCCTAATATTAGAAAAATAATTCCTTTTGATAACTGCCACGCTCTAGTTCCTTTTAACATTTGAAACAATTTATAAAACAAATACACAACAATTACAACATCCAAAATCGACATAATCAAAAGAAGCGGTGTACTACATAACTGGTCTATGTAAGCAACAATTACATTTTCATAAATTTCTTTTATACTATTTAACATTTTTTCACTTCCTAACCTTGTATTAAATAAAACAACAATGTTCCACACACAGAAAATAGCATCAAAACAATAAAAATAATTGCAAAAATTTGACTGATTAATTTCATTTTATCTACTGGTTTTTTGTTTGCTTTTTTCTCTAATTTCATTTTTTTCTTTTCCTCTTTTTGATTTAATTTTTCTTTCATTTTTGATATCCTTTCTTGTTATTTTAATAAATCATTCATTGAATATAAGCCATTTTCTTTATGCAAAATAAATTCTGCCGCTTTTATCGCGCCTCTTGCAAAAACACTTCTAGATGTACAGTTATGCGTAATTTCAAAACTTTCATTTTCTCCAAAGAAAATAACGGAATGTTTTCCAACTTCTGTTCCACCACGAATCGAATGAATTCCGATTTCATTTTTAGCACGTTTTTCTCTTTTGCTATGCCTATCGTATTCATATTTCATTTCATGTTCTAATGCTTCATTAATGCTATCTGCTAAAATTAAAGCAGTTCCACTTGGACTATCGATTTTTCGATGATGATGTGTTTCGATAATTTCAATATCAGAATGCTCCAACTTTAGAGCAAGTTCACTCACAATTTTGGCCATTAAATTAATTTCATAAGACATATTGGCTGATTTAAAAATCGGTAAATTTTCAGCATATTTTTCAATTTTCTTCATTTCTGACTCTGAAAATCCAGTTGTCGCAATCACAATGGGAACTTGATTTTTCTTAGCAAAATCCAACATCGCAAACGTTGCCTGCGGAACAGAAAAATCAATGATTACATCTGGTATAACTTCAATATCAGAAACTTTGGTAAAAACAGGAAAACAATTATCTCCTGTATCAATTCTGTCCACCCCACAAATCACATCCATATCTTGTGCAAGTCTTACCTCTTTTGCCACTTCTTGTCCCATTTTTCCATTACATCCACTTACTAAAACCTTCATTTAAAAACTCCTTTCTTATTTTTCTTCTTGCTTTTTTAATTTACTTAGTTTTTTTAATTTTTTCAACTTCTTTTTATAACGCAAAAATCGAAAAAATTCTTTTGTTGCACAATATTTATCCACAAATGTTACAATATAGCTTTCTGAAAAACGTGGCAGGCGAAATGTCAATGGCCACATATGTTTCAAAATAATATCTTTTTCTAAAGGATTTAATTCAAAATTCTCAATCGCATTATTTAAAGCAATTCTAGGATGTCGATAGGCATGGAAACGCTTTTGCCCTTCCACACCTTTATTTTTCCAATTATAAAAGTAAAAATCATGAAGCATTGCGCCTCTTGTTGCAGAAATATAATCCAAGCCCCATTTTTTACAAATCACATACGTATAAAAAGCCACTTCATAACAATGCGCATATCGCGAACCTTTCATATGTTGCACATGTTCTTTTAGAGATAAAACACTTGAATTTTCCGTAATATCTTTAATGATTTCTTTGAATTCTTGCATATTAATCTCAAGCTTTACTAAGCTTTTTTTCTGTTGTTCTTCATTCATTTGTACAAAACTCCTTACTGCCCTTTGATTTTTTGTATTTCCTTTTTTAAAATTTCTTGCGCCTCCTTGCTCATCTCAACCAATGGAAGTCTTGGCACACCTGCTTCATAGCCAATCATATTTAATGCAGCTTTTACAGGAATCGGATTGACTTCACAAAACAAAGCTTTTATCAGCGGAATAGCTTTTATTTGTGCTTTGCTTGCTTTTTCTATGTTTTGGTTCCAAAAATCTTCTATCATAGTATGCGTAAATTCTGGCATAATATTAGATAAAACAGAAATAACACCAATTCCTCCAAGTGACAAAATAGGCAAAATTTGGTCATCATTTCCAGAATAAATTTGTAATTCATCTCCACAAAGATTTGCAATTTCCGCCACTTGTGACAAATCTCCACTGGCTTCTTTAATGGCCACAATATTTTCAATTTTAGAAAGTTCTTGACAAGTTTTCGGCAAAATATTAACACCTGTTCTGCTTGGCACATTATATAAAATAATTGGCAAGTTCGTCTCTTTTGCAATTGCTTTAAAATGCGCAATTAAACCTTGCTGTGTTGTTTTGTTATAATAAGGCGTTACCACTAAAACCCCATCTACACCAGCCTTTTGTGCAAATTGAGTCATTTCAATTGCTGATTTTGTGCAATTTGCTCCTGTTCCAGCAATCACTGGAATTCTTTTTTTGACAACCTTCACCGCAAATTCAATCGTTTCTTTTTTCTCTTGCAATGTCATTGTAGAAGATTCGCCTGTTGTTCCACAAACAATAATGCTATCTGCTTTATGTGCGATTTGGTCTTCAATCAATCTTTCCAATTCTTTAAAATTCACACCAGTTTTTGTAAATGGTGTAATTATGGCTGTTCCACAACCTTTAAATAATATTTTTTTCATAAAAATCACCTGATTTTTTATTTTTATTTTGTTAAAATGTTAATTAACATTTTTCCTTCTTTATTATATTCTACAAATGAAAAAAAATCAATTCAAAATTAAATAATTTTAAATTGATTTTCTATTTTTACCAATGATAAGTTTCATTTTTGGAAATTTTAAAAGCACGAAAAATCTGTTCTAACAAAAATACGCGAATGAGTTGATGTGGAAATGTCATTTTGGAAAAACACAAACTCTGATTTGCCATTTTTAAAACGTTTTCTGTTAGACCCAATGTTCCACCAATTAGAAAAGTAATGGTGCTATGCGAAAAAGCTATTTTTTCTATTTCCCTCGAAAACTCCTCAGACGTCATTTCTTTCCCTTTTAAATCAAGCGAAATGACATAAGAATCCTTTTTTATGGTCTGAATAATCTTTTCACCTTCCCTTTCTTTTATCTCTGTTAAAACGCTATCGTAGAGCTTATTAGGCAATTTTTCATCAGGCAATTGAGTAATTTTCAAATGACAATATTTTGTCAATCTTTTGCTATATTCTTCTAGCGCAGATTTTAAATAACTTTCTTTTATTTTTCCAACACAAATAATATGAATATTTAACATGGTTTCTCCTTTTTCATGTAGCGAATAAAACCGTTTAACATTATTTTGGGAATTCTAAAATTTAAATCCATATGGCAATAACTCTTGCATTTTATATTTCTTCATTTGACCATTTTCTAATGCAATCATCTCAAAATTAGAGTCCACAAATTCACTCATAAATTGCCTACAATACCCACAAGGCAAACATTCTTCTAATGCTTCACTTGATTTTCCACCCACGATTACAATTCTTTTAAACTTTTTTTCGCCTTCTGAAATTGCTTTTACAAAAGCAACTCTTTCTGCGCAAATGGCTTGTATGCCATGATTTTCCACATTACAGCCAGTATATTTTTTGCCACTTTCGCCTGTCAAAACAGCTCCAACTCGATAATGACTATAAGGCTCATAGGCATTTTGCATGACTTTTTTAGCGAGTTCAAACTCTTGCTCGATTTCTTCCATCATCTCTCCTTTTATTACGCAATTTCTGTATCATTTGCGTCATATTTCACATCACCTGAAACGATTGTGTATTGTACTTTTCCTTGTAATTTTTTGCCAATCCAAGGCGTATTTTTGGATTTTGAAACAATACTTGTTTCTTCATAAATATACACTTCATCTGGATTAAAAATCGTCAAATCTGCAATCGCTCCTTCTTTGATTTCTCCTCTGTCAATTTTCAAAATTTTAGCTGGATTGTAAGACATCAATTTTACCATATCCAAGTAAGAAATATGTCCTGGGCAAACTAAATTGGTAATTGTTGCAGCTAAGGCTGTTTCAAATCCAATAATTCCATTTGGCGCAGTAGCCAGACCTTTTGCTTTTTCTTCTTTTGCATGTGGCGCATGGTCTGTGATGATATTGTCAATCGTGCCATCTTTCAAAGCTTCAATAATGGCTTGTCTGTCTTCTTCTTCTCGTAATGGAGGATTCATTTTGCTATTTACATTTGAGTTTTTTACTTCCTCAACTGTAAAACTATAATAATGTGGACATGTTTCACATGTTATTTTCACACCTCTTGCTTTTGCATCTCGCACCAAAGCAACTGTTCCTTTTGTGCTAATATGACAAATATGACCATGTACATGATTCGTACTTGCAATCACAATTTCACGTGCTGCCATAATTTCTTCTGCCTCTGGATAAACACCTTGTACACCAAGTTCTTCTGCCACTTTTCCCGCGTTAATAGCACCTGCTCCCACAAATTTATCTTCACAATGAGATGACACAAATGTCCCTAATTTATCTGCTTCAATCATCGCATTTCTCATATGTAATGAATTGGTAAGTGGAATACCATCATCAGAAAAAGCAATCGCTCCTGCTTCTAATTGAGCTGGCATATCCACTAATTCTTCGCCTTTTTCGCCTTTGGTAACACTAGAATAAGGAAGCACATTACACAAATTTACTCTTTTGGCTTCATCAATGATTCTTTTCAAAATTTCTGGATTGTCTGGCGTTGGATTGGTATTTGGCATTGGGCAAATTGTTGTAAATCCACCTTTTACAGCACTTTTTGAGCCAGTTTCAATGGTTTCTTTGTGTTCTCCTCCTGGCTGTCTTAAATGGCAATGCATGTCAATCATGCCTGGCATAATATACAATCCCTGGCAATCAATTGTTTTATCAGCTTGTACATCCAGCGTTTTTGCTATTTTGGCAATTTTGTTATCTGTCATTAAAACATCTAATTTTTCCTCTGTTTTGCTTGCATAATCAATCACAGTTCCATTTTTCAATAAAATACTACTCATATTTTCCTCCTCGATTTTTAATTGAATTTTATTGTATCATGAAACAAATTTTTTTTCAACCAATTTTTACAATTCAATGATTTCTAAATCATCTGGAACATACACATTTTGTTTTGTAAATACAAATTTTGTTCATATTTTTATCGATTGGTATATCTGTATTTGCTATTAAATTATTGATATCTAATCCCCAAATAGTAAAAGCTATTTCGTCTTTATTCGAATGCTTAATTGGTAAAACAAAATTTGTAGTCCCATAAATATTTTCTGTATGTTTTGAAATACAATATTCATATTCCTCGTAAATTTTCGTTTTTGAAATGTCATCTATTTCTATATCATGATTTCCAAAAACATGTGCCCATGGAATTTTTCTACTTTCCATAGGTGCTGAAAATATAGCTAGATATTTTCTTAATTCCTCTTCTATTTTCAAAACAGTTCCATCACAATTATCTCCCCTAAAATAACTAAATCTGGTTTTTGGGTTTCAATCAACTAATTGATTGAATTTAATGTTTCTTATATATCTGACATTATTAAATTTTTAATTTTCCATTCGGCTTAAATCTTAATTATTTTTTAAATTTATATTCATAATTTCCTCCAATTAATATTTTGTTATTTTCTATCTTTTAAATATTTCTTTACTGTTTCAACTTGCTAGAATATCCATATGTATATCATCATAATATCTACCATTTAGAAAATAACTTTCTCTTCTCCTACCAAATTCTTTGAATCCTACTTTTTCATAGCATTTAATTGCTCTTTCGTTAAAAGATTTTACGGTTAGCATTATATTATTCAAATTCAAATAATTAAATCCATAATCTAATAATAATTTTAATGTCTCTGCTCCATAACCATTATTTCTATTACTTTCATCTCCTATAAATATGCCAACTGTTCCAATTCTATTTTGATAATTGATATTCATTATACTACAATTTCCAATTAATTTATCCTTTTCTATATTTGCATTGAATATGCTATACTTTTTACTTTGAACCCAAATTCTTCATAAGCCTTTATTGCATTTTCATTTTGTTTATTTACGGTTAAATATAAATCTGTGCAATGATTTTCTTTTCCAAATTCTTTGATATATTTTAATAATTCTGTTCCTATTCCTTTTCCTCTATTTTTTTCATCTACACATATTGCTTCAATTTGTAATTGTTTTCTATATCTTATACTAGGATTATTTTTTTCTTTAATATTAATAGTTATATATCCAACAATTTCATCTTGCTTCTTTGCTACAAATATTTCCTTAGCTTGTATCATTTTTTCAAAATTTTCTTTACTAATTACCTCATCTACACTTAAAAATAAATCTGGTCTCCAATTTACATGTAGTTCATGAACTTGTTTTGCTAATACATTTACTTTTTCAAAATCTTCTATTTTTGGAATTTCTATTGTTATTTGCATTTTTTTCCTCCTTATAAATTAACACATTTCTTTTACTTTTTCATATATATCTTTCCAATTATCAACTCTATATAAATCTGTTTTATCGGTTAAATTACCTTTACTACTAAATAATATAGTTTCAACTCCTAGTTCATTGACTTTTCTACAGTTTGCTATAGAATCATCTATAAATAAATCTATGTTCTCATTTTTGCAAACTTTTGCTTTATCAAAATCACAAATCAATTTGTCGTAGTGAATATTATTGTTTTTTAATTCTTCAATCGTTGTTTGATATTCATCCGTATATAACGTTTTATCTCTTGCTGTAATAACTATTATTTCATGACCTAAATCCTTAATTTTATCAATATATTCTGCAACTTTTGGTTTAAATGGTGTATTATGAATAACTTTATCATAATATTTTTTGGCAAATTCAAGTTCTCGCTCTTTCATTTCTTTTGGCAAATTACAATATGAAATATTATTATCTTTCAAGTATTTTATGTCTACATCAAAAAACTCTGCTATATATGGCATTAAATAATCAAAGGTATCTGCCATTGTATCATCTATATCTATTCCTATTTTCAT
>CAOKQM010000044.1 GCA_948470875.1 uncultured Clostridium sp.
CATTACTTCTGTTAATTTAGTACTTCGCAATAATTTGTGTTCTTCTAATTTATTGTTAATTAAACCAATGGTTAATTTGGTTGCATAAATCGGAATATTCAATTCTCTCAATAAATAAGGAATCGAACCAATGTGATCTTCGTGTCCATGGGTTATTACTAAACCTCTTATTTTATCTTTATTCTTTACCAAATACGTAAAATCTGGAATAACCAAATCAATTCCAAGCATATCATCTTCTGGGAAAGATACTCCACAATCCACAAGCAAAATGTCATTTTCATACTCAAAAACTGTAATATTTTTTCCCACTTCTTGCAACCCGCCAAGTGGAATAATTTTTAATTTTCCCTTCTTAAATACAACCTCTTCTTCCTTTTGAAAATTTCTTGGTTTTCTCGGATTTTTTGTTACTGGTTTTATTTCTTTTGTATTGGTCTGTTTTTTAGTTTCCTTCGCAATCGCCTTTTTGGTTGTTGTTCGTGAATTTTCCCTATTTTTCTTCACAAATTCTTCTTTTTTTCTTTCCATGTTTTATTTTCTTCCTTTCTTTCTCTCAAAATAATACAAAATCATTATTTTTAAACGCTCTCTTTTCTCTGTGTATCAATTTTTTAATACATTTTTAATTTATAAAATTCTCTTATTTTTCATTTTTATCCGATTTAAAATCACGACCTTATTAAAAAACGCTCTTTTCTTTGCTGATAAACATTTTGGCATACTATTATCTTTCGTTTCTATTTTTCATTTTATTCACATCTTATTATTTTTTACACAAATTAAGATAAGCCAACAAAAAGTTGGTTTTTCTCCTATTTAATCCGAACACCTAAATAATTTTTATTTATAAATCTCATTTTTGTATCAATAAAATTGATAGCTACTAAATTAAATGATACCACATTTTTACAAAAAAGTCAATACTTGGTTTTTCGTTATTTCCAAAAACAAAAAAGAAGCTATAAAAATCATATCTTCTTAAAAAAAAAACGAGAGAAATTTAGAGAGACATCCCCTAAATTTCTCTTGCAATCTATTGAGCCTTTTTTTACAACTTCTTTTTAATTCATCACCATTACATCAATACTTTCAATTACAACATCTTGAACTGGTTTATCGTTTGTTTGATCTGTTTCTACTTGTGCAATTTTGTCAACAACTTCCATTCCTTCAAACACCTGCCCAAAAACAGTATATTGCTGATACAAACTTAAATATCCACCATATGTTTTATATTGTTCTAATAAATCATCTGGAAACCCATAATTTTTCATATAACTTGCCATTTGTTCATTATAATTTGCTTGCGTAATAAAAAACTGACTTCCCAAACTTGGACTATTTTCTAACCCTCTACTTGCCATACACAAAGACCCTCTATAAGGCACTAATTCTGGCGAAATTTCTTCTGCAAAATCTTTTCCCCAAATACTTTGTCCACCCATTCCAGTTCCTTCTGGGTCACCACCTTGAATCATAAATTCATTCATCACTCTATGAAAAGTTACCCCATTATAATATCCATTTTTTGCATGTGTTACAAAATTTTCTACTGCTTTTGGCGCAACTTTTTCAAAAAATTTTACTTTTATATCTCCATAATTTTTCACATGCAAAACAGCAATTGTTTCTCCTACTTGCGGTTTTTCCATTTGCTTTTCAGCAGCTTGTGCATAATTCATTTTCAATTTTGAATCCTCCTTTTCATTATTTTTAGTAGTATTGCTTGTATTTGAAGTTGTGCCTGCTGTATAATTTTCCATTTTCTCATCTCCACAACCAGTTAAAACAAGAAGCAATATTGCCATTAAACTAAAAAAACGCACTAATTTTTTCAAATTTTCTCATTCCTTTCTAAGATATTCTCTTTTGTTTTATCTAGTATACCATATTTTTCAAAAAAAGCAATCCTAAATTTCACTTTTCCTCTTCTTTTTGTTCTTCTGGCAAATCTTTTTCATCTATCCTTTCACCTTGCTCTGTTGGATTTACTGGAGAAACAATTAGGCTATTTAATGTATTTGGCAATGGTTTGGTATTTGGAAAATATAACGTATCATCTAAATATTTTTTGTTAACTGGGTTTTTCAAATTTTTCAGCCAATTTTTGAAATTCACAAAAATTCCTTGTTTTTTTATAATCGCAATTGATTGATTTTGAGCCTCTTGCTTTTTATCTTCAAAATATTGATTTATATTAATTCCATTAATTCCTTCTACAATACTTCCTAATTTAGTTTTATCCTCAGAACTAACGCATGTAAAGCCTTTTCCTGGCTGAAAAGTAAAGATAGATTTTGCCTCATAACTATTGACAATACTTGCTAATAACCAATTTGGCAATCTACCAGAAAGATACAATTCTTTATTTTTCGAAACTTTTGGCAACACACACATAGCATAATCAGCTAAAGAATACGCCTCTTTTGTCACATCTACATCCAAAAATAAACTCTGTTTATTTTCAATGGTGTGATAACGCAATCCTTGTGCTTGTATTACTTTTGCCTTTTGCGGATTTTTCTTAATCGGAATATATTGTTGTAAACGAACATCATAAGCACTTATATCACTTACTCCATTTAGCTGACAAGCTTTACAAATCGCGGCTAACACAAAATTTGCTCTTACACCATAAATATTAACAGGCAGGTTATTCCCAAGTTTGCTTGGAATGGTTTGATACAATTTTGTAATTGCCTTATTGGTCCACTCCACTTGTTTTATTCTTGTCCCATCTTCTAAAACGGTTTCTTTTCCAAAACCTAACTCAAATCCAATTTGCGTATCCTCTATCTTAATTTCTTCAGAAATTTGCTCTTCTTTCTCATCTTTTTCGTGATATTTACTTTTTTTAATTATATCAAAAGTAAGTTTTTCAATTACTTGGGAATTTTGCAGTATTTTTCCTCTTTCTAAACCAACTATTCTTCCTTGCAAATACGGAATTGTCTGCTCAATTGTCTCTTCTCCATCTAGCCTAGAATCTAAACATGCTATACATTCTAATCCTAATTTTTGCCCAAATTCTAGCCATTTTTGTTTCATTTTTTCATCTTTACTCACAACAACAAAACTATCACAACTTTGAAAAACTTGTTCTTTTTCTTGGGTCAAAACTCCTCCAATATCAACTAATACAATCTTGCTTGTCTGTTTTTCAATCACTTGACAAATTCTTTTGAAAAACAAACTTGAATTCTCTCCCTTTTTTCGAACTCTTCTTACTTCCTCTTGATTTTCATTATTACTCCAATTTCCTTCTCCATCAAAACTAGCTCTTATCATAATCGGTTCATCGGTCGGCAAATATTTCATTAAATTCGCAACTAATACGCTTTTCCCAGAATGCGGTGGTCCACAAACGATTATTTTCATACAAAAATACCTTCTTTTCTTGTATCTACTTAAAATTAAGTATAACAAAAAGAAGGTATTTTTTCAAGTATTTTGCTTAATTCATATGAAGAATATTTTTGATTTTATTGATAAATCTCTTAAAAATAGACTCTTTATATGCCACCATAGAAACATTATTTTGAGTTACATTTTCTTCTACAGCTTGCTGTTGCTTATTGTTTTTAAAAATATTCTTTCATTCTCGTTTAATAATTTCTGAAACTCTGTTTTCTGCGCAACATTACACCAATATTTCATATAAATTACAGCTAAAATATCTTTTGTTTTTTCTTTTAAAACCATTTCATTTAACTTTTTAGAATGATCCAAATTGGGTTCATACGATTCGGACTTATTTTCTTCTAAAAAATCCTTAAACTTTTGTGGTATTTTGTCTGTGTACATACAATCCATATGTTTTAATATATCAAGCGTTTCTGTTATTCCTTCACGAAACTGTACATTTCCCATAATTGTCTCCTTTGTACTTTATTCTTCTTTGTTCTGTTCTTCTTTATCTTTTTCTTGTTTCATATCTTTTGCAAATTCTGCAAAAGTTTTCATTATTGTTTCTGTCATTCTGCTAGAAAGTACTTCTATCACTTCTGAAAAATCATGGGTCTCATTTGATTTCTCAATTTCTTTTTCTGTAAATAAAGAAGCAATTTTTTCTGACATACTTCCTACTGTCTCATTTGGTATTTTAAAATTAGGATTTTTAAAACCACCCGCTACAATCATTTGCCCATTTGGATTGACAAATACATCTGTCGTTGTTTCATCAATTCTATACTGTTCTGCCAATTCTTTTCCCCATTTGCTTACCTTTTCTGGCAATTTTACTCCTGGCTTACTTGTAATTGCAAATGTTACTCCATCTGGTTGTTTCTCTTGATCCAAATGCTGAGACACAGAAGCATAATAAGGAATCCCTTTTTCATATGCAATTGCTGAACCTGCCAAAATTTGTTCTTCTGCCATTACCATTTTTTCTCCATCTGGCAATTCAACTGTATATTTTTCTATTTTTTCTAATGCATGATCAATAATCTCTTGTTGTTTTTCATGTGCTCCGCATCAAATCAAATTCTTCTAACTGTTCATCTGTTAATGATTTATCTAAAAGGTTGGCTTCTGCCAAACGAAAAACATCCTCTCCTCTTAAATATCTTACTAATGCCAAACCACTTCTGCTATCCAACGGACTTACTTTATTAGGAACTGTATCTGCTAATTCTATAATTTGTTTAGGAACATAAATTCCCAAATAATCTAAAGCTTCACATGCAGATTTTATTCCATTTTCAGGATCTCCATCAATTACAATTGTTCCATCTTCTTCAAATCTACTTCCTTTATGTCCTCCTGTATCAATATTTAGCATTCCTTGTTTGATTTGACCTGCTGGCACTCTCTCAACGTTTAGTCCTTTGAAAGATATTAATTCTTTTAACTCTGGAGTAAAAAGTCCTGTCAAAGCCTCTATTGCTGCCTTATTATCCAAATCATCTCCAAAATGTGTTACAACTGTTGGATTTTCAATTAGCTTTTTTATAATGCGAGTTCTCTTTTCCTTTCCAATTGCATTTTTAGCACTTTTATCTGCTCCTATCCCTTTTTCCATAATAGAAGGAATCATTGTTTCAGAAACAAATTTAGGATCTCTTAACGCTTCTTGAATATCTGTTTGTCCTTCTAATGCAGGATAAAATTCAGACCCCTTTGCAATGTGTGATGGTAAATCCTTCAAACCATTTATACCTCTTGTTTCAAAAAAACTTTTTACCCTTTCATCATAAGCCTTTTCTAATTTTTCTTCCTCTACTTCTAAATTCATAGCCTCTACAATTGGTGCTAAAAATAGCAAATCACTTTTAACTTCATCCCAACCAATTAATTCCATTGGCATATGTTGATATTTTTTATCTCTTGCAAAAAACTTCTGTGGATTATCTTTAACCCAACCATCATGAATGCTTGATAAAACACTTAAAATCATTTCATTTACGTTTACACTGGCTCCTTTTTCTTGTAAAATAATCCCGCTGAGGTCTCTTATATATACCTCTACTCGAAATACCTCTTGGCCACTCGTATACTGCTTCATATAGATTTGCTTCTAATTTATTTAAAGCATCGCCGCCAGATTCAAAATCACTTTGACGTGTTGTCATAATTGAATTCATACAATCCTCTAACCAATAACCCCCTGGATACGCGACAACTCCATACTCTCTAGCTGTATCTTGTATATATTTCTCTATCCCTTGAAGTGCATGCCAAATTGAACCTTTAGCTCCTACTTGTTGTTCTAATTCTTCATTAGAACTTTCTTGTACTTTTCTGGTTGCTTCTTCCTCTGACAATCCATTCCATGCCATTAGTGCACGTCTAGCTATTTGCTGGTATATTGTTAAATTTTCCTTTTCTTCCTTATAATCACTCATTTTTACATAACCTCCATAAATTTTTTAACTTCTTCTTTTTTTCTTTCTTTATTAGCAATCATCCAATTTAGCCTACAATTCGGCATTTCTTTTGCCATTGGTATTTCTAATAATGTTTTCTTTCCTTCTATGTACTCTCTAAAACCCAGTGCAATTCCCAATCCTCTTAACACCAAATAATTTTGAATATCCAGCCTTTCTGTTTCGTATTTTGGCTGTATATTCAAATGATTTATTTCACAAAATTTACAAAAACCAAACTTTTCTAGCATATTTTTATGTGGCAAAATAAAATTATAATTTTCTGTTTTGCTAAAAATATCAATCTGTTTCGAATGCCTGTCCCAATATTTTTGAGATGTATAAAAACACAAATTCAAATCTTGCGTAGCAATCACTTCAAATTTCTTATTTTTGACTTTATTGTCATCTTTGATAAGTATTATATCAACATTCCCATTTTTAAGTTCATAAATTGCCTCTTCTTCTGTTCCAATTTCTAAATTCACACCAATTTCTGGATACTTCTTGGAAAAAGCAACAATCTTGCGAGACAAAAAACTCACCTCAACCCAACTACTTACTTTAATTTTTATGTAACCTTTTTTACTTTCCAGCAAATATTGTTCAAATTTGTTTTCGACACAATTCATGCATTCTACACTATCTTTTACATAATCATACAATTTTCTTCCTTCTTTTGTTAACTTCATACCACCTGGCTTTCTTTCAAATAATTTACTTTTTAGCTGTTTTTCTAAATTACTAATTCTTTGTGTAACTGCTGGTTGCGAAATATACAATTCCTGTGTTGCCTTGGATATATTTTCATATTTAGCTACTACATAAAAAATTCGATATAATTCTAAGTCTATATTCACCTGCATCCACTTCCCCTCATCTTGCTTTCTTAATCTTATTCTATGATTAACAATTTCTTTTGTAAAATCACTTTTTCGAATGAACACTATAAGATTTTCGAATAACATTTGGTCTTCATATTTTTATGTTAACATTTATTTGCTATAATTTCAATTAATATTATTTTATACTTTCTATAATTTTTACTTATGGTTAAAAATAAAAAAACATCGTAAAAAACTTTTTACGATATTTTTCCTTTTTATATTTTCTGAATCATTTCAACCAATTTCAAAGTAGCATTTGATGTAATTTCACTTTTTTGTATAGCTATTCCAACACTTCTAATTAGCGGTTCTTTCATGATTTTTAATTCCACCAGCTCACCTTTTTCAAGCTCTTTTTTTATATTATTTTTAATACCAAAACTAACACCTAATCCTTTTAAAGCAAAATATTTTCGAGCATTTGTACTTGAAATTGTAAATTTGGGTGTATAATCCATTCCATTTTCATCCAAAAATCTTTTTAAAATTTTTCCTGTTGTCGAATATTCTGTTGGTGCTATTAACTCTTTTTCCAAAACTTCCTTGATATTTTCAACATTTTTCAGTTTCTCAAAATACTCCTTTGAAACATAAAAACAATCTTCAATTTCTTTGCATTTTATAATCTGTATATTCGGCTTATCACACTCAAATGGCATATTTACTGCCACCAAATCTACATCTCCTCTTGCCAACAATTCAATCGAATCTCCAACATAACCACTTGAAACCATGACTTTTATTTTTGGATATTTCTGAGAAAAAGCAATCAGAGCATCATAAATACAAACATTCCCAAGAGCGCTTCCTGTTCGCACTTTAATTTCGCCTTCTTCTAAATGAACATATTGACTAAATTTATTTTCTGCATTATGCATCGTATCTACACTTGGCTTCAAATATTCATACAATCTTCTGCCTTCTTCTGTCAATTTCACACCTTTTGGCATTCGAAAAAACAATTTTCCTTTCAAATTTTCTTCTAATTTTCGAATTGCCTGTGTAACAGCAGGTTGCGAAATATACAATTTCTCAGAAGCCTTCGAAAAACTTTCACACTCAGCCACCATGCAAAATAATCGATAACTCTCAAAATCAATTTCTCCCATACAAAACTCTCCTTTTATCTATTTTATGTTTATTATACTACTTCTTCTTAGCAATTTCAAGTTTCAAAAACAAAACTCACAAAATGCACAAACCTTTTTAAATAGCAACAAAACACAACTAGAAAAAATAGCAAACACAAGTTAGTGTCTGCCATTTGGTGCAACTTATGCACCTCCTTGTATAATATAGTTAGGTTTTTAAATAAAGGATTTACCTATAAACCTA
>CAOKQM010000045.1 GCA_948470875.1 uncultured Clostridium sp.
AAACAATTAGAAGAAGTTATTGAAAATAAAGAAGTTTTTAAAAGCAAAGATAATGACGAAATTGCGATTCCAATTACGCAAAATGAAGGAAGAGAAAGAATTTACAATTCACAAGTGATTTATCCAATTATTTCAGATGGAGATGTGATTGGAAGTGTTATTTTATTATCGAAAGAGCCAAATCAAAAAATGGGAGAAGTGGAATACAAAGTAGCTCAATCAGCAGCAGGATTTTTAGGAAATCATTTAGAAGTTTAGAAAAATGGGGAAAGAATATTCAAAATTCTTTCCTTCTAATTTTTTGTTACTTTCGACAAATTTTTAGTTTTTTTTGATTTGTTTTATGTTTGAAAAAATAAAGTGTCACCAATTTGATTGATTTACATAACATATATAAAGAGGTGAATGTTATGTTAGATTTTGTGGTTCAATTAGTGATTTGTGTTTTATGCATATATGGCTTATTTAGTATCATTCAAGATTGTGTAAATTTTAATACATACAAAAAATTAGAAGAAAACATAAAGCTTGTAATGACTGTAAAAAATGTAGAAAATGGAATTGAAGAATACATACGAGAATTGACGTATGGCCGTAATTTTTACAATAATTTAGTTGTCATTGATATGGAATCAGAAGATGATACAGTGGAAATTTTACATAAATTGGAAAGAGAAAAGTTTAATATGAAGGTTTTCAATAAAGAAGAAGGAGTCGATTATTTAAAAAATATGGTAAAATAGGTAGAAATTTGTATTGACTAAATGGTAAAAAACAGGTATAATAAATTTAGAAACTAGGCTTTTAAAAAGGAGTTTGGTTTCTAAATTATTTTTAGGGAGAAATAAAAATGAAAGAAGAATGTGGAATTTTTGGAATTTATTCCAAGAAAAACGAAGAAGATTTAGTATTTCCAATGTGTGTCGGTTTGTCAAGTTTGCAACATCGAGGCGAAGAGTCTTGCGGAATTGCGATTAATAATGGTGGAATTATTACTTGTCATAAAGATGTTGGACTTGTTTCTGATGTGTTTACGAATTCTGTAATTCGTGATTTACCAAAAGGAAAAATTGGAATTGGACATGTTCGTTATTCAACAACTGGTTGTCCGCGAAAAGAAAATGCACAACCGATTTTTTCACGATACAAAAAAGGAAATTTATGTATTGCGCATAATGGAAATTTAACTAACACAGCTCAATTACGTGCAGAATTAGAAGAAAATGGAGCTATTTTCAACTCTACGAGTGACACAGAAGTCATAGCTTACATTATTGCGCGTGAAAGATTAAAAACACATTCGATTGAAGAAGCTGTTTTCAATACTATGAAATATATCAAAGGTGCTTATTCGCTTTTGGTGATGAGTTCACAAAAACTAATTGCAGTCAGAGATCCTTATGGTTTTAGACCATTGTGTATGGGAAAATTAGATGGAGATTATGTATTTTCTTCCGAAAGTTGTGCTTTGGATATATTAGGCGCAGAATTTGAAAGAGACATTCAGCCAGGTGAAGTTGTTACGATTTATAATAATGAAATTTCTGTGAAAAATTTTAGAACCACTGAAAAAGATGGGTTGTGTATTTTTGAATATGTGTATTTTTCAAGACCAGATTCGATTGTGGATGGTTATAGTGTTCATAAATTTAGGGAAGAAACAGGAAAGTATTTGTTTGAGCAAGCTCCAGTAGAAGCAGATTTTGTAGCAGGTGTGCCAGATTCTGGTTTGGATGCGGCGCTTCGGATATTCACAAGCTTCAAAAATTCCATATGGAATGGCTTTTGTAAAAAGTAAATACATTGGCAGAACTTTTATTCAGTCAACACAAAGCGAAAGAAAAAAACAAGTTGTTTTAAAACTAAATCCTTTGAAACAAAACATACAAGGCAAAAGAATTGTTTTAATTGATGATTCGATTGTTCGTGGCACAACGATTACAAGGTTGGTTCAACTTTTAAGAAAAGCAGGTGTTAAGGAAATTCATTTAAGAATTGCAGCTCCGCCATTTATTGGAATGTGCTATTTTGGAACCGATGTCACAAATGAAGATGGATTGCTTGCAAGGCATAAAACGGTAGAAGAAATTCGCCAGCAGATTGGAGTTGATTCATTAGAATATTTGAGTTTGGAGAATTTAAGAAAAATTGCTGAGAACTCTAATATGAAAAGTTTTTGCGAAGGTTGTTTTACCAATCAATATCCAGTAGAAGTGCCAAAAGAAGTTCATAAAGATAAATTTGAAAAAATTTTTTAAAAAAAATTTAAAAAAGTATTGACAAGATACATAAAATATGATATAAATAAAAACGTATTAGGGATTGTCCTAATTTTGAAATAAAAAATTGAAAGGAGAGAGAAGCTATGAGAGTTTTTCGGAGTGGCTTCATCTAGCCACAAATAGTTATTCAAAAATATAATTTTATTTGAGTAACAGGAGGTGTGCATTATGCACGAAAGGTATCGGAGCGGATTTACTTAGCTTTTAAATAAAAAAACATTGTTTATTTTATTAAAATTCGCTTATACAATTGTTCATTAATCCAAAATTACAGAACAGATGAGAGACAATTTTGTCTCTCATCTGTTTTTTTATATACTGGAATTGGTTTGTATTCCTAATACCACTTTTGTTCTTGAAAAAAGTTTCCTAAAATTTTTGTAGAAAAAAACATGGCAATTTGTATTGCTTTTTTGAGCATATGATGATAAACTATTAAACAGTAAAAGACAAGCTTATGCAAAAACAAAAAAAGGAGGAAACATGGGATTTTTTGATAAATTAAAATCAGGTTTGAGTAAGACAAAAGAATCTTTTAATGATAAAATAAACGATGTTTTTAGCAATTTTCGAAAAGTAGATGAAAATATGTTAGAAGAATTAGAAGAAGTTTTGATAATGTCTGATATTGGAGTTGAAACTTCTACCAAAATAATTGAGCAATTGCGTACTAAAATAAAAAAAGAAAAAATAGAAGATGAGGAAAATGTAAAAATTGCGTTAAAATCCATTATGAAAGAGATTTTAGAGGTAGAGAATCCACAGTTGCGATTGGATACCAAGCCAGCGATTATTTTAGTTGTTGGGGTAAATGGAGTGCGGAAAAACAACTTCTATTGGAAAAATTGCCAATACATTGACCAAACAAGGCAAAAAAGTAGTTATTGCAGCAGCTGATACATTTCGTGCAGCAGCAGTTGAGCAATTAGAAGAATGGACCAAAAGGTCTAGAAGTATTCTTGTGAAAAAAGAGGAAGGCTCGGATCCTGCGTCTGTTGTGTATGAAGCCATTCAAAAAGCCAAAGAATTGGAAGCAGATGTTTTGATTTGTGACACAGCAGGACGTTTGCATAACAAAAAATATCTGATGGATGAATTAACGAAAATAAATCGTGTTTTGGAAAAAGAAATGCCAGAAGCAAGCAAAGAATCATTGCTTGTATTAGATGCAGAAACTGGTCAAAATGCGATTATGCAAGTAAAGGCGTTTAAGGAAACCACCAATATCACAGGAATTGTGCTTACGAAATTAGATGGAACATCAAAAGGTGGTGTGGTTATTGGAATTGTTGCACAAAATCAGATTCCAATTAAGTTTGTTGGCGTTGGTGAACAAATTGATGATTTACAAGTATTTGAGCCACAAGAATTTTTAGATGCAATATTATAAAATATGAAAGGAAAGATGTAAATGGCGGAAAATAAGGAAGTTAGTAAAGTGCAAAAAAAGCCCAATATTGCGATTAGAACCATGATTGTATGTGCTACAGTGATTATTGTTGGGATAGGGCTTTTAATTGCCTTTCGAACAGAATATTTAAATATTAAAGAAATCGGTGAGCAATATACTGAAATATTTTTTAAAAATGTGAATAACAAACTTTATTTAGCTGGCGGAATTTTTGTGATTACGTATTTCATGATTTATATTTCCAACAAATTAATCAAACAAGGGCTCAAAAAATTTTTCGAAGATGAAAAAAAGCAAATGCCTAAGTTGCCGAATAAAACGCTTGCCATGATTGGTGCAATTATGGCAGCTATTTTTGGAATGCTTTTGCTTAATCAAAAGTATACCATGTTTGCGAATATTGCATGGTTTGGAAAAACAGACCCCATTTTTGGTTCTGATATTGGCTATTATATTTTTACTTTACCATTTATTGAATCAACTATCTTTTTTCTTATAACAGAACTGATTTGCTTAATTATTTATACAGCATTTTATTATGTGATTGTAATGAACACATATCTAGATGGTGTGGATATTGAAATTTTAAAGAAAAACATGTTTATTAAGCAAATTTTGGGGATGATAGCATTGATAGCTTTGTTGGTATCTGGTTATATTTTTTTAACTTCACAAAATATTTTAACACAAGAGATGCTTACGATTGAAAGCCAAAAAAATATGGATTTAATTGGTGCTGGAAAAACAGATGTCACAGTTAAATTATGGGGCTATCGAATTTTTTCTGTAATTTTATTTGTTGCCATAATCAGACTACTCAAATACATAAAACGAGCGAATTTTAAACAATGCATGATTTCTATATTAATTGTGCCAGTTTATTTAATTGGTATGTTTATTTGTATGATTTATTATGACCAATTTATTGTAAAAAAAGAAGTACTAGATAATCAAAAACAATACATTGCTTATCATATTGAAAATACAAAAGAAGCGTATGGAATTGGCATTCAGCAACAAGCCATTAATGCTTATGACACCATAACGTATGAAGAAATTATGAAAAATGCAGATGTAATCAATAATATTCCAATTGTCTCAAAAGATATAACCCTAACAACGGTTTCTGAACATCAAGAAGATGGCGTATATTATTCTTACAAAAATGCTTTTCTAGGTTTGCAAAATGGGAAATTAATGTATATTACGCCAAGAGAAATTTTGAGTAATTACAATATGAGTTACAATAATCGAACTTTTAAATATACGCATGGTTATTCAGTTGTGGCAAATTCGGCATCTCAAACAGATGAAAATGGTTATGTAAAATACATTGCTTCTGATTTTACAGATGCAGAAAAAGTCAAAATTCGTGAGCCTAGAATTTATTTTGGACTGGAAACCAATAGTTCTATTGTAACCAATTCAGATTTTGGGAAAGAATACGATTATCCGATTACAGCAACAAATTACGTGGAAAATGAATACAAAGGCAAAGCAGGTTTACAGTTAGGTTTTTGGGATAGACTTGTTTTAGGAATTTCAGAGCGAAATTTTAAATTGGCATTCTCGAAATATGTAAACCAAGATTCCAAATTGATTACTAATCGAAATATTATCCAAAGAGCAAAAGTTTTATTGCCCTATATTATTTATGATGAAAATCCTTATATGGTTATTACAGAACAGGGGCGTTTGGTATGGGTTTTAGATGGATATACCACATCAAATCAATATCCGTATTCCCAAAAAATGATGATAAAAGTAGAGGGAAATAATCAAGAAATTAATTACATTAGAAATTCTGTAAAAGTATTGATTGATGCGTATGATGGAACTACGAAATTTTATATTACAGACCGCAATGATCCGATTATTATGTCTTATAAAAATTTGTATCCAAGCTTGTTTCAGGATTTAGATGAAAAAATACCAGAAGATATTAGTAGTCAGTTTATTTATCCTAAATTATTATACAAAGTACAAGCAGAAATGCTAAATATTTACCATGATATTAGCGAAGATGTTTTGTATAGAGCAGACGATATTTGGGAAATTACGAAAACGGAAAATGCTTCTAAAACAGGAACCATTGGCGAAAAAATGGAAGCCTATTATACAATGCTAAAAACCAAAGAGAGTGATAAGCCAAGTCTTGGTTTGGTAGTTACTTTTAACAGACAAGGAAAGCAGAATATTACTTCTTATTTGGTGGGAAAATACGAAAATGGAATTCCTAAATTATCGCTTTACAAATTTAATTCAGAAAGCAATGTAGCAAGTATTTCACAACTGAATTCGCAAATTGAGCAAGATGAAACCATTTCAAATACATTGTCAACTTTAAATGTAGCAGGAACCAAATTGATTAAAAATATTTTAATTGTGCCAATCAATGATACATTGCTTTATGTTGAGCCAGTTTACCAAGTTCGATTAAATGAAAGTGAAATTCCGGTTTTAAAAAAAGTGATTGTTGCTTCTGGAAATAAACTTGCAATTGGTGACAACTTAAATGATGCTATTTTAAATTTATTTACAGATTATGCAGTTGACCTAGAAATTATTGATATGCAAGATATGGAAAGTGTGATTGATGCGATTATAAAATCGAACCATAATTTAGAAGAATCGCTAAATTCAAGTGATTTTGAAATGATTGGCAAAGATTTAAGCGAATTAGAAAATCTGATGAAACGATTAGAAGAATTACGTAATCTTCAAATAGAAAAAGAAAATAAGGAGGAACAGGCAAATGAATCTAGCGAACAAACTAACGATATTCAGAATGATATTGGTGCCAGTGATTTTAATAATACCCTATTTGGGAATTGAAAAGGAAGTATATAATGGGCTTTTGGAAGCCACTATTGGAATTCCAATAACCATGTTATTAATGGACTTGGTATTTATCATAGCTTCCATTACAGATAAATTAGATGGTTATTTAGCGCGTTCTCGAAATATGGTAACAACGTTTGGAAAATTTTTAGATCCTTTAGCAGACAAAATTTTAGTGGTAACAGCATTGGTTATTTTGGTACAATATGACAAATTGCCAGCTTGGATTGTGGGAATTGTTGTTGCACGAGAATTTTTAGTGTCTGGTTATCGATTAGTGGCAAGCGAAAAAGGCGGACAAGTAATAGCTGCATCTTTTTTCGGAAAATTAAAAACAGTCACACAAATGTTAGCTATTATTTTGGCTTTTATAGATGTTCATGCATTTGGAGAATTCATTCGTTATGGTTACAGCTTTACAAAACTTGGTTTTATCGTTAATATTCTAAATACAGTATTGATGAGTTTAGCAGTAATAGCAACGATTTTTTCAGGATATGATTATTTAAAAAATGGGAAGGAAATTCTGCGTGAGTCTTAACGAGCGCTACCCTTTAAGAATTCAAAAATCTATCTTTTTGAATATAATTTCTAATTCAAAATTCACTCCATGCGAAAAATTGTAGGAGTAACGGATATAGAATATATCAATGAAAAATAGGAAGGAAGTCAAAATGACGAAGGAAGAGGCAAAAAAAAGAATGGATGAATTGCATGAGTTAACAAATTATCATGCGAAAAAATATTACGATGAAGATGAACCTGAAATTAGTGATTTTGAGTATGATATGCTCATGGTGGAGTTGCGAGATTTGGAGAAGCAATATCCAGAATTTATAACCAAGGAATCTTTAACACAACATGTTGGTGGAACTGTAAAAGAAGGATTTGAAAAAGTACAGCATGAAGTGCCACTTCAAAGTTTGCAAGATATTTTTAATTTTGAAGATTTATATAATTTTGATGATAGAATAAAAAAAGCATTGGAAATAGAAGAATTAAAATATGTGGTAGAAACGAAAATTGATGGATTATCTGTGGCACTAGAATACAAAAACGGAATTTTTGTAAGGGGAGCAACGCGCGGAAATGGACTTGTTGGCGAGGATATTACCGAAAACTTGAAAACCATAAAAAATATTCCAAAAATCTTAAAAGAGCCAGTTACAATCACAGTTCGTGGCGAAGTTTTTATTGGAAAAAAAGAATTTGATAACATG
>CAOKQM010000046.1 GCA_948470875.1 uncultured Clostridium sp.
TAAAAGGGCATCATTTTCCAAATGTGACATTGGTTGGTGTTGTGGCAGCAGATGGTATTTTGAATATCGAAGATTATAGGGCGCCAGAGCGAACATTTCAAACTTTAGTACAAGTTGCTGGAAGGGCGGGACGTGAAGAACCAGGACGTGTGATTATTCAAACGTATAATCCAGATCATTATGCGATTATTCATAGCCAAAATCAGAATTATGAGGCTTTTTATAAAACGGAAATTACTTTAAGAAAAATGTTGAAATATCCACCATTTTGCGATATAATATTAATCAAGTTTCAGGGAACGAATAAAGAGGAACTTCAAAAGGCAGCGCGGAATAGTATATAATAAGATAAAATCTGTGCAAAATGATGATATGGTTTTATACAAGCCAGTTTCTTGTCCGATTGACAAAATTAAAAATAAATATCGTTTTAGAATGATTATAAAAGCAAGAGTCAATTCTAGATTATTGGATATCCTAAAAAATAGCATACAAGATGAAAAAATTAGGAAAATGAAGAATACAGCAATTATTGTAGATATCAATCCGAACAATCTAACCTAAGGGCGATACCAATATTGCAAATAAAGAAAGGAAGAATAAAAATGGCAATTCGAAATTTAAGATATGGAAATGATGAAATGTTAAGAAAACGTGCAAGAGAAATTGAAGTAATTGATGAAAAAATTAAGATTCTAGCACAAGATATGATGGACACAATGCATAAATATGAGGGAGTTGGACTAGCTGGACCACAAGTTGGAATATTGAAAAGAATTATTGTAATTGATTTATATGAAGAAAATACCCAATATATTTTAATTAACCCAGTGATAAAAAAAGCAAAAGGAGAGCAAATCGTAGATGAAGGTTGTCTTAGTTTTCCCAATCAATATGGTAAGGTAAAAAGGCCAAAAACGATTGTGGTCGAAGCTTTAGATATCAATGGAAAAAAAATAAAAGTAGAAGGAAAAGATTTGTTAGCACAAGCTTTGAGTCATGAAATTGATCATTTAAATGGTGAAGTTTTTATTCATAAAGTAGAAGAAGGCACATTAGAAACCATTACTGAACAACAAAAAGAAGAAAGAAGGAAGGAAAATTAATGAGAATTCTTTTTATGGGAACACCAGATTTTGCCAAAGAATCTTTGGAAAAATTATATGATGCAGGTTATGAAATTTGTGGTGTGGTAACTCCACCAGATAGACCAAAAGGAAGAGGCATGAAAATGCTAGCATGTGAGGTAAAAGAATTTGCTTTGGAAAAGAATTTGCAACTTTTTCAGCCAGAGAAATTAAGTGAAATCAAAGAAGAGATTTTAAAGCTAAATCCGGATATGATTGTTGTGGTTTCTTATGGAAAGTTTTTGCCAAAATCCATTTTAAAGATTCCGAAATATGGTGCGATTAATGTCCATCCATCGTTGCTTCCTAAATATCGAGGTTCTGCGCCAATTCAGTGGGCTATTATCAATGGAGATAAAATCACAGGAAGTACGATTATGCAAATGAATGAAAAAATGGATGCAGGTGATATTATTCTTCAAAAGCAGGTAGAAATTGAGCCAAATGAAACAACAGGAGAATTATGGGCAAGATTGTCTACTATAAGTGCTGAATTATTAATACAAGCAATCAAACAAATTCAAGATGGAAATGCTTCTTTTATCAAGCAAGGTGAAGTATATACACTTGCTCCAATGCTTACCAAACAGATGGCAAAAATAGATTGGGAAAAGTATGATTCGTTGGAGTTAAAAAATTTAATTCGAGGACTAAATCCGATATTAGGTGCATATGGTATGTTAGGACAAAGAAAAATAAAAATTTGGAAAGCGGAAGTTGTACCAGAAGTAGAAGACTGGCCAAAGGTTCCAGGAACGATTGTGATGGCAGATGCCAAAAAAGGTTTGTATATTAAAACCAAAAATGGTGCAATTTCAGTGTTAGAAATTCAAGCAGAAAATGCAAGAAAAATGAGAATAGATGAGTTTTTGAGAGGAAATAGCTTAAAAGTTGGCGATAAACTGGATTAAAAATCTTTTTCATACTTTAAAAAATATAAAAAATAGTATATAATACAAAAAATAAATTTTGAAAAAGTTACCATGTTTTCAAAAGAAGAGTATCTGGAAAGGAAAAAAATATGGAAAATAAAAACGATGATACTAAAAGATATCAAGCATCAGAAGTTAATAAAAAAAGTAATAAAATCAACCCAAAAGAGAAAACGCCAAAAGAAAAAAAGAAAAAATCTAAAGTAGGAAAAGTCATTAAAATATTGCTACTTATTTTGTTGATTGCACTAATTGTGGGAAGTGGAATTGTTGTTGGTGTGTTTTATGGAATGTTTGGAGATGAATTAAAAATTGAAAAAAGCGAATTAGTCATTCCTTATGAAAATTCAACTGTTTACGATAAAGATGGGAATTTAATTGCCACATTAAGTGGTGGCACAAAAAGAAAATGTATTTCTTTATCAGAAATGGGGCAATATTTACCGAAAGCTTATGTTGCCATTGAAGATGAAAGATTTTATGAACACAGTGGAGTGGATATCAAAAGAACTGCAGCAGCTACTTTTACATATATTACCCATGCAGGACAATCTTCTTTTGGAGGAAGTAGTATTACTCAACAATTGGTGAAAAATATTACCAATGATAAAGAAGATTCTGCTTTAGCAGGCGTTATCAGAAAAGTAAAAGAAATGTCAAAAGCTATGCAAGTAGAGCAATATTTGTCAAAAGACCAAATCCTAGAATTATATTTAAACTTAATTTTTATTGGTGGAAATGACATCAATGGTGTGGAACTAGGCGCTCTTTATTATTTCAATAAAAAGCCAACTGATTTAAGTATTGCAGAATGTGCGTTTATGGCAGGAATCAATCATTCGCCAAATGCCTACAATCCTTTCAATAAAGATGAAGATGAAAATAGAAAGGCAAAAAAACAAGAAAATATCAAAAAAAGAACCAAAACAGTTTTAAGCAAAATGCTAGAACTTGGTTCGATTAAGCAAGAAGAATATGATGCAGCAAAAGCAGAAGTGGAAAATGGATTGAATTTTCAAAACGGAGACACTTCACCAACTGTAGAAGTTTCTTATGTGGTAGAAGCTGCCCTACAACAAATTCTAAATCAGTTAATGGAACAAAAAAATATGAGTCAATCGATGGCTGAAACATATTTATATAGTGGTGGTTTAAAAATTTATACAACACAAGATACAGGTATTCAAGCAGTAGTAGAAGAGGTTATCAAACAAGATAAATATTACACACTTGGAAAATCTAAAAAGAAAGATGGAACCAAATTAGAACAAAATTCACTTCCAACCATGGTTGTTATGGATCATAAAACAGGAAGTGTTGTGGCTGCTAGTAGTGCAGTTGGAGAAAAAGGGCAAAGAGTTACTTCAACTAAAATTGGATATTTCAATATTCCAACCAAATTACGTAAATCAACAGGTTCTTCAATGAAACCAATTTCTGTTATTGCACCAGGATTAGAATCAGGAATGATTACAGCAGGAACGGTTTATAATGATGCACAAACAACATTTGGTGCAAATTACACACCAAAAAATTATTATACAGGATTTAAAGGATTAATGACAATGCGTCAAGCAATTGAAATTTCTGCGAATATTCCGCATGTCAAAGCATTGGCTGATATTGGATTAGAAACTTCGAAAGCATTTTGTCAAAGTGTTGGGCTTCCTAAATTTGATAAAGAAGAATTATCACTTGCTTTAGGAGGATTAAGTGATGGTGTAACTGTAACACAAATGGCAGGAGCTTATAGTACAATTGCAAATGATGGAACTTATATTGAACCAACTTTTTATAAATATGTAACCGATAAAAATGAAAATGTCGTAATTGAACCAAAACAAACTGTTAATACTGTTTTATCAAAACAAAATGCTTATATTACCAAAAATATTTTAACACAACCAGTTGTAGGTCCTGCTGGAACAGCCAAATATTGTTCTATCAAAGGAATGAATGTAGCTGCCAAAACAGGAACTACTAATGATGATTTTGACAGATGGCTTTGTGGATTTACTCCATATTATACAGGAATTTGTTGGTATGGCTATGAAACCAATGCAACTGTTTCATATTCTGGTAACCCAGCAGGTAAAATTTGGTCAGAAGTGATGACCAAAATTCATGAAAATTTGCCACCTGCTGAATTTGTTAAACCAGAAGGAATTGTCGAAGTTGCAATTTGTAGAGCCACAGGATTAAAAGCCTCTGGTAGTTGCACAGGTGTTTATACAGAAGTATTTACAGAAGATACAGTACCAGAAGTATGTGATGGGCATACAATGGCAATGGTATGTAGAGAAACAAATTTATTGTGTTGCGAAGGTTGCCCATTTGGAGAATATCGATTTTATAATGGAGTTCCACCAAAAGAAAGAGATGCGACAGCTTGGAAATCAACAGCAGTAACAACTGGTGCAGCACCAACAGGTGTGTGTCCACATACAGCGTCACCATTAGAAGTTCCTGTTCCAGCAACACCAGTAGTAGAGCAAACACCGCCAACAGAACCAACGCCACCTCAAACACCACCTCAAACAACGCCAGAACCACCAACACAAACGAATACATCAACACCGCAAAATACAACACAAGAACAACCAGAGCAAAATCCGCCAACTACGAATACAGAACCAGTAACACCACCTCAAACAGAACCACCTGCAACCAATACAGAAACGAATCCACCACAGGAAAATCCGACAGAGCCAGTAGAGCCACCTGCCAATACAGAGGCAAATCAATAAAGGAGATGGATGAATTTTGAATTTATATAATACATTAACCAGAAAAGTAGAGGAATTTAAGCCAATTGATGGCAAGCAAGTTACCATATATTCTTGTGGTCCAACGGTTTATAACTATGCACACATTGGAAATTTAAGAGCGTATCTATTTATGGATACGCTAAGACGTACTTTGAAATACAATGGGTATTCTTTAAAACATGTGATGAACATAACCGATGTTGGGCATTTGGTTTCAGATGCGGATGACGGAGAAGACAAAATGCTAAAAGCTGCTAGAATCGAGAAAAAAGACCCATTTGAAATTGCTGAATTTTATATGAAAGCATTTTTGATAGATATGAATAAACTAAATATTGATGAGCCAGAAATTCTTGCAAGAGCAACTGAGCATATAGAATGTATGGAAAATTATGTCCAGAAAATCATTGAAAATGGGTATACGTATGAAACTAAAAATACGATTTATTTTGATACATCAAAGTTAGACCAATATGGTGTTTTGTCAAATCGTAAGGTGGAAGATCAAAAAGCAGGTGCTCGTGTTGAATTTGACAGCGAAAAGAAGAATATTTCGGATTTTGCGGTTTGGATCAAAGCACCAGAAAATCATTTGATGAAATGGGATACGTTTTGGGGAAAATGTTATCCAGGTTGGCATTTGGAGTGTTCTGCAATGAGTTATCATTATTTGGGTGACCATTTTGATATTCATACTGGAGGAATTGACCATATTCCGATTCATCATGAAAATGAAATTGCGCAAAGCAAAGGTTTTTGTGGAAAAATGCCTGCAAATTATTGGATGCATGTTGATTTTTTGACGATCAATGGCGGAAAAATGTCTAAAAGTTTGAACAATTTATATACCTTACAAGATTTGGCTGATAAAGGGTATGAGCCATTGGTTTATCGCATGTTTAATTTTACATCCAATTATCGCAATAAAATTAATTTTACTTGGGAAGCAATGGATTCTGCGAAAGTGGCTTTAAATCGTTTGCGTGAAGGCTATTTGAGGCATTGCGAAGGCACAGAAGAAATCACAGAAGAAGTTATTAGCAATTGGGAAGAGAAATTTTTAAAGGCAATCAATGATGATTTAAACATGCCAGTTGCGATGAGTGTGGTTTGGGAAGTTGTCAAAAATCCAAAAAAGTCTCAGAAATTAAAAGATTTATTGTTGAAATTTGATGCAGTTTTAGGATTTGATTTGGCTAATTTTCAAAAACAAGAAGAGCAATTTTCAGAGGAAATTTTAGAATTAATCAAACAAAGAGATGAAGCGCGTCAAAGTAAAAATTGGGCAGAATCAGACCGAATTCGAGATTTATTGATAAAGAAAGGATATTTGGTAAAAGATACCAAAGAAGGAACGGTAGTTGAAAAATAAATGCGAATTTAATAAGGGGTAACCCCTCTTATTAATTCCCACAAGAGGCATTGCTTCTTGACTCCACTGTTTGGTCAGAGGGACAAACATTTGTCATGTTGGGTGCTAAATTCTGCTAATGAGCCATGCGTTAATCACGCAATACATGAACAAAAAAATAAGGAAGGAAATTTGTTTAAATGAGATTATTAACCGAAAATGACAAACAAAAATACAAAGAATTTTTAAGTCACCATCCGAGATGCAATTTTCAGCAGTCATTGGAATGGGGTGAAGTGAAAACAAGTTGGAAAAAAGAAGTGATTTTATCAGAAGACGAAAAAGGAAATATTCAGCGGAAGTTTGTGTGTATGGATTCGAAAAATCCCATTTTTTGGGAATTTGATGTATTCTGCCAGAGGACCTGTTTGTGATATTTACAATGAACAAGTTTTGAAGGATTTGACAGATGGAGCAAATGAGCTTGCTAAAAAATATAAGGCATTTGTGCTTCGTATTGAGCCAGATATTTTAAAGTCAGATGAAAAATTTCGAGAAATCATTGAGAATATTGGTTATAAAATTAAAGATGATAGCAAGGATTTTAAGGATGAAATTCAGCCGAGATTTGTTTTTCAGCTTGATATAAAAGGGAAAACAGAAGACGAAGTATTGAGCAATTTTCATTCAAAAACGCGTTATAATATTCGTTTGGCAAATAAAAAAGGTGTTGTGATAAAAGAAGCAGCCAAAGCCGATTTGAAGGATTTTCATGCAATTATGGAAGAGACTGGAAAACGTGATGATTTTATCATTCGTTCTTTGGCGTATTTTGAAAAAATGTATGATGTGTTAGCGCCTAAGCATATGAAGCTTTTGATGGCCTATCATGAGGACAAGCCAATTGCAGGAATTATTCCCATTATGTATGGCAAGAAGACTTGGTATTTGTATGGGGCGAGCAGTAATTCTCATCGAAATTTGATGCCAAATTATT
>CAOKQM010000047.1 GCA_948470875.1 uncultured Clostridium sp.
ACTACTAGAACTACAACACATTTACAAGGTATTTTTCCAAAATTTTTAGGTAATTTTCAGTTAAAACCCTAATTATTTCTCGTATCATACGGAATTTAAGCCATATGCATTTTTAATGCACTTTAAATGCATTACACCTTTTTGAGGATAGAGAAGGAGTTTTGGGAGTGATTACTCCCCGTAGGATAGAATAATATTGTGTTACATATATCTGGCTAATTGTTACTATTTTTTACTTTACTAAATAAATAATAAGTGATTGGTTAATTATGGGGTAAAACGAGCCCAATATGAGCAATTTTCATTTTTTCCTAATTATATTAAATTAGAAATTCCCCCACAATGCAAAATACTTGCATCGTGGAGGATTTGGGTCAATTTTAAATTTTTTTTTAAATTCTTATGGTGGCTTTTGATGAATCTTCCGAAATTTCAAAATACCCATTAAGAATTATTAACATCTGCTCTTTAATCTCTTCATTAATAGAGCATTCAGCTATTTTTAATGCTTTTTTCAAGTTATCTGAAAAACATTCGTGTTTACTGTAAAATCCGCCGTCAGGCACTTTCACACTGAAAAAAAACATGTCAACCGATGGATTATGCATTATGATTTCTTGGACTTTCGTACCGTTGATAAAGCCATATTTAAAAATATCCATGACTTTCTCACTGGCATCCACAGCATCTCCTCGCGATTGTATTGTGTCTTCTAATTTCCGGCTTTTAAGTACCTCTTTGAATTTGTTGTCTAATCTTTCTCTTTCTGTCATATTAATTTCTCCTTTCAATTGACCTTTTTCAAGTCTTAATGTTAATAATATTATTATACAATATCTACATAAAGTTGTCAAATTCGAGTTACAATCAAGATTTCATGACCTATATAACAATGCATAATTTGAACTAAATATTTGAATACTAGTCTTAACAAAAAAGCCATCATACTAGACCTCTTTCTAATACAATGACTTCCCTAATGGAGCAGGTAGCGGGAATCGAACCCGCATAGCCAGCTTGGAAGGCTGGAATTCTACCATTGAACTACACCTGCATATTTAATGAATTGCTACTTACCTTAGCAACAAGATATATTATAAACGATTAATTTCTATTTGTCAATAGTTTTTTATAATTTTTTTTATTTTTTTCTTTTAATAAAAAACAAAGAGGCGGACTCCCCCAAAAATCTGTCTTATCCGCTTCTATTTTTTATTTCTATTTTACAAAATTTCTATTTATTTTTTATTAATTAAATCTTTTAATGCTTTACCAGCTTTGAATTTTGGAGCTTTAGATGCTGGAATTTTGATTTCTTCTTTTGTTTGTGGGTTTCTTCCTTTTCTAGCAGCTCTTTTGATTACTTCGAAAGAACCAAATCCAACTAATTGAACTTTATCTCCTTTTTGTAATGTTTCAGTAACTACTTCTACAAATGCATTAACAGCTTCCTCCGCACTTTTTTTTGTTGCTCCTGTTTTTGCAGCTACTGCTGCGATTAATTCAGCTTTGTTCATTTCAAAATACCTCCTAATAGTTTTTAAATTGTGTAGATTTTTTCGTTCTACTATTATTTTTATTCGCCAAAGTTAGCTAAAATCCTTCTTTTTTTGAAATTATTTTAATTTTTTTCTTTATTTTCAATGTTTATCGACTTTCGAGTTTTCAAATCCCTTATTTTATCGCATTTTTTGCGCTTTAATAAATCTTGATTTTTTGTAAGAAGTGATAAATTCTGTCTCCCTTTGGCAACATTTCTATGTCTTCTTTTGTTAAGACTTTGCCTAAAATTATGAGTATAGCATATACCAATACAGCAATTATTATTCCAATTATGGTTGCAATTTTTGAAACAATTGCTAAACTTAAACAAGCTTGATAGGTAGCATACGAAATTATGCACATAATAATTGTAATAAGAAGTGGTTTTACAATCATTTTACTAATTCTAAAATCCAATTCTATTGTTCTTTTCAGTACATTATATACAATCGAAAAAGAAACAATATGGCAAAGTACAGAACCAATTGCGGCTCCATTTTCATAGATTCCTTCCATAGGAATCAAAAGTAAGTTGGCAATCAATTTTACAATAACTCCACAACCAAGCGCAATTGCTGGTACACGAATTTTTCCTAAACCTTGCAAAGCACCATTAATGGTTTGTGCCAAAACTGTAAAAATAATGGTAAAAGCAGATATGGCAAGCAAAGTTCCACCTGAGCTGGCATTTGGAAACAACAATTCTAAAATTTGTCTGGCATACAAAAACATCCCAAATGTGCAAGGTAATCCAATTAAAATCGTAATTAAAATAGAAAATCGCAATCTTTTGTTTATAGTTTGTGTATCATTTTTTACTTTTGCTCCTGAAATTGCAGGAACCAAAGCAGTCGCAAATGCAATATTAAAAGCAAGTGGCATAGAAGTTAAAATATCCACTTTTGAGCTTAAAATTCCATACTTTGCTTTTGCTGTAGCTTCCCCAATTAATGGCTTTAATATTCGTACAACTGTGATTGAATCAATATTTTTATTAATTGCAGAAATCAAGGAACTCACAGATATTGGAATCGAAACTGCTAAAATTTTGCGAATAATTGATCTAGCACTTTCTTTTGAATTGGTTCCCATTTCTTTTTTTAAGGAAACAAATTCTTCTCTTCGATTCATTTTATACAAAGCATAAATATAAGAAAAGCTTAAAAAGGTAGCAAAAGTTGTCGCCAAATTGGCTCCAGCAGCCATCAATTCAGTATTTACATGTGTGAAAATCGCCACAATTTCTACAATAATAATAGTAAGTGATGTTTTAAAAATTTGCTCAACAGTCTGCGATTTGGCTGTTGCAGACATTTTTTGTCTTCCATTAAAATAACCTCTAATAACAGATGAAATTGATACAAAGAAAATCGCTGGAGATAGTGTCATTAAAGTATATTCTGCTTCTGGAATTTGTAGCCAATAATTAGCAATTAATCCTGCTCCTAAATACAACATCAAAGTTCCAACAAATCCAATAAAAGCAAAAGCCACAAATGCTATTTTGAAAATTCGATCTGCTCCTTTTCGATCTCCTAATGCCAATTTTTCAGAAATCAACTTAGATATAGCGTTTGGCACACCAATCGATGACAATGTCAGCAATAAAGCATACACTTGATATCCGCCCATATAAATCGCATTTCCATTGTCCCCAAATCCTTCGCGATTTGTCAAATACATACTATAGACTAAGCCTAATATTTTAATAATCACTTGAGAACACATCAAAGCAAGAATTCCTTGCATAAACCCTTCTTTTTTTGTTTTAGACATATTTCCTCACATTCCTTTTTGTAATATTTCTATTATATTGTTTTTTTTGGTTTATTTCAATACTTTAAATAAATATTCTTAAAAAAGTTATTTCAGAAGTATTTGGGCAAAATTTTAAATTTTTTCAAGAAAATCCTATCTTTTTTTATAAAACCTCTTGTTTTTTTTTCAATTTTGTAAGATAATAGTAGTATATGTGTATTAAAATTATGCAATAAATAAAAACATAGAAAGTGGTGGAAAATAAGTGAAATATATAGATAAATTGTTAAAAAAATTAAAAACAGACCGAAACACTTTTGTAACTTATCTACTAACTCTTTTCTCAATTTATATTGTCATTGACCGCATAGTAGAAATGTTACTAATTGGATTTTCGGGTATTTCTGTCTCTTATTGGGGTCCTATTAAATATACCTTAGCTTTGGCATGTCCTGTGTTTGCCTTTTATTTTTGTTATGCCTCAAAATTTGTAACACACCAAAAAATCAAATTATCTTTCTTATATTTATATTCCATTACTTTATATTTAGTTGTTATCTCTATGATTATTCAATGGATGAATAAACTTCGGTTGGTTACTTTTATTTTCCGTTCCAAATTATACCTACATCATCACAAATTTTATGGATTTAATTAAACCTGCCTTTTCCGCTTTAGCTTGGTATGTTCCAATTTGCTCTTTTTATCCATTATTCAAATTTTTATACATAACTATAAATGATAACAAAGATATCAAAGATTCGATTTTTGATTATCCAGGAATTGATTTATCCAATAAAAAAGAAGGAACTGGTCCTTATACTTGCGAAATGGTGCTTTGCAAAGATTACGATTCTTCTTCTATCATCAAAATTCCTGAAACCCGAAGATATGAATCCACTTTGGTTGTGGGAACCTCTGGTGCTGGAAAAACCTCTATGATTTTTGAACCAATGATTGCTAGAGATTTAGAAAAAAAATACTTTTTAAAGGAAGCTTCTAAAGAAGTTGGTTTTACTGCATTGCGCACAGGTCTTGCCAACTTAAATTCACCTTACTCAAATGATTACATCAATGAGAATTTTTCTTTAAATATGTTAACACCAATTTCGAATAAAGAAAAAGTATTTAAAGCCTATGTATCAAAACTAACTTTTGACTACCATGGTGAAAACTCAATTTATAAAGATTTAGGCTTAACTTACTTATCTCCTGATTATGAATCACTTTCACATATTCAAGATGTGGCCGACAATTTTGGCTTAAAATATCATATCATTGACCCAAATAATCCAAATTCCATTGGGCTAAATCCTTTTGCTTTTAAAGACCCACTAAAAACTTCATTAGCCATTTCAACCATTTTAAAAAGGATGTATGACACCAATATTGATTTTCATCAAAATCAAGTTTCATCTAGTATTGTATTTAACCAAAATGTTGCCATTCAAGCAATTGAAAATTTAACCATATTATTAAAAGAAATGCACCCTCGTCTGCATGAAAATGAACTGCCAACCTTAAATGATTTATTAAAATTGTTAAATCACTTTGAATTAATTGAGCAATTGGCAGAACAAATGAAACAAATTCCAGAATTGGCAAGTCAGTATGAAATTCAATTAGGTTATTTTGAAAAAATGTTTTATGAAAATGCAACTGACAAAGATGTTACTGCACGTAATCTTCAAGCGGTTTCTGCTCAACTTGAAAATTTACTTCGTTACCCAGGCGTAAGAAATATTTTATGTAATCAAACTAACAATATCAACTATGACAACATTTTAAAAAATGGTGAAATTATTTTAGTGTGCACACGTAGAGGAGATTTAGGTGCAACCATTCATAAAGCCTTTGGTTTGTTTGTTTTACTTTTAATGCAGCATTCTGTTCTTTCAAGACCTGGTACTGAAAAAACAAGAATTCCACATTTTCTATATGTTGATGAATTCCCTCCTTTTGTATGTAAAGGAACCGAAGATATGTTTACATTATATCGAAAATATCGTGTTGGAACTATTGTATCTGCACAAAATCTAGGACAATTTGTAAATGAATCTTTCAAAAAAACCTTACTTGCCAATAGTACCAATAAAATTGTTTTTGGAAATAATACGCCAGAAGACAACGATTGGTGGCAAAGAGAATTTGGTGACCATCGTGAATGGAAATTCTATAATGATTATCAAACTGATAAAAACGAATACAATCCTAATTATCGACAAATCAAATGGGATTGGAAAGAAAACATCAAATCTGGTCAAATTCAAGCTTTGAAATTCAAAATGATTGTTTATAAAACCAAAGATTTAAAAGGAAAACTAGTAGTCGGTAGAGCCAAAGTTGATTTCCTAGAATCCAAATACAAAGAAAAACAAAAAATTAAAACTTACAATTTTACAAAATTCACAAATGGTATTAACATTCAAGATTCTTCTAAACCTGAAAATTTTGCAAAAGAAGAAGATCCTGTTAATACAACTCAAAATTCACATTATAAATTTGATGACGAAGATCCAATCACGCATTACAAAAAATCAAATTATCATTCATAAAAAATTTTAGAAGCTGTAAAAAAACTCTATAAAAGAGCAAGCGAAATTTGGGGCAAAGCCCAAAATTTCTCACGTAATATACTTAACTTTTTTACAGCTTCTTTTTTTAATAATTTTTATAAACAATATTGCAATCTACATTTCCATTAATACCAGAAACTTTCCCTAAACTCGTATATTGCCACATCGTATATTTACCTGTATACGTGCATTTTGAATTATATTGAGCTACCCAAACATCATATGGAATTTGGTTTGCATTAATATTTCCATTCAAAAACGCCTTACATGCATACACCATTGGCGTATATCCATAACTTGCCATACTTGCACAAAATGTATTGGCAATACTGGTACGCATCGCTCTACTTACATTGGCATCTCTTGCACTACTCGAATTCACTTCTAAATCAATTGCTATTGGCATAGAAACTTGATTTTGATAACCATATTTCCTAAGCAGTTGAATTACATATTCTGCATCTTTTTTTGCCTCAGTTGCATTAATCGCACTTGAATAATAATAAATTCCTACTTTCAATCCACTCTGAACAGCATTTTTAAAATTAGTTTTAAACCTAGAATCCTCTGCTAATCCGCCAGTTCCATATCCTCTATATCCAATTCTTATCATCGCAAACTGAATTCCACTTTTAGCAACTTTATTCCAATCAATCGTGCCTTGATGCTGGGATACATCAATTCCCTTAGCACCTAAAGTAAGATTCGTTCCTTGATTTGGATTACTTGGTTTGGTTTGTTCTATCACACCTTGATTTGGATTTGAATTCGGCTTAGTTATAATAAATTTCACTTCCACTGCGCCAATAATCTCTCCATATCGGGATTTTTCATACACAGTCAATTTATGCACTCCTGCTGAAAATCCAGTTGTATTAATCAATTTTCCAAATCCAGAATTAATCGTTTTTCCACCATATTTATTTTGATAATACACAACATCTTCACGAACATAACGACTTGCTGTTGCCCTCCAAATATCATCTATATAAATTTCTACTGTTGCTCTCTCATCTTGTGCTACCGCCCAGCCAGCTATACTTAAATTACTTCCACTTTCACAAGTTGCCCCGAATTTTGGACTATCCACACACATTTCTCCCAAATATTTTTTGTTTACAACTTCTATTTGAACTACATATTCGCATATCAAGTCCCCATATCGGGACAATTGCTTAACTTTTAACAAATATTTTCCATTTGCCAACCCACTTATATCCACAGTTCCACTAAATCCCGCATTTGGCGTATTAGTTTTTCCTCCAT
>CAOKQM010000048.1 GCA_948470875.1 uncultured Clostridium sp.
TGTTGGTGTGAATTATGATGAAGAAAATTTATATAAAATCGATATTCAAGAATCACAAGGCTTACCTACAACTTTATATGCTAATGATTTAGAAAATAAACTAATTGCTGCAAGTCCTGCAATGCAATGGAAATATAGAGAAGAAGATGAATGGACTTCTTATAGTATTGCTGAACCAGATTTAACAGGTGACAAATCAGTCATTGTTAGAGTGGGAGCAACAGGTACATATTTAGCAAGTACAACAAGTTCGACATTTACATTTACACAAGAGAATTTACCAGAAAATAGAAAGTATATACCAATTTCGCATTTGTCAATTCACGGTGTTTCGACTGAAGCAACAAGTAATGGAGGTGCTGCGGCATTTGCGATTGACGGAAATGCTAACACAAGGTACCATTCTGCTTGGGATGGTAGTGATACAGAGCGTTATATGACAATCAAATTAGATGAGCCAGTTTATTTATCTGCAGTTGAATTTATGCCAGCTGCTGGAGGAAATGGTAAAATCTATGATGGTACGGTTTATGGAAGTATGGATGGCGAAAATTGGGAAATTTTATCAAGACAAACCAATTTGGAATATAGTAATCAAGCCAATACAGTTGAGCAAGCAATAGAAAATACAAAAGCTTTTGAAGTGGATAACCCATCAAAAGTGCAATATGTGAAAATTGTTGCTGATCGAACAAATGGAAATTGGTTTGCTGCTAGAATGTTTAACTTCTATGAAGATAAGACGATTAAAACAGCTGTGAAATTTTCATTTGATGGAGCAAATGCTGGAAAAATCATGTTAGAAGGTGAAAATGAAAATGCACATTGGAGTTATAGCCTAAATGGTGGAGCTACATGGAAAGAAACAAATGGAAAAGAATATCAATTATCAGCTGAAGAAATCAATCAAATTAATGAAAATGATAAAATTAAAATTCGTTTTGCTGGAGAGCAAACTGAATATGTAATTCAGATAAAAAAAGGTGAAACACCAGAAGAAGCAGCGTATGTAAATGATTGGGAAAACAGACTAATTGGGCAAAACAATAGCAATACACTTGAGTGGAAATTATCTGGTGAAGAGGCTTGGAAATCTTATGCTGAACAAGAACCAGTTGTAACAGGAAATAACACACTTTTGGTTAGAACAAAAGGAACAGGAATTTATACACCAAGTGAAAGCTTAGAATATCAATTTACGAAAGATAAGGATACAGATACAGAAAAATATATTCCAATTAAACATTTATCAATACATGGTTATTCAACACAATCTGCTGATTCTTCAAGACCATTTTATGCGCCAAATGTAATAGATGGTAATGTAAATACATTATGGCATACAGATTTTAGACAGAATGTTCTAGATCAAGAGGTAAAACCGTTTATTACAATAAAACTTGATGAGCCTAAACCGATATCTGCATTAGAATTTCTTCCAAAGAAATATAGAGATGTTGATCCATGTGACATAAAAAATGCAATAATTTATGTAAGTATGGATGGAGAAAGTTGGACAGAGGCAGGAAGAGTAGAAAATCTTGAACGAGATCAAGAAATGAAAAAAGTTGTATTGGATGAAAGTGTAAATGCTCAATATGTAAAATTAGAATTAGAAACGTATGATATGTTTGTATCAATAGCAATGATTAATTTATATGAAGATACAACTAAAATAGAAACGCCAGAACCAGTTATTCCAACAGCTGAAGTACAATATGATATCACCGAACAGACCAACCAAAATGTAACAGCAACTTTAGTGAATCCAAGCACTGAAATTACAGTAACAAATAATAATGGAAGTATGTCTTATGTATTTACAGAAAATGGAGAATTTATATTCGAGTTTGTAGATAAAGCAGGAAATAAAGGAACAGCCAAAGCTATTGTTGATTGGATAAAAAAAGAACCTAATCAACCAGAAAATCCAGATGGACCAGAAGAGTCAGAAACCATTACTTCTGAGGTGTATACAATAGAAAAAGGATTTATTACAAGAATTTCTTCAGAAACAACGATAGATGAATTTACTCGAAATGTGAAAACAGAAGAACAAATGGTATTTTTGGATAAAGATGGAAATGAATTAAAGCAAAATGATAAATTGGCAACAGGTATGATAGTAAAAGTAGGTTCTACAAAGCAATATACATTGGTTGTAGTAGGAGACATAAATGGCGATGGAAAAATTACAATTACGGATTTAGCAAAACTTAAATTACATTATATTAAAAAAGAATTATTGACAAAAGATAGCGCATTAAAAGCAGCAGATATTGATGCAAATGGAAAAATTACAATCACGGATTTAGCAAAACTTAAATTAGCATTAATAGGCAAAATGGAAATAAAATAACAAAAAACAACTAGAATTTAGGAAAACTAATTTCTAGTTGTTTTTTCTTTGGAAAAATAATTGCTTAAATAGAAATACTTTGGTATAATGAAAATAGAATAAAATAAGGAGAAAATAATATGGAAGAAAGATGTGCATGTATAAGAGTAAGAGAAGAAACAAAAGCAATTTTAGAAAATTACACAAAACAAAAAGACAATTTAATCGCGATTCTAAATGATATCCAAGAAAAATATGGTTATATTCCAAAACAAGCCCAAATAGAAATTTCCGAATATTTATCGATTCCTATGGCGGAAATTTATGGTGTGATTACATTTTATTCTCGTTTTACTTTAGCCCCAAAAGGAAAATATAATATTTCAATTTGCCTAGGAACTGCTTGTTATGTAAAAGGTTCCCAAAAATTGCTAGACAGAGCCAAAGAACGATTACAAATTGAACCTGGAGAAGTCACACCAGACGGTAAATTTTCCATTGATGATGTCCGATGCGTTGGAGCTTGCGGTTTAGCGCCAGTCTTCATGGTTAACGATGAAGTATATGGAAATGCCACTGTCAAAGAATTAGATGCTGTAATTGACCAATACATGAACCAATAACTTTGTAGGGTCAGATGACTCGTTTGCCCTAATAATAACAAACATTGCTAAATGAAAAATCCAACCCTAAAAATAAAGGAGGAAAGCCATGAAAACAATCCAAGAAATAGAAAAGATAAGAAACGAAAAAAGAAAAGAATTAGATTTACGAATTAACACCAAATCAGATACACGAGAAAAACACATTTTAGTTTGTCACGGAACTGGTTGTACGTCGTCAAAATCACCACAAATCATTGAGACCTTCCGAAACCTATTAAAAGAAAAAGCAATCCCAAATGTACGTGTTATCCAAACAGGCTGTTTTGGGCTTTGTGCCAAAGGACCAATTGTTATCATTCGTCCAGAAGAAACCTTTTATGCTCATGTCAAGCCAGAAGATTGCCATGAAATCATTGAAAAACATATTTTAAATGGGCAAAAAGTAGAACGTTTGCTGTGTAAAAATATGGACGGAAAAATAGTAGATAAGCTAAACGATTTAGATTTCTACAAAAAACAAAAACGAATTGCTCTTCAAAATTGTGGCATGATTGACCCAGAAAATATTGATGAATACATAGCTTTTGACGGTTACAAAGCAATCGAAAAAGTCTTGACAGAAATGAACCAAGACAACGTTATTGATGTCATTTTAAAATCAGGATTGCGAGGTCGTGGCGGAGCAGGTTTTCCGACTGGTAAAAAATGGAGTTTTACGAAACAAGAAAAAGCAGACCAAAAGTACGTCGTTTGCAATGCTGATGAAGGTGATCCTGGCGCTTTTATGGATCGCAGTATTTTAGAAGGTGACCCACATGCTGTTTTAGAAGCAATGGCAATTGCAGGTTTTGCGATTGGAGCCAATCAAGGTTACATTTATGTTAGAGCAGAATATCCCATTGCAGTACAAAGATTGAAAATTGCAATTGCTCAAGCAAGAGCCTATGGTTTACTAGGTGACAATATTTTGGGAACTGGTTTCGAGTTTGATATTGATATTCGTTTAGGAGCAGGAGCATTTGTTTGTGGAGAAGAGACGGCACTTTTGGAGTCCATTGAAGGAAAAAGAGGTCAGCCAAGAGTGAAACCACCATATCCTGCAAGCTGTGGATTGTTTGGAAAACCAACAGTTATTAATAATGTAGAAACTTTGGCAAATATCACGAAAATTATTTTAAATGGAGCGGATTGGTATGCTAGCATTGGAACGGAAAATTCCAAAGGAACGAAAGTATTTGCGTTGGGTGGCAATGTGAATAATGTTGGTTTGGTGGAAGTTCCAATGGGAACGACTTTGCGTGAAATTGTGTATGATATTGGCGGTGGCATTCCAAATGGAAGAAATTTTAAGGCAGCTCAAACTGGTGGACCTTCTGGTGGATGTATTCCAGCGGAGCATTTGGATACTCCAATTGATTATGAATCGCTTGCGCAAATTGGTTCGATGATGGGTTCTGGTGGATTAATTGTTATGGATGATACAAAATGTATGGTGAATTTGGCGAAGTTTTATTTAGAATTTACAGTTGCAGAAAGTTGCCGGAAAATGCACACCATGTAGAATTGGAACGAAAAGAATGCTGGAGATTTTGGAAAAATTGTGTAGTGGCGAAGGTCAAGAATATGATTTATATCGCTTGGAAAAATTGGCAGTGAATATTAAAAAAGCAAGTGTTTGTGGGCTTGGGCAAAGTGCACCAAATCCTGTACTAAGTACTTTGAAATATTTCCGTGAAGAATTTAGAGAACACGCCGTAGAGAAAAAATGTAGAATCAATGAATGCAAAAAGATTGCGAAAATTGAAGTAAACGCTGATTTATGCAAAGGATGTGGCTTATGCCAAAGAAATTGTCCAGTAGACGCAATTGAGGGAAAAGAGCGCGAAAAAAGAGTGATTAATCAAGATAAATGCATTAAATGCGGAACCTGTATTGCAAGTTGCCCATTTAAGGCGATTGGATAAAAGAAAGGAAAAAATGGAAATGAATGAATTAGAAAAAGAAATTGAAAATATAAAAGCTAGAAACAAAAAAGTGGAATTAGATAAAAAATGGGAAACTAGTTGGACGAGAAAAATATGCATATGCATTTTGACATATATAGTTGTAATTATATATTCTTATATTGTCAGAAATTATGATAAGATATTATTAAGTTCACTTGTTCCTGTGATTGGTTTTACATTATCTACATTATCATTAGGTTATATAAGGAGAATATGGGAAAAAAATATTGTTAAATAGGAGGAATCGTATGGAAGAACGAATAACACTAACCATAGATGGAATAGAAGTAAATGTAAAAAAAGGAACCACCATTTTGCAAGCTGCCAAAGAAGCAGGAATTGATATTCCAACCTTGTGTTTTTTAAAAGGAATTAATGAAGTTGGTGATTGCCGAATGTGCATTGTGGAAGTCGAAGGCAGAAAAGGATTTGCGACATCTTGTATTCAGAAAGTCGAAGAAGGAATGGTGGTGCATACCCATACGCCAAGCGTGTTAGAAGCAAGACGCGTTATTTTGGATTTAATCATTTCCAATCATGCTAAAGATTGCTTAACTTGTACACGTTCACGGAAATTGTGAACTACAAAAGTTGGCGGAAAAATTTAATGTCCAAAATATTGAATTTCCAGGCGAAATGACAAAACACGAAATCGATGACAAATCTCCTTCGATTGTTCGAGATTTCAACAAATGCATTTTGTGTAGAAGATGTACAGCGACTTGCAAAAACGTACAAGAAATCGGTGCGATTGACTGCATCAATCGTGGCTTCGAATCTTGCATTTCTACCACATATGACAATAGCTTAAATGACGTAGATTGCACATTTTGTGGTCAATGCATTGAAAATTGTCCAACAGGAGCATTGCACGAAAAAGAAAATATCAATGATGTTTGGGCAAAAATAAAAGACCCAGATACCTTTGTTGTTGTGCAAACAGCTCCAGCAGTAAGAGTTGCACTTGGTGAAGAATTTGGCATGCCAATTGGAACAAATAGCAAAGGCAAAATGGTGACAGCTTTAAAACGAATTGGGTTTGACAAAGTTTTTGATACCAATACAGGCGCGGATTTAACGATTATGGAAGAGGCAAATGAATTTCTTGAACGTGTGCAAAACGGTGGTGTTTTGCCAATGATTACATCTTGTAGTCCGGGTTGGGTGCGTTTTGCGGAGAAAAATTATGGAGAACTTTTGGGACATTTGTCAAGTTGCAAATCGCCACATCAAATGTTTGGAGCAATTGTCAAATCTTACTTTGCAGACAAATATGAAATGAATGCAGATAAAATTTGTACGGTTTCTGTAATGCCATGTATTGCTAAAAAATATGAATGTAGCCGAGAAGAAATGGAAGTAGAGGGCAGAAGGGATGTTGATTTTGTGCTTACTACAAGAGAACTTGCCAGAATGATTAAACAAGCCAACCTAAATTTTGCCCATTTAGAAGAAAGCAATTTTGACGACCCAATGGGAGAAGCCAGCGGAGCAGGTGCTATTTTTGGTACAACTGGTGGTGTTATGGAAGCTGCGATTCGAACAGCGGTTGATACATTGGAAGGAAAAAATGTTGAACCGATTGAGTACAAGGAAGTCAGAGGCGAAAAAGGTATCAAAGAAGCGACTTTGAATGTAGCTGGCATGGATATAAAAATAGCAGTAGTAAGTGGTTTGGCAAATGCAAGAAAAATCATGGAGCAAATTAAGGAAGGAAATTCACCATATCATTTTGTGGAGATTATGGCATGTCCTGGAGGTTGCGTAATGGGTGGCGGTCAGCCGATTAAAGATGCGAAAACGAGAGCTTTTGTTGATGTTAGAAAGTTAAGGGCAGACGCCTTATATTCCATTGACGAAAAAAGTGTGATTCGAAAATCACATCAAAATCCAATGATGAAGGAATTATACGATGAGTTTTTGGAAAAACCGGGAAGCCATGTGGCGCATAAGTATTTGCATACGAAGTATGAAGCAAAAGATAAATATAATATTGACAATGTTGTGTAAAATTATGTTAATGAACTTTGAAATAACTAAATCCATGATGTTGGAGGTCTTGAAAAAGCCCAGTTTTTGTTAATATAAAAATACAGAAAGCTACGAGTAAGTAGCTTTTTTGTTTAATTTAAGAAGAAACCCCCGGTTATACCGGGGGTACAAAAAACTTATAGTTA
>CAOKQM010000049.1 GCA_948470875.1 uncultured Clostridium sp.
ATGAAGAGCGAGAGGAAAAAGAACAGACACTTTTTGCCAATAGTAGAAATGCAGCTGCTGGTTCACTTCGTCAGTTAGATAGCAAAATTGCAGCTTCTCGTCCATTGGATATTTTTATTTTTAATGTCCAAAAATGCGAAAATAGGAATTTTGAATCACATGCACAAGCATTGCAAATTTTAAAAGAATTGGGCTTTCAGATAAATCCAGTTGTAAAATTGTGTGATAATATAAAAGATGTGGTAAAAGAAATTGAAGCAATTGGTCAAAATAGAGAAGCTTTAAGTTTTGGGATTGATGGCGCGGTTATTAAAGTAGATAATTTAGCATATCGCGAAAAATTGGGTGTAAATGCAAAAACTCCCAAATGGGCAATTGCCTACAAATATCCACCTGAGATGAAAGAAACTGTAATAAAAGATATTATTTGCCAAGTAGGAAGAACGGGTGCCATTACTCCAATGGCGCTATTAGAGCCAGTAAAAGTGGCAGGTTCTACTATTTCAAAAACAACGCTTCATAATGAGGATTTTATCAAAGAAAAGGATTTGCACATTGGTGATAAAGTTTTGGTTCAAAAAGCAGGAGATGTGATTCCAGAAGTTGTGAAGGTTTTAACGGAGAAAAGGACTGGTGATGAAATGGAATTTAAGATGCCGAAAGTGTGTCCTGTTTGTGGTGCGTTGGCTGTAAGAGAAGAAGGAGAGGCGGTTACACGTTGCATTGGAATTGAATGTCCAGCCAAGCTTCATCGTAATATTTTGCATTTTGTATCACGTGAATGTATGAATATTGTTGGGCTTGGAGATGAAATTGTAGAAGAATTGTTAAAGCGAGGTTTGATTCACAATATTGCAGATTTGTATGATTTGAAATTAGAGGATTTTGCTTCTTTGAAAAAAGAGGGCAAAAAGTTTGCACAAAATTTGATTGATAGCATTGAAGCTAGTAAAAATAGTGAATTTTATCGCTTAATTAATGGGTTTGGGATTAAAAATATCGGAGCAAGTGCTGCCAAACAATTGGTCAAAAAATACAAAAATATCGATAATTTAGCAAAAGCAAGTGTAGAAAGTTTGACAATGGTGGAAGATATGGGCGAAAAAAGGGCGCAAAATGTATATGAATTTTTCAACCAAGACCAAACTAAAGATTTGATAAAACGATTTAAAATAGCTGGTGTTAATATGGAATCTGGTGAAAATGACGAAATGATAGATGAGCGATTTGCAAAGAAAACCTTTGTATTAACTGGAACATTGGAGAAATATTCACGTGAGGAAGCCAAAAAAATCATCGAAAGTTTTGGAGGAAAAGTGGCAGGTTCCGTTTCTAAAAAAACAAATTATGTGTTAGCAGGAGAAGAAGCAGGAAGCAAATTAACCAAAGCACAAGATTTGGGAATTGTAATCATTAGCGAGGACGAATTCGAAAAAATGATAAAATAAATTCTTTGTTAAGAGGGCTATTTCTTAACAATCTGTATAAGGAATACTGGCCTTCAAAAGTATGGGCGGTGAGCAAAATTTTTCACATGAGGTTCTACTGTGCGTTAATTGTACAAATACAGAAGCTATAAAAATTAAAAAACGGAACCTATTCGTGTTCCAGTGAGAAAGGAAAAATAATGGAAAAAGATTACACATTTGAAATGTTTTGGGAAGATTTAGATAATGGATTTCAACTAAATTATAATTATATGGGATATCGTTATTTGATTTATAAATTGGGGAAAAATAGCTATAAAAATCAATTGATTGATACACAGGATAAATGTCCTCATCCCAAAAACGCAGTTTATACCTTAAAAAGAGTAAGAGAAATATTTCCTTATATGGAGGATTTACAATATCATATGGAAGTATAGTTCTTACGTTAAGTTTAGAAAGAGAAGTTATAAAAAATATAAGGAAGAATTGAAATGGAAGAAGATAATTTATTGTTACCAACGCTACAAGATGACGAAGAATTTGTAAATGAAGTTTCCCTTCGTCCAAAGTGCCTAAGTGAATATATTGGGCAAACAAAAGTCAGAGAAAATATGAAAGTTTATATTGAAGCAGCCAAAAAACGTGGAGAAGCATTAGATCATGTGCTTTTGTATGGACCGCCAGGTCTTGGAAAAACAACACTTTCTAATATTATTGCCAATGAAATGAACGCCAAAATTCGTATTACTTCAGGGCCAGCGATTGAAAAATCAGGAGATTTGGCTGCCATTTTGACCAATTTATCTGAAAATGATGTTTTGTTTATTGATGAAATTCATCGCTTAAATCGAAGTGTGGAAGAGATTTTGTATCCAGCTTTGGAAGATTTTAATTTAGATATTATGATTGGAAAAGGACCAGGTGCACGTTCCATTCGATTAGATTTACCGAAGTTTACATTGGTTGGCGCAACCACAAGAGCAGGTTCGTTAACCACTCCACTACGTGACCGTTTTGGGATTATCCAGCGATTAGAATTGTATGGAATTGAAGATTTGACAACAATTGTAATGCGTTCAAGTGAAATTTTGCAAATCGAAATTGATGAAAAATCAGCCAAAGAAATTGCCAAACGTTCAAGAGGAACGCCACGTATTGCCAATCGTTTATTAAAACGTATACGAGATTATGCACTTGTTTTAGGCGATGGAAATATCACATTAGAAATTGCTAAAATTGCGTTAAACAAATTGGATATTGACGAAATAGGTTTGGATGAAACAGATAGAAAATTGCTAAAAACGATGATAATTCAGTATCACGGTAGAGCGGTTGGAATTGAGACTTTGGCAGTAAGTATTGGAGAAGAAATTGAAACAATAGAAGATGTTTATGAGCCATATTTGGTGCAAATTGGGTTTATTGCAAGAACTCCACGTGGAAGAGTGGCAACATCACTTGCTTATGAACATTTGGGAATCAAAGAAGAAAGGTAATTTTTAGAAAATGAAATTATTGTTACATACTTGTTGCGCACCATGTAGTGTGTATTGTATTCAAAGTTTGAATCAAGAAGGAATCCAGCCAGTTTTGTACTGGTTTAATCCGAATATTCATCCTTTTATAGAATATAAAGCAAGGCGTGATTGTTTAATCGAATATAGTAAAATGCTGGATTTGCAATTAATTGTGAATGAGAATTATGGCTTACGTGAATTTTGTAAAAATGTTTCAGAGGATATTCCAAATCGTTGCCAAAATTATTGTTACAAAGTACGCATGGAAGAGACTGCCAAATATGCAAAAGAAAATGGGTTTGATGCATTTTGTACAACATTATTTGTGAGTCCTTATCAAAATCATGAAGCAATCAAAAAGGTTTGTGAGCAAATGGCAGAAAAATATGAAATCGATTTTTTGTATCGTGATTTTAGACAGGGGTTTCGTGAAGGACAAGCAACCGCGCGTGAATTAGGCTTGTATAGGCAGAAATATTGTGGATGTGTGTTTTCAGAGGAAGAAAGGTATTTACGGGAATAATAAGAAAAAATCTAGGAATAGTATAATCACATTATAATTAACAATTGATCTCAAATTTCTTGACAATTTTATGTAAAATATGGTATAATAATTATATATAGTAATATATATATGATTTCATCTAAAAGATTTTACCAATAAAATTAAGGAGGACAAAAATATGGGAAACACAGCAGAGATGGAATATAAAGATTCTGAAAGACGGTCTATTGAATTAATCGTGCCGAAGGACGTAAATAAAATTAAGCTGGAGTTTGATACAGCACCTGCACTAATAGTGCCAGAGAAGAAAATGTATCTTCTGCGAAGCGAGTTTGAACGGCGGATTGATCCTTTAGCATTTCAACTGGATGCTGATTGGCTACAATATGAGCCAAGAACTAACAGACAGAAACAAACAAAGGAGCTGTTTTTAGATGCCAGAGTAAAAGGCAGGTTGCATGCTTTTACTTGCATGGCCATTGATCCATCCTTTGACCCAGTTACGGGAGAATTGGTGTATCAGCCGGGATTACTGCCTGCGGTAGGAAAATCCTACAACGATTGGGTAACTATCTTCAAAAATTACGCACCAGAGCGAAATAGCAGGGTGTTGGCAAAAACAGAAGGAGCATGCAAAAATCTGGAACTGATTAGGCGCCTTGTGGAATGGAGAAAGGTTACGGTTGAAGATGCGTGGGATGCAGTATGTGACCATTCAGCAAAACTTGGGCACTTTGCGGATTCCGATAATGCTCAAAACAGTTTTGAAGCAACAGGCAGTAGAGAAATTTGCGGATTCTATGACCTGGGAAACGTGTATAAAATACTTGCAGAAGATTCATGGGAGAAGGCTGGTGGCTTTTGGGCTGCTGGTGGTAGCTTCGATTGCAATAGTAACATCGGTCCGCTTGCTGACCTTTATCGCAGCATCGATGTAGTTAATGTTCGCAATTACGGTCTTGGACAGCTTGGGCTTGATTAGTAGCACTGGCCACTGAATTTTCAGAAACGAGCTGGAACTTGCTTTTGCGGGTTCCAGTTTAAAATTTGTAGAAAGAAGAACGGAAATGGTAGGAAAAAATAATGAATTAGTTATCATACCAAAGATAGAGAAATATATAGAATATATGCTGACCACATTAATAAAACTGCCTAGGACTGAAAAATTTAGTATTGGTACAGAAATAAAAACGAGTATGTATGAAATATTGAAAAATATATTGCTTGCAAGTAAAATAGAGAAAAGAAAAAGACTAGAAATTTATAATATGGTAGATAGTCATATTTATTATCAAAGAATTTGTATAAGGATTATGTATCATAATAAGTGGATTGATATGAAGAAATATAAATATAGCAATGAATTATTAGATGAAATTGGCCGAATGTTAGGTGGGTTAATCAAGTCATTGGGAGTGGTGAGAAATGCCTAAGACCATAAGAAATGTATATGAACAAGCAGTTTCGTTTGAAAAATTATTGTTGGCACATAAAAAAGCAAGAAAAGGAAAAAGGGAAAAGGGAAAAGAAAGAAGTAATCCTATTTGAGTTGAATTTAGAAAGCGAACTTTTAAGATTGGAAAAAGAATTAAAACATGGTAAATATCAACCAGGAGAATATAAAACTTTTAAAATATATGAACCAAAAGAACGAATGATAATGGCATCTCCTTATACGGATAGAGTGGTACATCAGTGGTATGTAGAAAATTTTATAAAACCTTATTTTGTACCACAATTTATCACGATAAGTTATGCTGGAATTGAACATAGAGGAATGCACAAAGCCTCAAAAGATGTTCAAAAAGCAATGAGAATAGCAAAAGAGAAATGGAAAGAATACTATATTTTAAAAATGGATGTGACAAAATATTTTCAAAATATAGATAAAAAAATTTTGTGGGAGATTTTAAAAAGAAAAATAAAAGATAGGAAATTACTTTGGCTTACAAGAACAATATTGTTATCAACAAAGGAAATGAAAGGCTTGCCTTTAGGAAATTATACTTCTCAGATGTTTGCTAATATATATCTAAATGAGATAGATCAGTACACTAAGCACAGCTTAAAATGTAAGTTTTATTTTAGATATATGGATGATATTGTAATATTATGTGAAAACAAAAAAATAGCAGGGGAAAGATTAAATTTGTTAACTAAATTTTTAGAAGAAAATTTAAAATTAACCTTTAATTCAAAAACAAGAATTTTTAAAAGTAGTCAAGGCGTTAATTTTTGTGGATATAAAATTAATGAAAATAGAATGAAAATACGAAACTCAAGCAAATATAGAATGAAAAGAAAGCTAAAAGGATATACAAAACAACTAAAAGATGGTAAAATAACATTACTTGAAATACAAAGAAGTATTGCAGGATGGCTAGGCTATGTTAAACATGCTGATTCTTATCATTTAAGAAAAAGTATGTTTTATATAGAGGGGTAAACTTGAAAGCTGGTGGCTTT
>CAOKQM010000050.1 GCA_948470875.1 uncultured Clostridium sp.
ATAACTATAAGTTTTTTGTACCCCCGGTATAACCGGGGGTTTCTTCTTAAATTAACAAAACCACCGATTTTTTAGCAAATCGGTGGCTAATTTTGCTATTTTTGTAAAATGACATCACCCCTGTTTTATTTTCTCAATTCCGCCCCTAGACTATTTTCCAACTCTTTTACAATTTCTTCCATAGCCTCATTAATCTCGTCATCGGTAAGTGTTCTATCTTTGCTCCTAAACTTCAAACTATAGGCAACACTTTTCTTATTTTCACCCAATTTTTCATTGCGGTAAACATCAAACAATGTAATTTCTTCTAAAATTTTCTTTCCTTTTTTCTGAATGACTTTTTCAATATTGCCAACCTCAATATTTTCATCAATCAACATGGCAATATCTCTTTCTACTGCTGGAAACTTTGCAACTTCTGTATATTTTTTATTCATCTTGCCATATTTGACCAATTTTGAAAGCCAAATTTCAGCCACATAAACTTCCCCTTTTACACCATAATTTTCCGCTACTGCTGGATGAATTTCGCCCAATGTTGCAACAATATCTTTGCCAACTTTAATATTCGCCGTTTTTCCCGGATGATAACTATTATTACACTTTTCACTTACCACGTCATAATGCAAAACAGAGCTTACTGTCAAAATTTTCTCTATCAATCCTTTTACAATATAAAAATCCACATTCTCACCATACATGCCGATTGTAACAATTGTATCTTCTGTTGGCACATCTGATTGTTCGACTTTTCCATCCACATTTCGATAAACTCTTGAAATGTCAAACAAACCAACATTTTTATTTTTCTTAAATTGATTTGTCACAATGGTTTGTAGCATACTTGGAAGTGTTGTTGTTCGCATAATAGAATACTCTTCACTAAGTGGATTTTTTACTGAAATTACTTGCATACGCAAATCGCTATCTTCTGCAATTTCCATTTTATCCAACTCTTTTGGACTCATAAAACCATACGTATAAATTTCACATAAACCTTTACTAACCAAAGTCTGACGAATTTTGTCTGTCAATTTTTGTGTTTTAGTACGAATTCCTAATGTTGCCTCTGCATGAATTAATGTACAATCGATTTTATCATACCCATAAAAACGCACAATTTCTTCTGCCAAATCAGCCAAACGCTCAATATCTACCCTAAAATAAGGAGGAATAACAACATCGCCTTCCACTTTCATTTCCAGTTTTTCCAAAGTTTTAACCATCTCTTCTCGTGAAATATTCGTTCCCAATAAACGATTGATTTTTTCTGGATTAAATTCCACTTTATTCAATTTTTGTTTGGTTGGATAAACATCTATTTTGCCTTGGACTGCTTTTCCTGCACCAATAAATTCCACCAACTGGACTGCTCTGTTAATCGCTCTTTCAGCATTTTCAGCTGGTAAACCTTTTTCGTATCGGCTTGAAGCTTCTGTACGAAGTCCGACTTTTTTTGCTGTTTTTCGAACATTTCCACCATTAAAAACAGCAGATTCAAACACTACGGTTGTTGTTTCCTTTTCTATTTCTGAATTCTGAGCTCCCATTACACCAGCAATTGCAAGCGCTTTTTCATCATCACTAATCACAAGCATTTCATGATTTAAACTTCTTTGCTCTTCATCCAAAGTTGTAATTTCCTCTCCATCTTTAGCACGCCTTACAGTAATGTGCTTTCCAGAAATTGCGTTAATATCAAATGCATGCATTGGTTGCCCCAATTCTAACATAACATAATTTGTAATATCTACAATATTATTGATACTTCTGATACCACAGGCTTCCAAGCGTCTTTTCATCCAATCTGGCGACTCACCAACTTTCACATCTTTCACAATCCTTGCCATATAACGATAACATAAATCTGGAGCTGTAATATCAACCTTCAATCCTTCAATTTCTTCTTTATTTCCTACATTCATTTGTTCTAAATCTTTTCGTGGATTTTTAAATTCTGTGTTTAAAGAAACTGCTGTTTCTCGTCCCAATCCCTCAATAGAAAAACAATCTGGACGATTTGAAGTAATCTCAAAATCCAAAATTTCCTCTTCTAATTGCAACACATCAACAATATTCTCGCCAAGCTTATTTTCCATTTCACTTGGTAAAATCATAATGCCATGTTCAATTTGATTTGGAAATCTATCAATTGGAATATTTAGCTCTCCACAAGAACACATCATTCCATTAGATTCGATTCCACGAAGTTCCCCTTTTTTGATGTTCACGCCACCTGGCAAACTTGAACCATTCTTGGCAATAGGAACAATATCGCCAGGCTTTACATTATCTGCACCAGTCACAATTTGAATCACTTCACTACCAACATCCACTTTTGTCACAATTAATTTATCCGCATTTGGATGTTTTTCAATTTCTAAAATCTTCCCTACTACAACATTTTTAATATCTTTTCCACGCTCTTCAATTGTTTCCAACTTTGAGCCAGTCATTGTCAAAATATCCCCTAATTCTTTTCCAGAAACAGTAATCTCGCTAAAATCTTTTAGCCATTCTAGACTTGCTTTCATATACTTTCCTCCTTACAACTTCTTAAAATATCCATTTTCTTTTTCATAACCCAAATTTTGATAAAATGCATTTGCTTCTTCTGTATTAACTGCTGTCAAATCAATAAAATCAACCTCTAATTTTCTTAACTCATTTTCCATATATTGAAACATTTTTGTGGCAATTCCTTGCCTTTTATATTTTGCACGCACATTCCAAACCGTAGCAAAATCTTTACATTCTTCCACAATATCTTCATGTAAAATCACATTCATAAATCCCACTAATTCACCATCAGCCGTCACAGCAGAATAAAATAAATAATGTTCGTCATTTTTTAGCTTATTAAATTTCTCATACATTTTCTGTACATTCGTATCTTTCCCAAAGCCACTTTTATACAAATCAGGCAACTGCTCTAAATCTTCTACTGTGGTTCTTCTAATTTCAAAATCCATATTTTCTCCTTTATCACACCTCTTTGTGCACCATGCCCCCACGCTTTCGTTCAAAATCCCGCTCGCGCGCTTATCGCGCAGGTATATACCAGTCGCAAAATAAGCAATCTGGCAACCTTTGTCTCGCTGACTGAGGCGCTAGGGTCAAGGGGACAGCGTCCCCTTTAAGCCCTAATGGCAGTTAAAATTGTTTCAAAAACCTCACATCATTTTCATAAAGCAAACGCAAATCATCAATTCCAAATTTTGCCATTGCAATTCTTTCTACACCAAATCCAAATGCAAATCCAGAATATTCATTTGAATCTATTCCACAATTTTCTAGCACTTTTGGATGCACCATTCCACACCCTAAAAGTTCAATCCAGCCTTCTTGTTTGCACACACGGCAGCCTTTTCCACCGCACACAAAGCATGAAACATCCGCTTCTGCACTTGGCTCTGTAAATGGAAAATGATGTGGACGAAAACGCACTTTTGTATTTGGACCCAAACAATTTTTAGCAAACATTTCCAAAGTCCCTTTCAAATCTGACATCGTAATATTTTTATCAACAACCAAACCTTCAATCTGATGAAAAACTGGCGAATGTGTTGCATCTGGCGTATCAGAACGATATACCACACCTGGGCAAATAATTTTAATTGGTGGCTTTTGTTTTTCCATAACGCGTGCTTGCACTGGTGAAGTCTGGGTTCTCAAAATAATATCATCTGTGATATAAAAAGTATCTTGTAAATCTCTTGCTGGATGATCTGATGGTGTATTTAATTTATCAAAATTGTAAATTGCAGTTTCTACTTCTGGTCCATCAGCAATAGCGTAGCCCATTCCTAAAAAGATTTCTTCTACTTCTTGTATGACTTGTGTAATTGGATGAACCGATCCAAGCTCAATATTTTTGCCTGGCATTGTTACATCGATTTTTTCTTTGGCTAATTTTTGTTCTAATAACTTTTCTTTTACATCTCTTTCACGCCTTTGTATTGCTTTTTCTAACTCTTCTCTTAAATGATTCACTTTTTGCCCAAATATTGGTCTTTCCTCTGGTGCCATTCCTCCCAAGCCCTTTAGCATAGAAGTAACTTCACCTTTTTTGCCCAAATATTTTACTTTTAAATCTTGAAGTTCCTGTAAGCTTTTAATCTCTCCAAGTTTTTTCTTGACTAACTCACTTATCTCTGAAAACTTATCTCCCATAAAAACCTCCTATATATTTCTTAGAAGAACAGAACTCTGCCCTTTCTTTCTCACTTAAAAAGCATTTGTTGGTTCTTAACAATTTCCAACAAACTCTACTTAAATAATCTGTTGCTCCGCTCATCTCCCGCAATTCTACCAATGTTGGTCTTTACCAAAGACGAACTAGAATTAGTAAATCTTGCCTATACTTAACACAAAGTCAGTATTATACAATATTCTTCTAATCAAAATAGAATACATTAAAAAACAAAAACATCTCATCCAACATAGGACGAAATGCTTCGTGGTACCACCTAATTTCATTAAAACTTCTTTTAATCTTATTCTAAGTTATAACGTAACTAACGCTCACACCTACTTCAATCTTCTGCATGAGAACCTCAAAAGTGAATTTTCAATAAGTAAATATAAGTAAGCTCTCAGCTAAAACTTACTCTCTCTTTAATATTTCACCACTTATTTACTTTGCTTTTTCAAACGGTTTTCTTTATATGGTTTATTTTAACACATTTGGTTTAATATGACAAGAGTTTTTTGGAAATTTTATTATTAATTTGTGAAATTTCACTTTGGCTATTTTAAAAGATTTATTATGACCCAAAAATATTCTATTATACAAGATTGTATTATTGGTATTTGCATGCTTACTCAAGCTACCAAGTAGCATTGACAAATGATGAAAATTATAGAATAATTATTTTTTCCTCATTGTTTGGATAAGTTAACTGCTTTTTATAAAAAACAGCAACCTTCATAATCTTGAAAGTTGCTATTTTGGCTCCTTTGTTGTAGTTATTTACAACTTTGGGAATTTCTTAACAATTGATACCAAATCAATCAGATTATTTGTGTATAATTTATCACATAAAATATATTATTGCAAGTGTTTTTGGTTATATTTTTTTATACAACTTGCAAATTTATTGCTTAAACAATATTATAAAAGTAGATAATTTTACAACTATCTACCTTATAAATTGTAAGTTATCGTTCAGAGAATTTTTCTCTATATGTTTCTGATATTATCATTTCTCCTTGTCCTATGTGAATAGGCAAATATTTTGGACCAATAACACAAGTATATTTTTGATTATTATTATCTTTAAACGTAATTAGATAATCTCCATGATATTTACTCCACACTATACCATCATATTCTAATTTCATTTTTGGATAATTACTTTTCATATATTTAGTTCCATATATCTTGGCTATTCGTTTTGGAATTGTTCCATTACTCCAAAAAGGAAAAATAATCAATACACCCAAAACTATTAATACGATTATAAATAATTTATTTCTATTTTTCATAAACTACACCTACACTATATAAATTATAATCATAACGAAAAATTACTATTTATCTTTCAGTTAATATATTATCACAAAAATAAACTTTCATCAACCCATCAATTTTTATAATAAAATAAGCGACTAGCCTATTTACTGATAATCACATTAAAAATCTTTAACTATAATAACTCAAGCTTATATATTTCACAAGCCGTAATT
>CAOKQM010000051.1 GCA_948470875.1 uncultured Clostridium sp.
GGAATTCTTAGAGGCACAAGCTGTTGCACAGGTATTGGTTATATAGTTCGTAGCCTGCCATTCTATCCAGCTAAACTACAGGCACATAAAAAATAGCTTTTATCGTAAAATACTCTATTTGAAGGTAAACAGATAACTCCTGTTTATTACTTACAAACAATATTATAACTGAATTTCCAGAAAAAGTCAATATGTTTCTAGCAATCAATGCAAACTTTTTTATTCCATTATTATAACCTTTGTTTTTAGCCCAAAACCACATTCTCAACATACCATTTCCAGTTATTTCATTTGTAATCTTCTTCTTAAAATGTTACGATTAATGTAAAGAAAATCTTATTATTAAGGAGGCTTTTTATGCAAAAGTTTATTCAAAAGTACGCAACTTATTTTGAACCAAAAGCAATCAAATTAATTGAAAAATGCTTTGTTATATCAATGATTATCTGTTTAATAGGAGTGCTTCTATTCTCTTTTTATCATACATACTATATTTCAATTTCGCTTTATGAAGCAAGTCTTATTATTTTTAGAACAGGACTTATGATTGGATTATTCCCTGTTGCCTTTACTTTGGTGATTGGGAAATGGAAGAAGGAGCATTAATAAAAGGAGGAACGGCTCCTCGCCTTTCCTCCTTTTAAAACCTCCATTCCCGCAAAGGGACCAACAGCTGGTCCCTTTTGAATCCTCCAGCTGTCTCTACTTGCATTTGGTTCGTGGCTCCGCTTAGGCTCTTCCCACCCAATCTTGTAACTCACTCATTACAAAAATAATTTCATTATTTTTGATTTTCGTTCGTACAATCTTGTGCGGTCCCCACGAGAGCCTTAGCTGGTGGGAGATTATTTTTTTAGTTCCTCTTTTAATTCATTAATCAAATTTTTTAATACTTCTTCTCTGTTATAAGATGTATCGACAAATCTTACGCTATATTTTCGACAATCCTGTTCGAAAGTTTTACTATTTTGTGTCCACTCTTCTGCAAACTCTAATAACTGCTCGTCTGTTCGTCTTACTGTCCAATCCGTTTTCTTTTCATATTTCCTATAATTTTCAAAGGCTTCCTTTGGCGTTAATTTAGGATATCCTAAATAGATGATTATAGTGGAATCTTGCTTAAAAAATTTTACAGCATTTTTAGCAACTATCAAAAATATAATTGTAATATTCGTCATGTTCTGTGTGGTCTTTAAAAAGTTCTGCTGAGAATCTTGCAAAATCTTCTCTCATTCCTTTTCCATTATATTTATTAATTTCATTTTTTGGTAGCGTTTCTTGAAAAGCATGCCTGATACAATCTCCACGAATAATATGATAATTCGGATATAATTTATTAATTTCTCTTGCAAGTGTACTTTTCCCTGCTCGAGATGCACCAAAAATAACTAAATTTTTCATAATTCCCTCTATTTCTTCAATTCTTCCATAAACATTTTATTTAGCATTTGTGGATTGGCTTTTCCTTTGGTTTCCTTCATTGCTTGCCCAACTAAAAATCCCAAAGCTCTATCTTTTCCTGCTTTAAAATCCGCGATGGATTGTGGATTTGCCTCCAAAATCTTCATGACAATTTCCTTCATGGCACCTTCATCTGAAATCTGAACCCAACCTTTTTCCTCAATAATTTTACCTGGGCTAGATTTTGGATTTTCAAACAATTCTTCCAAAACCTTTTTTGCAATACTTGAACTAATCGTTCCTTTATCAATTAACTCAACTATCTCACCTAATTCTTTTCCAGTAAACGGAATCTGTTCTGGTTCTTCTTCTCGCTCATTTAAAATCCTTGCAATCTCAGACATTAGTAAATTGCTAGCTGTTTTTGGATTTTTGCAAATCGCGATTGCTTCTTCGAACATATCTGAATAATATTTGGAACTCGTTACAAAATTGGCTGCTTTTGGTATCAATTGATATTCTTCTAAATATCTTTTTTTACGACTTTCTGGCAATTCTGGAAGTGAATCTTTAATCTTTTGGATATATTCATCAGAAAGTTTAATTGCCACCAAATCTGGGTCTGGAAAATAACGATAATCTTGCGCCTCTTCTTTGTCTCTCATGGAAAATGTCTTCCCTGAAATATCATCCCAACGAAGCGTTTCTTGCACAATTTCTCCACCATTTTCAAGTACTTCGATTTGCCTATTTGCCTCATATTCAATTCCTCTGGAAATACTTCGAAATGAATTCATATTTTTCATTTCTGTTCTGGTTCCAAACTCAGACACACCCTTTTTGCGAACTGACACATTGACATCTGCACGAAGCGAACCTTCTTGCATTTTGCAATCTGAAATTCCAATGTATTCAAAAATAGATTTTAACTTTCTAAGATAGCTATCTACTTCTTCTTTGCTACGCAAATCTGGCTTCGAAACGCACTCTATCAACGGAACTCCAGCTCGATTCAAATCCACAAAACTTCCTCTTCCATAATCATCATGATTTAATTTTCCAGCATCTTCTTCAATATGAATACGCTCTAAGCGGATTTTTTTCTCGCCTTCATCAGTTTCAATATTCACATAACCATCATAGCAAAGTGGCATATCAAATTGGGAAATCTGATAGGCTTTGGGCAAATCTGGATAAAAATAATTTTTTCGGTCATTTTTGCTATTTTGAGAAATTTTACAATTGGTTGCTAGTCCTGCTTTTACGGCATATTCCACTACTTTTTCATTTAAAACAGGAAGCGTTCCTGGCAAAGCCATACAAATCGGGCAACAATGTGTATTTGGTTCACCACCAAATTCTGCAGGGCAACTACAAAATATTTTTGTTTTTGTAGATAATTCGCAATGTACTTCTAATCCTATCACGATTTCATAATCTTCTTTTGACATAATTTCCTCCTTTTTTAGTAACTATTGCATTTTATGATATATGGTATTAAGAAACATAGTATAATTCCTATCGTAATAACAACTGTACTGATAATTACGATTACAACTTTCTTTTGCTCTATATATTCTAATTCATTCGTCCACAATAGCTTGCTTAACATTTCTTCTAATTCTTTTTCTTCCTCTTGCGTTCTAATATCTAGATAGCCATCTTTTTCTTCTTTACTAAATTTATTGATAAATTCTATTACTTCATATTCATTTATAAGTTTTACATTTGTAAAAAATCTTTTATAAGTTGTTAATTCTAATCGTTTCATTCTATTATTTTTTTTATAAATTATTTGTAATATTTCATCATAATAATAGCTATAATCATAATTCCCTCTTCTTTTCCCTCTCCTTTTTATTAATTTTATATTAATAAAATCTCGAAATGGTATTGTATATTGGGTAATGCCTAGCTTTACATTCAAACTCTCATTTTCCGTTTTAATGGACCAAACTTCGGAATAAAGCTGCAAACTAATAATCATGAATCCTATTGCTATTACACTCCAAAATTGAACTGGCTCTGTTCTAAAACCTATTAATAATACAATCTCTACAATTCCTATTATAAAACTAGTGATGATAAAATATTTTCTAGAACTTTTCAATTGAACATCTTCCAACTTATATTTTCTGATATAATCATAATCCATTTTTTATCTCCCATTATCTTAATTCTGGCTTATGTTTTCCTCTAAAATTGGTGTTTTGCTCATAAGTATATGCTGCCCTAAAAATCGTTTCTTCTGCAAATGGTTTAGCGATTAATTGAAAACCAATCGGCAATCCTTTAGAATCCAAACCACATGGAATACTGATTCCTGGCAAACCGCCAATGTTCACTGGAACAGTACAAATATCTGCCATATACATTTGTAGCGGATTGTTCATTTTTTCACCAATTTTGAAAGCCGTTGTTGGAGAAGTTGGAGAAAGTAATAAATCATATTTTTCAAATAATTCGTGATACGCATTTTTGATAATGGTTCTCACTTTTTGTGCTTTTTTGTAATACGCATCGTAATAGCCTGAACTTAGCACATACGTTCCCAAAATAATCCTTCTTTTTACCTCTGCCCCAAAACCTTCACTTCTTGAGTTTTTGTAAATCTCTTTCAAATTCGCAAAATTCTCAGTTCTGTAGCCATAACGAATTCCATCAAATCTGCCCAAGTTCGAACTTGCTTCTGCGCACGCCAAAATATAATAAACCGCAGATGCATATTGTCCCACATCTAACGAACATTCTTCTACCATTGCTCCTAATTCTTGATATTTTTGAATCACTTTAAACATGGCTTCTTTGACTTCAGCGCTTGTTCCTTCGCCCAAATATTCCTTTGGTACACCAATTCTCATGCCTTTGACATCATTTACTAGACTAGCTGTGTAATCTTTTTTTGGCATATCAATTGAAGTGGTATCTTTTTCATCATAACCTGCAATCAAATTTAGCAAAAGTGCACTATCTGTCACATCTTTTGTGATTGGGCCAATTTGATCCAAAGAAGAAGCATATGCCACCAAACCAAATCTAGAAACCAAGCCATACGTTGGCTTTAAACCAACAACGCCACACAAACTTGCTGGCTGACGAATCGAACCTCCTGTATCACTTCCCAAAGTCCATGGTGCCAAATCTGCTGCTACTGCTGCTGCGCTTCCACCTGACGAACCGCCTGCTACTGTTGACAAATCCCATGGATTATGGGTTGGGAAAAAAGCTGAATTTTCGGTTGAGCTTCCCATGGCAAATTCATCCATATTTAATTTTCCAAGATAAATGATATCTTCATTATTTAGTTTTTCAATAACGGTGGCATCATATGGCGCAACGAAATTTTCTAACATTTTCGAACTACACGTTGTGCGTGTTCCTGTTACACACATATTATCTTTAATTCCAATCGGAATTCCAGCAAACCTACTTCGTTTTTTTCCTGCTTCTCGATCACTATCGATTTGCTTGGCTTTTGCTATAGCTTGTTCTTCTAAAATAGAAACATATGCTTTGACTTGTCCATCTTTTTTCTTGATTCTATCAAAATAACTTTTTGTGATTTCCTCAGAAGTAATTTCACCTTTTTCCAGCTTTTCTATTAACTCATGTACCGTTAATTCATAAAGTTCCATCGTTATCTCCTCTCGTTTTTATTTTATACTCTTTTTAATTTTGTTGTAAATATCTGGCCACGAATACACACGCATAATATTTTCTGCCTCTAACCCTTGATTGGTTCTGGTATTCATGATATAAGTATCAATTCCAGTATTAGCAACTTCTGTGCAGTTTTGAAAACTGTCATCAATAAATAAATCCAATTTTTTATCAATAGCAACTTTGGCTTTATCTCTTGCATTAAGCACTATTTCGTTATATTCAATATGATTTTTAGAAAGCCAATCTAGTGTTATTTGTTCAATATTGCAATTATCTTCAGGCCATCTTGCTGTCACAAGAACAATCTCATGTCCTTCTTCTTTTAATTTTTGAATGGTTTCTACTGCAAATGTAAATGGTTTGATTTGCGTTATTATTTTTCCAAAATATTCGTGCCAAAAATTCATTTCTTCTTCCGTGTTCCAATTGTGCATA
>CAOKQM010000052.1 GCA_948470875.1 uncultured Clostridium sp.
AAATTACTATTGTTCGAGTAGATTATATAATAAAAGCAAATAATTAGCAAGGCTAACTATCTGCTTAAATCAATTTTATTTCTTCCTCACAATTTTTCTTACATAAAGTATTAAACTAAGTACAATCATCAAACTGCAAAATATCGTTATTCCCATACTTGTTTTTTCAATGATTTCATTTTCTGCCTTTAATTCTAATACTTCTGCATTTTGTTCAACAACTTCTGTCATTTCTTCATAGTTGTTGTTCAAGATTTCCTCTAAATTCAAATTTTCTATATCAATTCCCTTTTCTTTCATTTTTTCTGCATATTCTTGATATCCTTCTGGCACAAAATCAATATAAACAATTTTATACTCGCCATCTATTTTCGATAATTTCACATAATAATCTGGTGGATAATAACCATCTCCATTTGGATTTTGACTTTCTTCATAAGAAAGTTTTTTATACTGAGACCATTTACTATCTTCTTTTACTGGAAACACTAATGCTCCAATCCTAGCAGAAATATCGTCTCCTTCTTTCCATTCACCACTGTTATAAGTAAATCCAGTATAATTCGTTGTATAATATTCTTTTTTAATTCTTTCTTCTTCACTTACCGTATCTAATGTATATTGTTCCAGCCATTCTTTAAAAACCGTTTGAACGGTATCATAGATTATATCACTTGCCATTTCTATTCCTCCTTTTCTCTTTCCAATTTAAACTCTAAATCTTTTCCCAAATAATTCAAACGCAAAGTCATTTCATTGGTTGCATCTTTCTGAGTTAAATCTAGCATACAAGTTGTATGAAAAATTCCATCTTCATCAATCGAACCTCCACCATTTGGAATTGGTCCCATGGTAAATCCAAACTTTTCTCCATTTGCGTTTTCAATATAAATATTTTGTGTATCATAAACTTTGCGTTGTTCTTCGATATACTTTTGATATTCTTCCGTTCGATACAACTTGTATCGAATATAATCTTGAATTTCAGGACTTGCACCATTTTCTGTTAACATGTTAAAGAAATCAGCTTTTGCAGAACGTTCTAATTGCTTTTTCGATTTTAAAGCAAGTTCCACAATCGTATTGGTATTATAAACAGCACAACTTAAAACTTTATTTTCACTCTCTTCATTGTCTACTTGATTGTAAATATACGTTTTTCGATTATAAAATTTACTTGGCAAATCCACTTCAACTTCCCAATTTCCTTTAATCGTAATTTCTTCGTCTCCATACATTGTATCATCTGAATTCGATACAGCTATTTTCGTAAACGCAAATTTTAATTTTTTACTTTTTGGATAATGGTCTGGACTTTCCACATACATATTATAAATTGCTTTTACTGGCATCGTTCCCCTATCTGAAATAAAACTATTCAAACCACTATTACATAATTTTTCATTTTCCCATATTTTATTGATGTCTTCCTCATTAAAATAGTTTTTCAATGCCTCTGGCTCCATTCCAAATAAAACATTTCCTTCTTCATCACTTACAATTAAATCTGGAAAACGCATCTCCCAAATATCTTTTGCAGGTATTTGCTCTAGCACTTCATCTGGCAAATCAACAACAATGGTGCTACTCAAATTAAAATCATCCATCACAATATCTTGCACTTTTACTTTTGCAGAAGAATTTTCAATTACAATTCCTGTATCTTCATTTGAAAATTCTGTGTTAGAATCTGTATATTCCGAATCATTTTCTGCAATATATCCATCATTGATAGCTGTTTCAATACCCTTTCCATTTTCATAAAAATTATAAATTTTTTGTGAAATATCTTTTGCAAAAACAATTCCAGTTGAGAAAACAAAACACGCAACTCCAGTAGCAAGTGTTCTAAAAATTGGAAACTGAAATGATTTTTTCTGATGCGTCTCTGGCAAATCATTGATTATTTTTTTTATAGCCTGATTATATTGATTTGATAGGTAAATCTCTTTTTTGAAAATTTTACTTAAATTTTTATCTAGCTCGTCCATTAATAAATCCCTCCTCTAAAATTATTTCTTATTTTTGCTTTGGCTCTTGCAACTTTAGTCTTAATCGTATTTTCGTTCATTTCTAAAATTTCTGCAATTTCCTTACTGGTGTAATTTTCTAAGTAATAAAGTGTAATAATCAATTTTTCATCTTCTTTCAAAGCTTTTAGTATATCCTCTATTTGCATATCTTCTAATTCTTTGGCTTGAAAAGAATATATTTCTTCACCCACATCTTCTAATGAAATCTGAGAATTGCCTATTTGCTTATATGTATCGTTGCAATTATTCACTAAAATTTTAATGAGCCATTTTTTGAAGTTTTCTGGCTTTTTTAGACTTTTCATAGATTTATAAGCACAAATAATCGTCTCTTGTATGACATCTGATATATCATCTTCACTATGTAATCTTGTTTTGGCGATTTTGTATAAATCCATTTTTACAAGGTCAATTAAATCAGAAAATGCTTGTTTATCTCCTTTTTTAGCAAGTATCACTTTTTCTTCCATTACTCCTCCTTTTTTATTACTTACACTTATAAGACCTTAAAATTTTCAAAAAAGTTTCATAAAATTTATTTTATCACAAAAAAGATTAGATTTTTTCAAATCTAATCTTTTATTTCTCTATTTCTCAACTAACTCACTTGTATATTTTTTTCCATCTACTGTGAAATTAACAAACAATTTTTTCTCTAAATCTTTTTTACCAGCATCATAAGTTATTTTATACGCATCTTCTCCTTTGCTTCCTCCACTAATGTCTTGATACATTTTTCCTTCACCATCTGTAACATTTAACATTGCTGTCATAGCATCTCCAAAATTTCCTTCAAAATCTTTTCCAGCTGTTATCAAATCTCTATATGCTTGTGATTTAAAAGTCAATACCAAACTTGTTTCAGTAAGTGTTGCCTTTTCTATTTCAAAATCTGGAATTTCATTTGCTAATTTTAATTCTAATGTATTTCTTTCATAAAATTTATCAGGAACATCAATTTCAAAAATCCATTTTGCATCTGTAATCTCAAAATATTCTTTGGTATCAATCGTATGTTTTTCTAAATTAACAGAATCCAAATCATACATATCATATCCTAAATCAAAAACTCGGATATACAATTTTTTGCTTCTTGGAAAAGCATCTTTTGCTCGTAAATTAATATTTGCTTTAATCGTTCGTTCTTGCTCATTTACTTCAACAGGTCCAGCACTCGCTCCATCGCTAAGTTCCATAGAATAAAGATCTCTTTTATCATATTTTATGCCCAAATCCTCATACAAAAATGGGACTGTATTGTCCTTATCCCCCACACGCAATTTAGAAGTAATTCCAGAAAAAATTCCGTAAATATTCTTATTTTCATCATAAACTGCAAATCCATAACGAAACGTTTGTGAATTTACTTCTCTTTCTTTTGCAAATTTAAACTCAAGATTTGCATCAAAGCAATCATCTGTTAGCAAAATTGAATCAACTTTCACACTAACTCCATCTTGCACCACATAATCCATATTCAAAACTTCTGCATAATCTGATTCTCTTAAGCTATCTAAATTGCCTTTTGCCTCCCCAACTGGTCTATTTTGGTATTCTTTAAATTCAATATTCCATTTAATTTTTGCATATATTTGGCTTGAAGTTGCTCCAATTACCAAAATTGCAACAAAAACTGCTGCCATATTTAACATTTTCTTTTTCATACTACTCACTCCCCTCGTTTTCAAACAAATCTTCTCAAAGTTTGCATCTATATTGTGAATTTCGTCAACATATTCTTTCCAAATTTTATTTGTCATTTTCTATCACATCCTTTCCTAAATGATTCTGAATTTCTTTTTGTGTGCGATAAATTTTATTTTTAACATTTGATTCCGTCAGTTCTAATTCTTGTGCAATTTCTATGATTTTTAAGCCCAAAACAAAATATAAATAAAATATTTTAGTAGTTATTAAATCTTTACTTTTGATATAATCCCAAACTTTTTGCACATCTTGTTTTGTCATAAAATTTTGCTCTAAATCAAACGTATCTGCCACATCAATATCTTCATTTTCTTCATTTACCAAACAAACCAAATTTTTCTTTTTTACACCATATCTTTTTATCACATTATTTGCAATTCCATAAATATAACTTTGCGTTTTTTCAATTTCTAAAATTCGCTTTTTGCACAATATTTTATAAAATTCTACATAAGTATCTTGTAAAATATCATTCATATCTGCAATATCATAGCAATGTACGGTAATAAATTTAAGCGTATTTAAATAGGTTTGTTTATAAATTTCTTCAAAATCTTTTTCTTTAACTTGAGTCCCCACATTTGCCTCCTCTACTATATAATCATTAATTTGGGCAAAAAAGTTTCATAAAATTTATTTTATCACAAAAAAGATTAGACTTTTTTACAAATCTAATCTTTTATTTCTCTATTTCTCAACTAACTCACTTGTATATTTTTCTCCATTACTGATAAAGTTTACAAACAATTTTTTCTCCAAATCTTTTTTACCAACATCAAGATTCATTTTATAAGTGCCTTTTTCAGTACCTCCACTTCCTAAATTTTCATATTGTTTTCCTTCTCCATTTGTTACAGTTACCATATTCCACGAAGGATCTGTCAGTATTCCATCTACTTCTTTGACTGTACCAACTAATCTCATATACTCTTCTGATTTGAAATCCAACACCATTCCTGATTCAGTTAGCGTACATTTTTCGATTTGGAAATCTGGAATTTCATCTTTTAATACAAGATTAAGTGTTTTTCTTTCCGCAAATTTTTCAGATGTATCTCTTTCAAAAATCCATTCTTCCTTTGTAATCACAAAATCTTCTTTGTCTGCATCACTATATTCAAAATCTCTTTCTAAATCCATCATCCAATAACCTAAATCAAAAAATTCAATGTATATCTTTTGACTCTTTGGAAAAGTATCTTTTGCACTTAAAGTAATATCTTTTCTAATGGTTCTATCTTCTATTGTTTCCACTGATACAATAGTGCTACTGTCGTTCAGAATTGAGGCATAAATTGCATCTGGGTCATATTCTACACCTAATTTTTCTAAAATGGCAATCGTCCTTAAATTCCAGTCTTCTACATTATCCTCATGAATTCTTGCTTGCAAACCATAAATATTTTTATTTTCATCATAAATGACATATCCAAACTCAAATGTACCCGAATTGACTTCCTTTTCTTCTGCAAATTTAAAATTTACTCTCGTATCTAAGGTATCATCGGTAAGCAAAAATGATTCAAGTTTTATTCCCACACCATCTTTTACGACATAATCGTCATCAATCTCATCTGCAAATCCTGATTCTTTTGCGTAATCGATTGCTTCTCTTGGCATTTCAACACTTTTGTCATATTTATAAAATTCAATATTCCATTTTATTTTTGCATAAATCGTTGGTGTAACACATCCTATC
>CAOKQM010000053.1 GCA_948470875.1 uncultured Clostridium sp.
TGGTATTTGTATGGGGCGAGCAGTAATTCTCATCGAAATTTGATGCCAAATTATTTGCTTCAATGGACCATGATTAAACAAGCGATTCAAAATGGTCATGAGGTTTACGATTTTCGTGGTGTTTCAGGTGTTGTGGACGAAAATCATCCACAGTATGGATTGTATCGTTTTAAAAAAGGCTTTGGTGCAGAGTTTACAGAATTTATTGGAGAAGTTTATATGCCATATAAACCATTTGTTTATAAGTTGTATAAATTGGCGGAAAAGAGTTTTAGAAGTTTGAGAACGTGGAAGAAGAAGATTTTAATGAAGAAGTAGCAATTTATATCGTTATTACAAAGTTTAGAAAAGCGTTAGGAGGAAAAGATGAATCGAGAGCAAGCAATTGAATTATTAAAAAAATATAACAAAGAAGAATTTCATATAAGGCATGCATTTACAGTAGAACAAGTTATGCGTTATTTTGCCAAAGAAAATGGACAAGATGAAGAATTTTGGGGCTTGGTAGGTTTATTGCATGATGTGGACTTTGAGCAATTTCCAGAAGAACATTGTAAAAAAGCACCTAAATTATTACAGGAAATTGAAGCAAGCGAAGAAATGGTGCATGCCATTTGCAGTCATGGTTATGGGATTTGCTCAGAAATTAAGCCAGAAAATCAAATGGAGAAAATATTGTTTGCTGTAGATGAATTAACTGGTTTGATTTGGGCAGCTGCGAAAATGCGTCCTTCACAAAGTACAAAAGATATGGAAGTTTCAAGTTTAAAAAAGAAATTTAAAGATAAAAAATTTGCGGCAGGATGCTCACGAGATACGATTAAACAAGGTGCAGAAAATTTAGGCTGGGAATTAAACGAGTTGTTTGAAAAAACAATTTTGGCAATGAGACAAAGCGAAGAAAAAATTGAAGAAGAAATTTTGAAAAATAGGTAAGGAGCGAATATGGAAAAGTTTGGAACTTCAATGTTATATTATTGGCTTGGTTATGCCATTGTTACAGCAATTGGCATTTTGCACACCATTTTTAATATTTATGTTCTACATATGAAATCCATGAAAGAAAGTAGTGGTATGGGAGAAGCCTATGAAAAAACAAAACCTTGGCATGTACTTTATAATATCACTGTATTTCCGCTTTTTTCCTATTTTTACTTTAGCACATTTAACACAGTAACTTTTCAAAATGTTGTGATAACATCTGTTTTATGGGGAACCATAACAGTAATATTTGATTTGTTCGGTTGGGTTATGATAAAACATCCATGGTCTTTATCATGTCAAGAATTTTATGTAGATTATCAGCCATGGATTAGTTTGATTTATCTTGTAATTTATATTAGTCCATTGATTGGATATGGATTTATGTTTATCAAATAAAAGATTGTTTTGAGGTGATAAAATTATTAATTTACATAACAAAATTGGATAATAGGAGTAATATGAAAAAATTAATTGTAAAATGTAAGGATTTAGAAAATAATATAAAAATAGCTAAAAAAAGATTAGAAGCACAAGGCAAACAAGATATTGGAAAATATGCCAAAATTATTGGTGTAGTCAAAGGAAATGGAATGGGCTTAGGGCTTGTGGAATATGCTCAGTTTTTAGAAGAAAATGGAATTGACTTTTTGGCAGTTGCCAACACCGAAGAAGCGCTTATTTTAAGGCAAGCAGGCATACAAGCTCAAATTTTAATGTTGACCCCAAGCAGTAACAAGCAAGAAATTATGTTACTGATTCAAAATCAGATTATTTTAACCATCAGTAGTAAAAACCAGATTGATAAAATTGAAGAAATTGCTAAAACTCAAGATTGTGAAGTAAAAGCTCATATGAAAATCGATACAGGTTTTGGAAGGTATGGGTTTTTGTATCAAGATTTGGGTGAAATTTTGGAAAGTTATAAAATGTGTGAAAAAATTAAAATAGAAGGCACATATACTCATTTTTCCAAACCGTTAGACGAAAAATTAACGTATCAGCAATATGAACGATTTTTAGATGTGGTTCAATTTTTGAAAAAAGAAGGGCAAAAACCTGGTATGTTGCATTGTTCTGAAAGTACAGCTTTTTTGAAATATCGAATGATGAATTTGCATGCAGTTAGACTTGGCTCATTTATTCAAGGGCGAACTTTGATTCCAGTTGTTGGTTTAAAAAAAATTGGTCAATTAAAATCTAGCATTCAAGAAATAAAAACCGTTCCAAAAGGGTATAATATTAGTTATGGAAATATGTACCATACTAAACGAGAAACCAAAGTGGCAATTGTGCCAGTTGGTTATATGGATGGATTGAATATGAGAAAAGATCGAGATATTTTTTCATTTAAAGAAAATGTTTTGTCAGTTGGAATTGAAATCAAAAAGTTTTTCAAAGATAATCAATTAAAAGTCTGGATAAAAGATAAAAAATATAATATCATAGGAAGAGTAGGAATGTATCATGCAGCAATTGACATAACAGGTAGTGAGAATATTTCGCTAGAAGATGAAGTCGTGTTTGAAGTTCCACCAATGCAGGTAAATAGCATGATTAGAAGGGAGTATGTATCATGAAAAAGGAAAATAAAAAAATCGGTTTTTTCACAAGAATCAAAATTGCTGTGACGAAACTAGAGGATTATGGCATGTTTTTGGAAGAAAAAACATCGGTTGCTGTGAAATATTTTTTTCTAATTGTGCTTATTTTAACTATGATTATAGCAATTGTCCAAACGTTTCATATCATGAAAATGGTCAAAAAAGGTTATGCGTACATTCAAAATGAAATCCCAGATTTTTCTTATGAAAAGGATAGATTGCAATTTTCGCAAAATGTGAATGCTTATGATCAAGAATTTGATTTTTACATGATTGCTGATACAACAGAAAATATAACACAAGAAAAAATAAAACAATACAAAGAAAATATTAAATCAAATGGAATCATTTTTTTGAAGGACAAAGCAATTTATCAAACAGGGGCACAAGAAGTAGAATATCCTTATCAGGATTTTGCAAATCAATATGGAGTTCAAACCTTTGATAAAAATGGGTTAATCGAGCAAATTGAGAATATTGGACTTGTTGGAATTGCAGTTACATTATGCTTTATTTTTGTGATTAGTTTTTATATGGTTCAAGTTATTTCTGTTTTTATGGATTGGCTGATTATCACCATATTTGCTTACATTTCTGCTAGAATTTGCAGAATTTATATGAATTTTAAGCAAGCGTTTCATATTTCTATTTATGCTCTTACACTTTCGCTTATTTTGAGTATGGCATATCAGATTGCTAATTACCTAACGGGTTTTTATACGGAATATTTCAGACTTGTGTATTTACTCATCTCGTATGTGTATGTTGTTGCAGCCATTTTAATGATGAAATCCGATTTGTTAAAACAACAAGCTGAAGTTGGAAGAATTGTGGATGTACAAAAGAAAAATCAAGAACAAACTAAAGATTCAGATGAAACACAAGAAGAGAAAAAAGAAAATAAAAAGCCAGAACCAAAAGATAAAAATAAACAAAAAAATCCAGAGGAAAACCCAATGGATGGTGAACCAGATGGGTCAGAAATATAAAAGAAAGGAGAAAATATGAAAAATAACAAAGAAAATAATACTAATAAAATTTTGTTAGCGATTGTGTCTGTTATCATTTTTGTGGTGGCTGTAGCAGGAATTTTATATGTTGAAAAAGTGAATAAAGAAGAAAAAGAACTTGCTTACACCGAATTAATCAAAGATATCAATGAAGGTGAAATTGAAAAAATCAAAATGACAACAGGAAGCACAAGTATAACAGTTACTTACAAAACCTTAAATGGAGAAGAGGGAACCAAAGAAAACGAGAAAGATAGACAAAAAAAGGTAATTGTGCCAAGCACACAAGCATTTATCGAACTTGTACAAACAAAAGTGGATGAGAATGGTTTAGAAATCGAGCTAATCCAAGAAAGCACCAATCAATTATTAAAAATTGCAGATACGCTATTTTCGCTTTTACCAACGATTTTACTGATTGCTTTAATGCTTATGATTTTCAAAATGCAAGGTTTTGGAAATGACAAAGAAAAAGTTTATGGAGGAGAAAGCAATAAAAAATCAGATGTGCGTTTTAAAGACATTGCAGGTTTAGACGAAGAAAAAAGTGAATTAATCGAAATTGTAGATTTCCTAAAAAAACCGCAAGCTTATTTGGATATGGGCGCCAAAATTCCAAGAGGTATTTTACTTTATGGAAAACCAGGAACTGGTAAAACCTTAATTGCTAAAGCAATTGCGGGAGAAGCAGGTGTGCCTTTTATTTCAATGAGTGGTTCAGAATTTATTGAAATGTTTGCAGGGCTTGGAGCTTCACGTGTTAGAAAATTATTTGACAAAGCCAAAAAAATGGCGCCAGCGATTATTTTTATTGACGAAATTGATGCCATTGGTGCTAGAAGAAGTAGTAATAGTGGAGCAGAAACTGAAAACAATCAAACCTTAAATCAATTATTGGTTGAAATGGATGGATTTGACACAAATGAAACTATTATTGTGTTGGCAGCGACCAACCGTCCAGAAATGCTTGATAAAGCCCTTTTGCGTCCAGGAAGATTTGACCGTCAAATTACGATACCAACACCTGATTTAAACGGAAGAGAAGCTATTTTAAAACTTCACAGCGCCAACAAAAAATTTGCAGACGATGTTGATTTTCGTTCTATTGCAGGAGATACAGCAGGATTTACTGGTGCTGAACTTGCCAATATTTTAAATGAAGCAGCGATTATTGCAACCAGAGAAAATCACCATGCTATCACAAATGAAGATGTTGAAAATGCAGTGAAAAAAGTGACAGTTGGTTTGGAAAAGGCTAATCGTGTTATTTCCGATAAAGACAAAAAATTGACTGCTTATCATGAAGCAGGACACGCGGTTGTAAGCAAATTTTTGGAGACACAAACGGATGTCAAAGAAGTTTCTATTATTCCAAGAGGTGCTGCAGGTGGTTATACGATGTATAAAACCAATGAAGATAAATATTATGTTTCTAA
>CAOKQM010000054.1 GCA_948470875.1 uncultured Clostridium sp.
AAAACTTTTTCTTACCTCCACACCAGATAAACTTACGTTTCCGATTTTCATTGTTTTAACTCTATTACTCTCTGTCAAATCTAGGATTTGAATACAATTGACTTCATCAAAATTAATTTGAAAATTTGAATATTTTTCTAACATTTTTTGAATTAATTCATCTTTTGAAACTTGAACTTCTGAAGAGTACCCATTATAGTTTTCTTCACCAGAAGTTGACACGATTTGCAAATACGGAAAACTTCCACCCCAAACATTACTTGGTAGTTCTGTTTGACCACCGCTATTGCTATGAAAAAAAGCATTAATTGGAGTACCTTGATAAGTAACATATTTTCCACTCGTAGAATCTACGCTATCTACAATTTTATTCCAATATTGTTCTCTTACATTTTCCTCCCAACGAGCTAGACGATTTTCTTTAGAAATCCATGCTTGACAACAAAGCGAACTATCACAAATATCAGCATTTTCATGTTTTTTTCCATTGGCTATTTGATAAATCGTATATGTTCTTGCTACAACTGCTTGCGCTCGCAAGGCTTCTAATTCATAACTTGCTGGCATTTCACTTGACACAACTCCATACAAATAAGTATCAAATTCTATTTCTTCTACTTCACCTGTTTCTACATGTAATAATTTTATTTTGCTTAAATTTCCATAATCTGCTTTTTCATATTGTGGTTGTTCTACTTTATCACTTGAAACTTCTTGTGTTTCTTGGAATTTTTCTGTAAAAACAATTGGCATTGTAAAAATTAAAATTATAACAAATAAAAAATATAATAATGCTTTCTTCAAATGACAACATTTCCTTTCTAAAAACTATTATTTTGAAACTATAACTTCGCCTCGAATCAACTCTTCTTTTAACTCACGTAACACTCTTTTTTCAATTCTTGAAACTTGTACTTGTGATATTCCCATAATTCCTGCTACTTGAGTCTGTGTCTTTTCTTTAAAATAACGCAATTCAATAATTTCTTTATCTCTTACTTTTAATTTATTCATCAAATCTGAAATTAACAGTTTATCAATTAAATTTTCTTCTTTATTTTCTGCTATAATTTTCTCTTGCTTTTGACAATTCCCATCATCATATATGTATTGATTAATTGATTCAATTCTTTTTCCTGCTTCCATTGCAATTCCCACATCTTCTTCTGTAACTTTTAAAATTTCTGCCATTCTAGTAATAGAAATATTTTCTCCATACATCTTTTTCAAATTTCTAATTTTTAGACCCAATTCTTTTATATTTCGACTGATTTTAATAATTCCATCATCTCGAATAAATTTTTTAATTTCTCCAAAAATATATTGAACGGCATACGTTGATAATTCTACTTTATACTCAAAATCAAAACGCCTTACTGCTTTTATAAATCCTATACATCCAATTTGATAAAGGTCTTCTGGCTCAATTTCGCGATACCAAAACTTTCGCACAACACTCCAAATTAATCCACTATTTTGCGCAATTAGTTGTTCCAAACTAGCTTCATCTCCAGACTGAGATTTCATAATAAGAATTCTATTTTTATCATACATTCATTCCTCCTTAAATCGAATATGTAGTTGTATCTTTTTTTATTTTTTTGGTCATCACAATCTTAGTACCTAAACCTACAATCGATTCAACTGACAAATCATCCATAAAGTTTTCCATAATTGTAAATCCCATTCCAGAACGTTCTAAATTTCCTTTTGTTGTGTATAATGGCTCTCTGGCTTCTTCAATATTTTCAATACCAGCTCCATTATCTGATATTTCAATTTCAATCTCATTTTCATAAAGTTTTGCTTTTATCCTCACAATTCCTTCCGTATTTGAATATCCGTGTATAATTGAATTAGTAACTGCTTCTGAAACTGATGTTTTAATATCTGCAATCTCCTCAATGGTTGGATCCAATTGCGAAGCAAAACTTGCTACTGCTATTCGAGCAAATGCCTCATTTGCAGATTTACTTAAAAATTCAATTTTCATTTCATTTTTTACTTGTTTTTCCATATTTCCTCCTTAACTAATTTTTTCTTTTTCACAATTTTCAATAATTGGTATGATTTTCAAAATACCTGACATTTCAAAAACTCGTTTTAATTTGTCATTTACATTTATCATTTCCAAACTTCCACCAAAACTACTCACTGTTTTATACCTTCCAATTACTAATCCAATTCCGGCACTATCCATAAATATAACGTGATTAAAATCAAATACCACTCTTTTAGGCATGAATCTTTGAATTTCATAATCCGCCCTCCTTCTAATATTTTCACAAACATGATGGTCCAATTCCTCTGTTATTTCGAAAACCAAAAGTCTGTCTTCAATAAAATGTTTTACATTCAAGTTCTATCCCTCCTTATCTTTTGTTAGTTTAATATTCGATACTTGTCCTTACTTTTCCTTCGGAGAATTAAGAGAAGTTATGTCGAAATTGAGAAAGCATTCGACAGAAAAAATAATTATTTCGCAAAATAAACAATTTAGAAAATAAAAAATTTCATTATCCACATAAGAATAATTTTTATAAGATACTTCTTAAATAAAGAATAAATTTGATAAAATAGATAAAGAACTAATTTCAAATAATTTATAAGATTATAGGTCTTGAAATATAACATTTATTAAAATACAAATAGCCTAATTCTTTGCCTAAAACTTTTCTGATTTAAAATTTTAATTTGTGATTTCTTTGCAGAATTTGCCTTGAATTTTTATTTAGATATAGAGTATATCTATAGAATAATTAATTTATATCATATATTTTTACATCTGTCAATATGTTTTTTCGTTTTTATCAATTATTTTTATGTATAAAAAAAGCAGTCTTCTGACTGCAATTTTTGTACTTTTTTATTAAATTAACTTTAAAATAGCCATTTTACTGTTGTCGCCTCTTCTAGGTTCCATTTTCAAAATGGTTGTATAACCACCTTGTCTTTCTTCATATTTTGGAGCTATTTCATTAAATAACTTATCTACCAAATCAATATCTTTTACTTTGTTAATTTTCGTCATGATTTTTCTTCTTGCATTTAATCTTGATGGCATATCTTTTTGTCTTTTTTCCATTTTCTCTTCTTTTACTACTCTTAGATATTCTTTGCCATTTTTACTAGTTACTTTTTCAGTTACTTTTCTTCCATTACTATCTAATTTTGCTTTTATAACTTTAACTTCAACTTCTTCAAAATTCTTACTTTCTTTAACAGCCAAGCTAATTATACTATCTACGATAGATTTTAATTCTTTTGCTCTAGCCTCAGTTGTTACAATCTTATCATTTTTGAAAAAATCTGTTGTTTGTGTTTTTAACATTGCCAATCTTTGATCTGTTGGTTTTCCAAGTTTTCTTGTACCTGCCACTTTATTTCACCTTCCTCTATTATTTAATCTTCATCTGATGCAAATTGCAAACCTAATGCATACAATTTATTTGTTACTTCATCTAATGATTTTTTACCTAGGTTTCTAACTTTCATCATATCTCCTTGTGTCTTTTTCGCTAAGTCTTCTACTGTCATAATTCCTGCTCTTTTTAAACAATTATATGACCTTACAGAAAGCTCTAGTTCCTCTATTGGCATTTCTAAAACTTTCTCTTTGGTAGATTCTTCTTTTTCTACCATAATTTGCGTATTTTTTGCTGTTTCTGATAAATCTATAAATAATTCCAAATGACCTGTCATAACTTTAGCTGCTAAACTTAAAGCTTCATAAGGTTTCAAACTACCATCTGTCCAAACTTCAATTGTCAATTTGTCAAAATCTACCATTTGTCCTACTCTTGTATTTTCAACAGCATAATTTACTTTTTTTACAGGAGTAAATATAGAATCAATTGGTAATACATCTATTGAATTACTATCTTTTTTATTCTTTTCTGCTACATTATATCCTCTTCCTCTACTAACTGTCATTTCCATATGAATATCAGCATCTTCAGAAGTTGTTGCGATATGTAACTCAGGATTTAGTATTTCTACTGTTCCATCTGTTACAATATCAGCTGCTTTTATTTCGCCAGCGCCTTTGTAATCTATTCTAATTATTTTTTCGTCATTATCAAATGTTTTAAGTCTTACACTTTTTAAATTAACAATTATTTCAGGAACATCTTCTACAACTCCTTTTACGGTAGAAAACTCATGTACTACTCCATTTATTTTGACACTTGTTATAGCCGCTCCTGGTAAAGAAGATAATAAAATTCTTCTCAATGAATTTCCTATTGTCATTCCATAACCACGTTCTAATGGTTCACATATGAATTTTGCATAATTCCTCTTATCGTCTG
>CAOKQM010000055.1 GCA_948470875.1 uncultured Clostridium sp.
TAAGGCCTTATAGGCCGATATGTAAATCCCCCAGTTATACTGGGGGATTTTTATTGCATTAAAAAAGCTTAAAATGGCTGAATTAGTATTGCTTTTTTACAGGTTTATCTGCTATTTTTTGTTATTGACAAAAGGATAAATTCATATTAAAATAAAAAAAGAGAGAGTATGTGTTTGAAGGGATTTTACAAATGAAAAAACAGAATCAAATGGTAAATCAATATGGTAAAAATTTGACAATTAGTGTAACTTTATTGTTATGCTTGTTTTTTATATCTTTGATGATATTTTCAGCAAGTAAAATTTTTGCAACAGATGTCAAAGAAAGTCAATTTTCAACACCAAAAGTGTTTTATCAAAATCAAAATCCCATTGATTTAGACAAAATTATAAAAGAAAATACATTTGAAAAAGTAAAACAAGAAATGGTTGTGGAACAAACAGATTTAGAATATACTACCATTTATCGAAATAATCCGGATTTGCCAAGTGGAATGATGCAAGTTTTGCAAGAAGGACGAGCTGGCTTAAAAAATGCAATTATCATCAAAAAATACCAAGAAGATATTTTGGTTTCAGAGCAACAAATGGCTGAAAATATTCTAAAAGCACCAGTCGAAAGGATTGTGGAAATTGGCACAGGAAAAATGGATGGTGCTCCAAAACCGAAAATTGGAGATACTATTTATGTGGTAAGCACATCGCTTTGTGTTAAATTAGAACCAAATGAACAAGCAGAAAAAATCTGTACTTTACATAAAGGTGATACTGCTAAAATTCTGAGAATAGAAGGAGATTGGTATTTTATTTCAACTGTTGAAATAAAAGGATATGTGCAAAGTAATTGTGTGACAATTCAAAATCCAAATCAAGAAAAAATCGAAGAAAAATCTCAATTTACGAAACAAGAATTATTAAATCGTTTGAGTTTGAATATGGATTTAAGAAAGCCAAGCGGTTTGACATTAGAGCAATTTAAGAAAATTTTTGCACAAGATGAAAAAGATAAAAATGGTGTTTTTGAGCAAAATGCGGAATATTTTTATTATGCAGAAAAACAATATGGAATTAATGGTATTTTTGTGGCAGCAGTGGCTGCTCATGAAAGTGCATGGGGAACTTCCGCCATTTCCAAAAACAAGAAGAATTTGTTTGGATATGGAGCAGTTGATTCAAATCCGTATCAAGGGGCGTATGAGTTTGAAAGTTATGCAGAAGGCATTGATTTGGTTTGTCGCGTTTTTGTAAAATATTACTTAAATCCATCTGGAACTGTGATTTATGATGGCAATGTAGCAAGTGGAAAATTTTATGGTGGTTCTAATTTAACAGCAGTCAATACAAGATATGCAAGTGATAAAAATTGGGCAAATGCAGTATACAAGTGGATGCAATATTTTTATAATAAAATAGAAACATAAATTTAAAAAAATTCCAGAAAAAAGGTTGCTATTTTGATTAATATATTGTATGATAATAATGTTAAAAAAGTATGCTATGAATAGTGTAGCAAGGAGGGTTTTGAGAATATGCTAAAAAAGATAATATGGATAATGGTAGTTGTCATAGCATTTTTTAGTTCAGTTACAGTGTTTGCTATTACTGGTGAGCAAGTATTAGAGTCAAATCAAGCAACTGAATTAGTAGAAATGAAGGAATCAACCAAGCAAAAAATGGACGAATACATAGAAAAATATGGTTCGAGCGCCTATGGAGTGGCAGCCTATATTTTAAATGGAGTTAGAATTTATAGTATACCATTTTGCTTTGTAGGAATTGCGATTGGCTCCATTTATCAATATGTAATCGGTATCAGAAAATTAGATGTTAGGGATAAAGGATTTGCATTAATAATAACGTTTGTAACCATATTATTAATTTGCCAAGTTCTACCACTAGTTTTTGCCGTTGTTGTAAACGGCTGGAGGGGGTAATACAAATGAAAGTTTTATTTGCAGTAAATAGTGAAAGCATTTCTGATTCAATTATAAAAAGGTATCAGAAAGATTATAGGGAAATTTTATCTTATAAAAATGTTTATTATTTTAATGCAATACAAAAAGAAATACAACAGGATAAATCTTATGATCGAATTGTCATAAGCGAGGATTTAGAACCATTTTCAAATAATAATTATGAATCAATTGACAAATTTATTTTTGAAAAATTGGATGGAATCAGTGATGAAGCACATGATTTTCAAGGAAACGAAATTCCAATTATTTTGATTTGTTCGGATCGCCATACAAAGGGAAGTTCGTTTTTAGTAAAGCTTTTTGGAATTAGTATTTATAATGCGTTAATTGGCGGAGACAGAAGAATTGAAGAAGTTTGTCGATTAATTCATAAACCACGTACCAAAAAAGAAGCTAAAATTTATTATAAAATTGATACAGATGATATTAATTATAAAGCAGAAAATGAAAATGAAGTAAGTGAATTGGAAATTCAAAATATAATTGCACATTTTAAAAAGTTGGGGAAAAATACTCAAAAATATGTGAGTAGTTTTGAAAATATTGTACCACAATACACAAATGAGCAATTGAAAATTATTATTAATTGTTTGCCAATGAGCGTCAAAGCTGTGTTAGAAGAAAATTCAGCTAAATATCAAGAAATTATGAGCATTAATGGGGTAGCTGTTCAAGGACTTGCACCTAAAAATATGTCTACGAAACAAGATCAAAGAAGAACAGGGGTAAAAATTGATATTATTGAAAATAAATTAAATCAAACCAAAATGACAAAACCAATTGTGATACCAAGTTCAGTAAAATCGACAAAATCCAATACGGCTAAAACGGTTGTACAAATTCAATCCAATTTGCAAAAAGGAAAAAATAATGTGTCAAAAACACTTGAAAAAGCTCAGCCAGTAGGACAAGCTAAAAAAATAGTTCCAAAAACAGAAACAAAAGTAGAAGACAAAGTAAAAAGAGTAGAGCCAAAAAAGAAATCAAATGTAACTGAAGAATCTAAGATTACAAATCAAAGACCAGCTCAAAAAGAAAATTTAGAAAAAAATAAAAGAGCTAAATCTGAGATTCCTCAAAAAGAAGTAAAGCAAACAAAACTTGAGATTTCTAAAAAGGAAACAAGGAAAACTGTTTCTGAAAAGCAAGCAAAGCCTGCGATTTCTCAAAAGGAAGCAAAACAAACAGTTCCTCAAAAAGAGACAAAGCCAGTTGGTTCTCGAAAACCACAAAAGTCAAAATCAGAGATGGTAAATACAAAAACAAAGCAACCAATGGTTAATGAAAAATCGCATAAATCTAAAATGGCAATTCCTGAAGAAAGTAGTAAAGTACAATCCATGATTGCTAAAAAAGAAAAGAAAATTAAATCGATTATTGCTGAAAAAGAAACGGATAAAGTTGAGGCAAAACCAGTTAAACCAGAAAGAAAAATGGCAGATATTCCAGCAAGAAAGAAACCTACAAAGCAAGTACCAAAAGCAAAACCAATAGAAATTCCAAGTGAAGTTTTGGAAAATTTATCGTTGGTGAAAGAAGAGCCAAAAAATGAAATAACAAAAAAAGGAAGAGGAAGACCACGCAAAAATCCTGAAATAATAGAAGATAAGCCAAAAGGAAAAAGAGGAAGACCACGTAAAGAAGAACCAGAATCAGAAGAATTTACTAGGCTACATAAAATGAAACCAAATTTGAAGTTGGAAAGTCAAAAATTAGAAAAAGAACCAGTATTGGAAGATTTAATTGATTTTAGTGAAACAATAGCAGAACCAAAAGTACAAAAAGAAAATAATTTCGTAACAGATTTTCAAGAAGATAATCCAGAATTCTTTACTAATTTTGAAGATGAAGAAAAAGTAGACAATGACTTTTTCATGGGTTTTGATGAGGAAGATGTGTTTGAAACTTCAGAAGAAGCTGAAACAGATTTTTCAACAGATTTTGAAGAAGACAATGATGAAAGTACAGAATTTTTTACTAATTTTGAAGAAGATAATGATGACAATGAAGATTTCTTGACTAATTTTGAAGACGATGAAGAAGAAGTAGACAATGACTTTTTCACAGATTTTGATGAGGAAGATGTGTTTGAAACTTCAGAAGAAGCTGAAACAGATTTTTCAACAGATTTTGAAGAAGACAATGATGAAAGTACAGAATTTTTTACTAATTTTGAAGAAGATAATGATGACAATGAAGATTTCTTGACTAATTTTGAAGACGATGAAGAAGAAGTAGACAATGACTTTTTCACAGATTTTGATGAGGAAGATGTGTTTGAAACTTCAGAA
>CAOKQM010000056.1 GCA_948470875.1 uncultured Clostridium sp.
CGCGCTATCAGGTCGGAAGCATGACATTCTACCACTAAATTATACCCGCAAAATAAGATATTTTTATTATAGCGTATTTTTGTTTTAATTGCAAGAGTTTTCTAAAATTTTATCAGTTAAATTTAGTACGCATTTTAGAAAAATTTGCGTGAGATATTAATATTTAGTGGTGGGTACATGAAAATTATTTTGCAATAAAAATTTCGACAAAAACTTTTCCCCAATCAATGCTATCAACAACAGCAATTCCCGTATAATTGAAAGTTTCACTTAAAATGTTATTTTTATGTGATTCTGAATGCATTAAACTTTCAACAGCACCATCAGCACTACGATTTCTTGCAATATTTTCACTTGCTGTATGATATGAAATTTGGTTGTTTTGTAGCATTTCAAAAAAACTTCCAAGTTTGGGAGAAGTATGAGAAAAATATTTATTTTCAACAATATCTTGTGCTTTTAGACGGGCAACATTTAGTAAATTTTCATCGATTTGAAGTTCTGGTAAATTATTTTCAATACGCTGATTGTTGATTAAATTAAAAAAGATTTGTTCATTTTGAGAAAGAACAGCAGAAGATGTTTTCGCAGTTTCTACATTAGCTGAAGTTTCCACCGTTTTTTCTGTTTCGTAAGAACCTTCAATATATTCTGCAAAAACTGCTCCAACTAAGTTATTTTCTGTTTTAATAATATACCAATCGTCTATTTTTCCATAAATATGTACCATATCATCTTTTTGCAAAAGACCAATACAATCATATTCTGTACTTAATCCAGAACGAATTTTTAAAGAAGGATTTGCAATTACTTTTCCTAGAGTGTAAGGATAAGTAGGCTCTGAACCTTCATTTCCAAAAGAAGTTGAAAAAATTCCTACACAAACTACAACTAAAATAATTCCACCAATTACCCAAAAACCTTTCATGAAAACCTCCTTTATAGGGAGATTCTACCCATAAAAAATTTTTTATATACCTGTTTTCTAAATTAAAAAGAAAATTTTTTCAAAATGTTTACAAAATAGTAATGCCAGGAGTTTTGCAATAATTCATTTTCCAAAAGAATATTCAAAGAGCACAAAAGTTGATTTTCATAATAAACAGCCAATGAGCCAATTTTGCTTTTTGCTTCTAATTGAGAAGAAACTTTATTCAAGGTATAAAACTTAATTTGCAAAGCATTTGAAGAATTCTCTTTTAAAGGAAAATCGTAATTGTCAAGTTTGGTTAATGTCAAAATTGGTAGAGTTGTTGTTTTTTCTAAATGGACATTGGCTTCATAAAATTTCTGATATTCGGCAAAACTTTTTTCAATATAATCAGAAAGGTTCACATACTCAAAATTTTCATAAATATAATTAATAACATTTCTACTGTCACGTGTTCGCTGATTTTTCGTATCTGCACCAAGGACTACAACAATAATGTCCATTCCATTTCGATTACAACTTGAAACCAAACAGCGCCCTGCATTAAATGTAAATCCAGTTTTTACACCATAAACACCATTTAGATTGCCAAGCAGTTCATTCGTATTTGAAATTGTGCGTGGGTAACCATTTACGTTAATAGTTGTCGTTTTTGTGGCAACAATATTTTTAAATTTCTCATTTTTTAATGCATAATCTGTAAGAAGTGCAAGCTCATAAGCAGTTGTATAGTGGTTTTCATCATCTAAACCATGTGGTGTAACAAAGTGTGTATGAGTTAGATTTAAACTTTCAGCTTTTTGGTTCATAAGTTCTGCAAATGCTTCAATAGAGCCTGAAATATGTTCACTAATGGCAACGGCACAATCGTTTCCGAGAACGCATCATCAAACCATAAAGGACATCATTCATTGACATTTTTGTACCAGTTGAAACTTCCAAACAAGAACCACGCACATTAGCAGCTTCTTTAGAAAATTCAACAGTTTCGTCTAATTTGCAATTTTCCAAAACAAGAATAGCTGTCATGATTTTTGTGGTAGACGCCATTGGAACTTGCTTGTAGGCATTTTTTTCGTATAAAACTGCCAGACTTTTTCTGTCAAGTGCAACAATGCTTTTGGAATGAGTAGTTGGTTCCTTCCCAGAATTTTCTATTTCATTGGAAACTTCCAAAAAGTTGTCAAGTTCATTTTCTTCCAAAAAATCATCCGCAAAGCTTACTGTAGGAAGGATTAGAACAATTATTGCAAAACTGATTAATAATTTTTTAATTATCATTTTTTTCACCTGTTTAAGTATATACAAAAAAAATAAAAATATGAACTTAAATGTTTAAAATCAAATCATGTTGGGTATGCTTTATATAATAGGAACATTTTAGAATACAAAAAATATAATATAAAAGTTTTTGAAAAAACTACTTGAAAATATAAAAAATTATGGATATAATTTGTATAATATAAAATAAAGGAGGAACGTTTTTTTATGGCGGAAATGACAGAAGAAGAGAAAAAAGAAGCGGAAAGCATGGTAAATAGCTTAGTAGAAAGAGCAAGAAAAGCTTCAGAAGAATTTAAAAAATTAGATCAACAAACCGTTGATAAGATTGTCAAAAAAATGTCAATGGCAGGATTAGATCATCACATGAAATTAGCAAAACATGCAGTAGAGGAGACAAAAAGAGGAATTTATGAAGATAAAATTACAAAAAATATGTTTGCAACTGAATATATTTTTCACAGCATAAAATATGATAAAACTGTTGGAGTTGTAGAAGATAATGAAGAAGAAGGTTATGTCACAATTGCAGAACCAATCGGCGTTATTGCAGGTGTCACACCAGTTACCAATCCAACATCAACCGTTATGTTTAAATCTATGATTTCAGCAAAAACCAGAAATGTGATTGTATTTGGATTTCATCCATCAGCACAAGAATCAAGTAAAGCAGCAGCAGAAATTATGCGTGAGGCAGCTGTTTCAGAAGGTGCGCCAGAAGATTGCATTTTATGGATTGAAAAACCATCTGTTTTGGCAACAAGCTTGCTGATGAACCATCCAGATGTGGATTTGATTTTAGCAACTGGTGGTTCAGGTATGGTAAAAGCTGCATATTCAAGTGGAAAACCAGCACTTGGTGTTGGACCTCGGAAATGTACCTTGTTACATCGACAAAACAGCTCATCTGAAAACATCTGTTACAGACTTAGTATTGTCTAAATCCTTTGATAATGGTATGATTTGTGCTTCTGAACAATCCGTTATTATTGATCGTGAAATTAAAGATCAATTTGAAACATTAATGAAGGAAGCTGGTTGCTATTTTGTAAACGACGAAGAAAGAGAAAAATTAAAAGCAACTATGTTTATTAGTGACCAAAACAACAAATTAAATCCAGCTGTTGTTGGGCAAAGTCCAAAGACAATTGCCAATTGGTCAGGATTTGATGTGCCTGAACATACGAAAGTTCTAGTAGCAAATGAATATGGCGTAGGAGAAGATTTCCCATTTTCAAAAGAAAAATTAAGTCCAGTTTTGGCATATTATGTCGTAGAAAATAGCGAAGAAGGAATTAATATGGCTGATCGTTTGATCAAATTTGGCGGAATGGGGCACTCAGCTGTTATCCATTCAGAAAATAATGATACGATTACGCAATTTTCAAACACTGTAAAAGTAGGAAGAATTATTGTGAATTCTCCATCAACTCATGGTGCAATTGGTGATATTTACAACACCAATATGCCATCTTTAACACTTGGTTGTGGTACATTTGGCGGAAATTCAACCACCTCAAATGTATCTTCAGCAAATTTGATAAATTTAAAAAGAGTTGCCAAAAGGAGGGTTAATATGCAATGGTTTAAAGTTCCAGAAAAAATCTATTTTGAAGCAGGTTCTATTGGTTATTTAGAAAAAATGCCCAATATTTCAAAAGCGTTTATCGTAACGGATCCATCGATGGTGGAATTTGGTTATGTGGATAAAATTTTATATCATTTAAGAAATAGAGAACAATATGTGCATAGTGAAATTTTCTCAGAAGTGGAGCCAGATCCGTCTTTTGACACGATAAAAAAAGGGGTAGCTGCCATGGTAGCTTATCAGCCAGATGTGATTATTGCTTTGGGTGGTGGAAGTGCGATGGATGCTGCCAAAGGAATGTGGTTATTCTACGAACATCCAGATGCTGATGTAGAAGGATTGAAATTGAAGTTTATGGACATCCGAAAACGTACGTATAAATTTCCAAAACTTGGCGAAAAATGCAAAATGGTTGCGATTCCAAC
>CAOKQM010000057.1 GCA_948470875.1 uncultured Clostridium sp.
CTGTACAATAGCTGTACATTAAGGAGCACGAAGTCTTGAATATAGCTATTTTACTAACTTTGTAGGTTCTTCTGATTTGGTTTACGCCTCCAACGACGTTTTTGTTCGAACTAATTAACAGATAGGTACAAATATCATTCTGAAAAAGGATGGTATTTTTTATTTCAAAAAATTTGTTGCCTCATAGAGAGGGAAATTTTATGATGGATTAAAGTTTTCTGTCTTGAAGTAAATTCCTAAAGAGGAAAAATTTAAGATAATGTTATCTAACATAATTTACCAAAAGGAGATATATCAGCTGATAATTTTGGTTAGTTGCTATAAATAAAAGTATCTAAATGAATAAAACATATTTCTAACAATTAACATAAAACACTTAAATCTTATGTTAAATTGTTGTATAATAACCATACAGCTAAATGCTTTTATATAGAGTTCCTTTTTTATACCAACTAGAATTGTTGGTTTACAGATATTAAAAACAGCGAAGAAGAAGGAGGAAACGGTATATGAAATACTTGATGGAACAGATGGGAGTATCCAAGTGGATCCAAATAATAGGAGTTGTAATAACGGGAATAATAATTATTATTTTGAATATTGCTTTATTCGCAGAAAGTGACATAACGCCTGCAACTCCAGATGATTATAAGCCACTAGAATACCAAGCAATGGCAGTTGCGCAAAATCCAAAGTTGTTACAAGAGATAGACTGTGATATCAACATTAAAAACGGAATCAGCACAGTTAAATTTGAAAATGATGAATGCGAAGTATTTGCAATATATGATAAAAACTTTGCCTTATTGTCAACTTCTGAAAAAGATAAATCCAAGTCTTGGTTAAAAGTTCTTGTAGAAGCTTTATTCGGGAGTGCTTATGTATTTTTTGTTGGTGTTTTTTGCTTCTCACTTCTGCTACAAGTATTAGTAGTGGACTTAGTAAAATGGATTTTTGAAAAAGTGAAAAACTGCCAAAAGAAATCCAAAAAGAAGTGAAAAGTGTTTCATAAACGGTGGTCATAATGTGGCTGTCGTTAAAAAAGAAGGAGCTGGAGTAATTACTTTCCAGCTCCTTAGCCTTATTTGTCTGCATCGGTTATTTCGACAATTTCGTCATTGATGTATCGACAAAATTTGCCATTTTCACTTAGATATGGTGCAAAACTTACATAATTTTGCAAGCTTTTTGGTTTTAAATCATTTTAAAACCAATTGTGTATTTTAGGAAAAGAGAAAAATAGCGAATTTTGTTGTGAAAAATTTCAAAAAAAGATTGCATTTTTAAGCAAAATATGGTATCATAAAAGAATAGTTTTATTAGAATTTACCATGATACTTAATCAAAGGAGGAAAAAAATGTTATCAACTTTAATCAATGGAATGGAGGCTTTTTGTGTATTACTATTAGGAGGTTGTAGCGTGTTTTGGCTATGTATAGTAATAGCCAAAATGGTAAGAGAAATTTACTACAAAACATTGCGGTATGAAGAATCCGAAGAGGAGGTTTTTGTAAAGAAACAATATATTAATATTTTAAAGGTTTCTTATCAAAAAGATACTTACTTGATTAAAAGTAAAACTTATCGAAAAGCCCAAGTGGGTGATATGATTCCGGTTATGGTTTATAAAGGCTATAATCGAAAACATGTACTAAAAAAAGTATATGTAAAAGAAAAATAACTTAAAAACTCCTGCCTAGCAAGTACTAAGCAGGAGTTTTTTCGCAAATTAATTTTTTGTTACAATCTTGACAGGAACAATCATTTCGGGCAAGAAATTCACCTCATAATGATAAGGATCAACACTGGCACCGCTGATGTCTTCCACAACATACATGGTCCATTCATTCAGACCAACAAAATGTTTTTTGTACTGTCCAGGTCCTGTTTCGCAGGTAATCTCTAGCTGATTATCTGAGCCATCCACCTTTAAGGAAAAAGCGGCAACAAGCTCAAACATTGGCTTATCGCTTCTTGCATTAAGAACGGTTAGACGCCGAATAACATTAAAGTTATCCGCTTCTTGAGAAACGTTTTGTGATACACAATCAGCCTGTGTACAGGCGGTCAGCGAAATTACCAGCAACATTACAGCAACCAGAAAAACGAGAGCAACTTTGAATGTAGGGTTTTTTTGTTTTCTTTTAATTTCATTTGCGATTCCTCCTTGAAATCTTAAAAAGCATGGTTAATAGTGACATTGTTCACATAAAATGTCAAGTTGTGCGAAACTAAAAAATAAGTTGAAATATTCTTATGAAATATGATATAGTGAAAAAGAAAAGGAAAAAAGAAGAAAAATGTTTGCAGAAGTAATTATGAATAGTAATGCAAAAGCATTAAACCGAATTTTTGATTATATAGTTCCAGAAAATCTCGAAAATGAGATAAAAGTTGGAGCTAGAGTTATTGTGCCTTTTGGAAAAGGTGGAAAATTAGAGGATGGTTTTGTCATTCATTTGAAAGAAAGTTCGGAATTTGCTAATCGAGAAATTTGTCAAATGAATAAAAATGAAAGCTTGACACAGGAAAATATTACGTTAGCCAAATTAATGGCTAGAAAATATTTTTGCAATCTTTCGGATTGTATCAAACTTATGTTGCCACCAGGAACAGGCGGAAAAAATGCGCAAACAAGGGCAAAAGAAAAAATTGGCAGATTTGTTTTTTTGAAAAAAAGTAAGCCAGAAATTGATTTTTTAATACAAACAGGAAAATTGAAAAGTGAAAAACATAAAAAAGTTGTAGAATTTTTAAGCAAGAATGATGGTGTATATGTACCAGATTTGCAACAATTGCTGGAGATAAGTCAATCTGTTTTGAAAACTATGGAAAAAAATGAATGGATAGAAATTGTGGAAAAAACAATTGAGCGAAATCCATTTGTGAATCAAAAAGTAGAAAGGGATAAACCACGCAATTTAACAGATGAACAGAAATATTGTTTTTATGGAATTGCAGAAGATATCGAATTTTGTAATTTTTCAAAGAATTTGATTTTTGGTGTTACAGGTTCGGGTAAAACAGAAATTTATTTACAGCTGATTCAAAAAGTCCTGGAAAAGCGGAAAAACAGCGATTGTTTTAGTACCAGAAATTTCACTAACCCCCCAAATGGTGGAACGATTTTTAGCACGTTTTGGTGAAAATATTGCAATTTTGCATAGCAAATTGTCGATTGGAGAGCGTTATGATGAGTGGCAAAAAATCAAAAAAGGAGATATTAAAATTGTGATTGGTGCACGTTCTGCAATTTTTGCGCCAGTACAGAATTTGGGACTTGTGATTGTGGATGAAGAACATGATATGTCGTATAAATCAGATATGACGCCACGTTACCATGCAAAAGATATAGCCAAATATATGGCTAAGGAAAAACATTGTCCACTTGTTTTAGGAAGTGCGACTCCAGATTTGGAAACTTATTACGAAGCTAAAAATACGGAAAAATCGAATTTGTATGTTTTAACGAAAAGGGCAAATCAGATGCAATTACCCAAGATTGATGTGGTGGATTTAAGACAAGAGTTGGCAATTGGAAATAAATCGATGTTAAGCATTCAATTACAAGAAGAAATTCAGAAAAATTTGCAAAGGAAAAAACAAACAATTTTGTTTTTGAACCGACGTGGCTATTCTACTTTTTTGATGTGCCGAGATTGTGGACATGTATTTATTTGCAAAAATTGCAACATTAGTTTGACATATCATAAATTTGAAAATAAATTGAAATGTCATTATTGTGGGTTTGAAAAAAAGATTCCAGATAAATGTGAGGTTTGTAGCAGTGAAAAAATAAAATATTTTGGGACAGGAACACAAAAGTTAGAAGAAGAAGTCAAAAAGTTGTTTCCACAGGCTACAACTATTCGAATGGATAGTGACACAGTAACCAAGAAAAATTCCCATGAAGAAATTTTAAATCAATTTAAACAAGAAAATAAAGATATATTAATTGGGACGCAAATGGTGGTAAAAGGGCATCATTTTCCAAATGTGACATTGGTTGGTGTTGTGGCAGCAGATGG
>CAOKQM010000058.1 GCA_948470875.1 uncultured Clostridium sp.
TCGAACTTATGAAGGCTGTACCCGGATTAAAAACTGGTTCAACAAGTTTAGCTTTATACAATTTATGCGCTTCTGCTACACGTAAAGATTTATCTTTAATTGCTGTTGTTTTAAAAGGTCCAACTTCAGAAATCCGCTTTTCAGAAGCCAAAAAATTATTGGATTACGGATTTGCCAATTACAGTTATACCAAAACTTCTACCGCAGGGGATTTTTTGCAAACCGCAGAAGTCCAAAAAGGAACCACCAATTTTGTTAATCTTGTTTTTGAATCCGATTCTGGTGCCTTAATTAAAAATTCTGAAACTGGTAATATTACTTCAGAAGTAAACTTAAACGAAACAATTGCAGCTCCAATCACAACTGGTGATGTTTTGCGGAAATGTTAATTTTTATTTAGATGATGAAAAAATCGCTTCTGTAAATTTAGTCGCTGAAACTACGATTGATAAAATCAGTGTGATGAATCTTTTTGGCATGATTACTGAATTTTGGGTAAATTTATTTCGCTAATCCTTTTGGTTAAAAAGGGACTATAAAAAAACTCTATTTTCTTTAGAAAAAAAGCGTGAGAAAATTGGGAAAATTCCTCAATTTTTCACGTTTTTCTATTTTGTTTTTTAAGCTCCTTTTATTTTTTTCAAAAAAACTATAGACTTTTTCTCAATTTTTGTGTATGATAAAATTAATCAGTTTATTTTAGGAGGAACTTTTAATGATGTCAAAATTTTTCAAAATTTCAATTTTGTTTGTATTATTTATATTTTCTATCACTTACATAACCAATGCAGAAACTACCAATTTATACGATGAACCATCTAATGAAACTTTTTTAGATGATTCTAACACCACCAATACAAACGAAAATATAACAAATACACCTTTTTTAGAAGATGAAATGGATTTGAGTGATGAATCTTCTAACACAGATTCTCAAACCTCTACAACTTCCATCACGCCTTCTAATGCTAAAATTTCTACTCTTTCTTCCATTCCAGAAGCAAATTTAGGTTTAAATAATATCTTATGTATCATTTTAATTGCGCTTGGAATTTTAATTGTTTTACTTGCCATTGCTATTTTAATACGATTAAATCGCTAACCACATTAATTACATAAGTTAAAAACAGTATCCTTTTAAAAGTGATACTGTTTTAATTTACCTAAAAAACTTGCATTTTGCATAAAAATATGGTAAAATCATATTATATTTTTTTAGAAAAATGCATGAAAACAACTTTATCATCCAGAGAAAGGAGCTTGACAACGATGAAACTTTACAAAATTCGCACAAAATATTGCAGCCCTGATAAAGTGCAAATTCGCTTTTCAAATGCACCAAACCAAATCATTACTTCAAAAGACGGTTTTTCTTATTTGCGGCAAGATGACTTAAATGTGCATTCTTACTTATCTGATTCAGATCGAGTAAATTTTCCATTTTCTGATCATCCCACCTCAAATACTAGTATCGCACATCTTTTCAAGCATCATCAGTTTTATGTAAATTTTGCAATCCAGCCTAATATTTATTATTCTTTAGTCACACCAAGTTCTTCTTGTTATCGTTTATCTTTTTGTTTTTGCCATAAAACACGAAAAAACAAAGCTTATCTTGCAGAGTTTAGCCTAACTGATTTTTCTGCCAAACAAGAACAATTTGATTTTACGAAAAAAGAATTGACAGAATTTTTATATAGTCTGGAAGGCTTTGATGGAAAATATATTTTTTCTTGGTCTGATGGCATACTATTTGCCAAAGCAAAAAACGAAAACTGCTGCATTGATAGAAAATTTTCTCTGATAGCTGCCTCGCCTTTTTGTGAAGATTATCCAATTTTGATTCTGCTCAAGGGCGATACGATGCTAATTCATGAATTTGAAATTATTTATCATTCCCAAAACAGCTATACCGTTAAAACCAAAAAACGAACCATTCAGATGACACCAAAATTAAAAATAAAATGTGCTCTATCTGCTTGTTTTGCGCATTACACCAAAGAGCCTTCTTTTGCAAAATGATTTTGGAAACACATACGGACATTTGCTTTAATTGTGAATGTCCGTTATTTTGTTTGGTCAAATAATATGCCTTTTGCTGTTTCTATGATGAATTTACAATTTAACAGAATTTGTACTAATGCCAATTTAGGAGTAGAAATAAAAATTATTACAAGAAAAGTTAATAGTCAAAAAACACATAGATACTTTTTTAGAATATGTAAATAAAATATAGTTACTACGACACTACTACGACTTTATAATAAATAAAAAGCTCTCAACATCCCTTGTTTCTAGGAATACTCAGAGTTTTCTTTATATCCTTCAATTAGGATGCTTCCTTCAATTCCAATGTCATCAAGAGCAATTCCTAACTCATTTATCATTTCTCGAATGGATTATAAATCCTTTCAATTTCGCTTACATCAAATAAGCATAACTCTTCTCCAAACCGATTTACCTTCCTAACCTGTGTATTTGTAAAAAGTTTTGAATATAAAATGGATTCTTCAATTGAATTGTTTCTTCCGTAATAATAAAAATAATAGCCAATAATATAGTCTATTTTAGGATGCAAAAAAACTGGATTACATCATCAAGTAATTAGACGATATTATGAGGGGACTGCTGTCAGATATGATAAAGATGTTTTATCTAAATTATGCTTTGTGATTGGCTGTGAGCTTAACGATATTATGTATTATCAAAAACCTGAGAATAAGTAGTAACAATTAATTACAATTTAACATAAAAAACTTGCATTTTAGATAAAAATATGATATAATAAAGGTACATCTTAATTTTGAAGGAGAAAATAAACATGAGACATTTTTTACAGGCTTTACGGACTAAAGACCGTGCAATCATACTGAAATATCTACGGTTGCAGGGTGAATTGACAGCATTGAAAATACTATACTATTTTCTTTATGGTGTCTTGGCAATTGTCATAGGCATACCCATAGGTTTGCTTTTCTTGACAATAACGGTTGTTTTTGTAGTTTTTTTTGCGGTTTTTTTTGCGGTTGTATTTCTCGTTGCTACGATTGTATTCTTTTTGGTAGCAATGGTTGCTAGACTTTTTGGCAAAGACATCGTGGGATGGCTGCAAGAGCGAATGAAATTAAAACAATCCAATGAGGACAACAAATGCTAAGCTAGAAACAGGGGGACTATATTTATCCCCTGTTTTTTATATAATTGTCATACAAAACAAATTGATAACTTACAATTTATCGTAAAAGTTATAAAAAGGAATAAAAAATCTCATTCGCTTTTTACAACTTTTTAAATATAAATCAATTCTCTCAAAATAATTTCTTCGGCTTGTGCTTTAATAGAGTTCATAGTTCCAACCCAATAAAGCATGTCTGTATTTTTCATATCTTCTCTCAAATCACTTTTAGCTTTTAATTCAGTAATAATCTGTTGTACTCTATTATCTGCCGTTTCCTGCACTTCTTTTAAATGCGTATTTAATGTTCCGTCCATAAGCATTATAGTATATTCCGCTTTTTTGTGTTCTTTTAAATATTTTAATCTCCTTCTTCCATATTTATTTAAAGTAATTTTTTCCTGTTTAGGTGCTACTACCATTGACAAAAGTAGAGGTAACTTTAGAAAACTCGCATATAAATTCAAGTCGCTGTTTTAGGTATTCCTCAAATTCTAGTTCTTGCTTAATTATCTTAACCATAAAAATAATCCTCCTTTCCGTTGGAAGATTTTTTCGCAAACAAAAAAATCAACCATTTCTGATTGATTTTCATAACATCTATTCGGTTCAAATAGATTCGTCATTGGCTCGGGTGGTAAGATTCGAACTTACGCATGGTAGGGTCAGAGCCTACTGCCTTACCGCTTGGCGACACCCGAATATTTTGCATGGCCAACATTTAGAGTAAGCCTTTTATTGAATTGGAAAGCGCCTTTGCACTTCCCATTCAATAAAATCTCTTTTGTGTTATACCATAAAATTTATGCTTTGTCCAGATTTAAAACAATATTTTTTATTTT
>CAOKQM010000059.1 GCA_948470875.1 uncultured Clostridium sp.
AAATTTTCTAAATTGTTTTCAAATTTTGCTTGACTTTTTATAGTTGGTCTTTCTAATGTTTTATATTTATCATTATACCACATTTTACATAAATTGTCTAGTCCCCACTTTCTCACGAATTTTCTGGATTTTCATATGCTATTTTAAAGGAGGTTTTTATGAAAAAATTTTTATGTTTCACACTCATTATTTTAAGCATCTTACTAATACCAATTTCTTGTTTAGCAACTGAATATCCTCGGAATTGATGTTAGTAATTGGCAAGGCAATATTGATTATTCACAAGTCAAAAATTCTGGAATTGAAATTGTTTACATTAAAGCAAGTCAAGGAAATTCCATTGTGGATTCTCATTTTCGAATTAATTATGAAAATGCAAAAGCAAATGGTTTGAAAGTTGGCTTGTATCATTTTTTGACAGCTAGGAGCGTAGAAGAAGCAAAAGAACAAGCCCAGTATTTTGCCTCTGTTATTTCTGGAACTTCGCCAGATTGCAAATTGGCAATGGATTTTGAAGTATTTGGAAATTTGAATACAGAGCAAATTAATGAAATTTCTTTTGCTTTCCTACAAAAAGTTCAAGAATTAACTGGCAAAGAAGTTATCATTTATAGTGATAGCTCAAATGCAAGAAATACGTTTAATAGCGAGCTTGCAAGTACATATCCACTTTGGGTTGCAGAATATGGTGTTAATACGCCAAAAACTGGCAATTGGTCCCAATATGAAGGCTTCCAATACAGTGATTCTGGCACTGTGCCTGGCATTCGTGGATTTACTGATTTAGATACCTTTACAGAAGAAATCTTTTTAAGTTCTACTGAAAATATTGCAACACCAGAAAATACGACAAATACGGTAGAAACTTATACCGTGCAAGCTGGTGATACTTTGAGTCAAATTGCCGCAAAGTATGGCACCACAGTTCATGAAATTGTAGGTCTTAATGGAATTCAAAATCCAAATTTAATTTATGTAGGAGAAGTTTTAAAAATCGATACAACCAATGATATTTCAGTTGTAACGAGTGATAAATATGAAACCAATCACATTAATTACACCATTCAATATGGAGACACTTTAACTTCAATTGCTCAAAAATACGATGTTTCGATTTCAAGTATTGTTCAATTGAACGATATTCAAAATCCAAACTTGATTTATGCAGGAGAACGTTTACGTATTAATTTAAATTAATTTTATGAAAAAAGGGCTGTAAAAATGCTTACAGCTCCTTTTTTTCTATTTTTTCTTCCAATTCAAAATCTGATTCATCACTGTTTCGTCCTCTTCTTCGATTTCGATAATATCTTCGATTGGTCTTTTTCGTTTCAAAAAATTACGTTTTTTTGGTTCATTTGACATCTCTTGCATTTGTGACTGAGCAATTGCCTCTTCTACAGATAATGTTTTTTCAAAATCCACAATATTTTTCACTGGTTGCCTATACATGCCTTCTATATAAACATCTCGTTTTGGCAATTGATTTAGATGAATAAGCTCCATATATTTTTGTATGATTTGCTTGTCCTTTTTACTTAGCAATTCTAAGTCTGGTTTCAGATAAAGATAACGCCAAACAACATGCCTTTCATAAGAATCAAATTGGGATTTTTTCAAATCTTGATAATCATATTCTATTTTAAATTGAGCATTTTCTATTGAAATTGTTATATTCGTCCATTTCTTTTTTTTCTTTTTGACAAAAATCTGTCTTAACGATTTTATCGTATTATACAATTGTGTAATCAACAAAGAATAAGCTTCATCATCAATGTTAAAAGCATTTGGAATTTCATAACCATTTACTGGCTTTTTTTTGATGATGCCTTTGGGAAAATAGTAAAAATACATTTCCCCAACTGGCCTTTTATTTGGTACATCCATAATTGAAGCATACAAATAAATACTTTCCCATTTTTCTGGAATGATATAAAACAGCTTTTTTTGGATTTCCGAATATATTATTTTTTCTTCTGCTAAGTTTATCATAAATTTCTCCTATGTTAATTTTGACTTAATAAACTTTCTCCTGTCATTTCTTCTGGTTTTTCTAATCCCATTAAATCTAGCATAGTTGGTGCTAAATCTGCCAATCTTCCTTCTTTTAATTTTGTATTTTCAATTCCGACAATCGCAAGTGGAACTGGATTTGTGGTATGTGCTGTATGTGGCTCCCCTGTTTTATAATCAATCATTTGCTCAGCATTTCCATGGTCTGCTGTAATTAGCAATGTGCCTCCTACACTTTCTACTGCTTGCACAACTTGATTTACACATTCATCCATTGTTTCTAAGGCTTTTATCGTAGCTTCTACATTTCCAGTATGTCCTACCATATCTGGATTAGCATAATTTAAAATAATGCAATCATATTGGTTGGACTGAATTGCTTCTACTACTTTTTCAGTCACTTCATAAGCACTCATTTCTGGCTTTAAATCATAAGTTTCTACTTTAGGAGATGGAACTAAAATTCTGTCTTCTCCCTCATATTGTTTTTCTTCACCACCATTGAAGAAAAAGGTAACATGCGCATATTTTTCTGTTTCTGCAATACGAAGTTGTGTCATTCCTTTTTTGCTGATATATTCTCCAAATGTATTTTTGATTTCATCTTTTTTGAAAGCAATTTCTACATTTGGCATAGTTTCATCATATGGTGTCATGCAAACAAAAAAAGTATTTATTTTTTCAGTTTCAAATCCGTCAAACTCTTTATCAACAATACTTCTGGTAATTTCTCTTGCACGATCTGGTCTAAAATTAAAGAAAATCACAGAATCGTTGTTTTCGATTTTGGCAACTGGTTCACCATTTTTGTTTGTGATAACAGTTGGAACAACAAATTCGTCAAAAATTTCTTTTTGGTAAGATTCCTCAATCGCTGATGTTGCACTTAATGCTTTTTCGCCTTCTCCTTTGACAATTGCATCATATGCTTTTTGCACTCTTTCCCACCTTTTATCTCGATCCATGCTATAAAATCTTCCTGAAATGGTTGCAATTTGCCCAATTTGCTTTTCTTTCATTTTATTTTCTAGTTCAGCAATATAGCTTTCTCCAGAAGCTGGTGGAGTATCTCTTCCATCTAAAAAACAATGCACATATACTGCTTCAAAATCTTTTCTTTTTGCCATTTCCAAAAGACCAAACAAATGCCTAATATGGCTATGAACACCTCCATCAGATAATAATCCCATAATATGCAATTTGGAATTGTTTTTCTTACAATTTTCAATAGCTGATACAAATTCTGGTTTACTAAAAAAGTCCCCTTCTTCAATCGATTTTGTAATTTTAGCTAAATCTTGATAAATTATCCTTCCTGCGCCAATGTTGGTATGACCAACTTCTGAATTTCCCATTTGTCCATCTGGCAATCCAACATCTGAACCACTTGTATGAACAACTGTGTTGGGATTTTCTGTTAAGATTCTATTTAAGTTTGGAATATTAGCCATTTTTACTGCATTTCCTTCTTGGGTTTGATTCATTCCAAAACCATCTAATATCATTAGCATTGTTAATTTTTTGTTCATTTCTTTTACTCCTTTTTATGTTTCTTGATTGAATAATGGAAGACGATTTATAATGGCCCTACCATTATTTTATTCAAAATTTACGATTTTTGCAAATTCTTCTGGTGTTAAGCTTTTTTTTCGAGTGAAATTTTCCTTTGTAAAATTTCTCACGAGCTAGCTTATTTTTACCTATTTTTGTTTGTAAATTTTATTTATCAAAATTTACGATTTTTGCAAATTCTTCTGGTGTTAAGCTTTTTTTCGAGTGAAATTTTCCTTTGTAAAATTTCTCACGAGCTAGCTTATTTTTACCTATTTTTGTTTGTAAATTTTATTTATCAAAATTTAC
>CAOKQM010000060.1 GCA_948470875.1 uncultured Clostridium sp.
AATTTGGTGGACAACGTTTTGGAGAGATGGAAGTTTGGGCATTGGAAGCATATGGTGCGGCGTATACGTTGCAAGAAATCTTGACCGTGAAATCAGATGATGTAATCGGTAGAGTAAAAACATATGAAGCGATTGTAAAAGGCGAAAATATCCCAGCTCCAGGAATTCCAGAATCATTTAAAGTATTGATTAAAGAATTACAATCTTTAGGATTAGATGTTACATTGTACAGCGATCAAGATGAAGAGATTGAAATTAAAGAAAATGCTGAAGAAGGCGAAGTTGAGTTAGAAGAAACTTTCATTCCAGATGGAGAATTAGCAGAAATGATGGCAGAAGAAAACGAAGAGACAGAAGAAGCGGAAGATGAATTTTATACCAATATTTTAGATGAAGAAAATTTACCAGATGATAAAATTTTTGAAAACTTAGATGTAAATATAGATATACCAAGTGATGAAATTTTATTTGACAATGATTTGGCAAATGACAATTTAGATAATGATAGTGATGTGATTGAATAAAGAAATCATAAAAATGAATTGAATAAATTTCAAAATCAGTTTGGTTTAGGGCAGAATAAATTGCACCAGCAGTGGTAAAAAATCAAAATCTGATTTTGAAATTACCCAAAAATAAATGAGAGGGGTTAGGTTAAAAATTGGAAGAATTAGAAGTTTTTAATAAATTAAAAATTGGTTTGGCTTCAGATGATAAAATTAGGGAATGGTCACATGGTGAAGTAAAAAAACCAGAAACAATCAATTATAGAACGTTAAAACCAGAAAAAGATGGGCTTTTTTGTGAGAAAATATTTGGTCCAACTAAAGACTGGGAGTGTCATTGTGGCAAATATAAAAGAGTACGTTATAAAGGAATTGTCTGTGACCGTTGTGGAGTTGAAGTAACAACTTCAAAGGTAAGAAGAGAAAGAATGGGACATATTGAATTAGCAGCTCCGATTGCACATATTTGGTATTTTAAAGGAATTCCAAGTAGAGTGGCTTTGCTTTTGGATATTTCGCCAAGAAGCTTAGAAAAGGTTATCTATTTTGCGTCATATATTGTGACAGATAAAGGTTCTACAGATTTGCAAAAATGCCAAATCATCAATGAAAAAGAATATCATGAAGCAGAAGAAAAATTTGGAAGAGGCTCTTTTAAAGCTGAAATGGGAGCAGAAGCTATTCAAAAACTATTAAGAGAAGTTGACATTGAAAAATTGTCTGAAAAATTGAAAAATGAAATTACGAAAGCAAGTGAGCAAAAAAAGGCGAAATTAGTCAAAAGATTGGATACAGTTGAGTCATTTAGAATGTCTGGCAACAAACCAGAATGGATGGTAATGAGCGTTATCCCAGTCATTCCACCAGAACTTCGACCAATGGTTCAATTAGATGGTGGGCGTTTTGCAACATCTGATTTGAATGATTTGTATAGACGTGTGATTAATAGAAATAATCGTTTAAAAAGATTATTGGAATTAGGCGCACCAGAAATTATTGTTAGAAATGAAAAAAGAATGCTTCAAGAATCAGTAGATGCATTAATTGATAATGGCAGACGTGGAAGACCTGTAACTGGTGCTGGAAACAGAGCATTGAAGTCATTATCTGACATGCTAAAAGGAAAGCAAGGACGTTTCCGTCAAAACTTGCTTGGTAAAAGGGTTGACTATTCTGGACGTTCTGTTATTGTGGTTGGTCCAGAGCTTAAAATTTATCAATGTGGACTTCCAAAAGAAATGGCAGTCGAATTATTTAAACCTTTTGTTATGAGGGAATTAGTAGGTCGAGGATTAGCACATAATATCAAAAATGCGAAAAGAATGGTAGAAAAACAAAGACCAGAAATTTGGGATATTTTGGAAGAAGTGATTCAAGATCATCCAGTTATGTTAAACCGTGCGCCAACTCTTCATAGACTTGGTATTCAAGCGTTCCAACCAATTTTGGTAGAAGGAAGAGCTATTAAACTTCATCCACTTGTTTGTACAGCCTTCAATGCTGACTTTGACGGTGACCAAATGGCGGTTCACGTTCCACTAACACCAGAGGCAATTGCAGAAGCAAGATTTTTGATGTTGTCTGTTAACAATTTATTAAAACCACAAGATGGTAAACCAGTAACAGTTCCAACACAAGATATGATTTTGGGTGCATATTATTTAACTGTTCAAATTGATGGTGAAAAAGGGGAAGGCTTGTATTTCAAAGACGAAGACGAAGCCATGCTTGCTTATCAAAATGGCGATGTTGGTTTGCATTGCAAAATTAAAGTAAGAAGATTTAAAGAAGACGAAAATGGAAATGTTCGTTCAAAAACAATTGAAACAACGGTTGGACGTTTGATTTACAATCAAGGAATTCCACAAGATTTGGGATTTGTGGATAGAAGTAATCCAGAAAAAGAATTTGATTTGGAAATTGATTTCCCAGTTATCAAAAAGAATTTAGGAACCATTGTTTCAAAATGTATCAATGTGCATGGTTTGTCTGAGACGGCAGATGTACTAGATTACATCAAAGCAACTGGTTATAAATATTCAACTAGAGGTGCCATTACCGTGTCTGTTGCGGATGTTGCTGTGCCTGAAGCCAAAAAAGATATTTTGTCAAAAGCAGATAGTGACGTTGATCATATTTTCAAACAATATCAAAGAGGTATGATTACAAACGATGAGCGTTATGATGCAATTATCAAAGTTTGGGAAAAAGCAACAAGTGATGTTACAAATGCGATGAAAGATAATTTTGATGAACTTAATCCAATTTACATGATGGCGCAATCTGGAGCCCGTGGTAACATGAACCAGTTAAGACAAATCGCAGGTATGCGTGGATTGATGGCTAATACTTCTGGTAAGGCGGTTGAAATTCCGATTAAATCTTGTTTCCGTGAAGGATTGGATGCGTTAGAATATTTCATTTCTTCTCATGGTGCGAGAAAAGGTTTGGCAGATACTGCTTTAAGAACAGCCGATTCAGGTTACTTGACAAGAAGGTTGGTTGATGTTTCACAAGACATAATTATCAAAGAAGATGATTGTGGTTCTCATGAAGGAATTGTGCTAGAAGACATCAAAGATGGAAACCAAATCATTGAAGGCTTGGAAGAAAGATTGGTTGGTCGATTTGCATTAGAAGATATTAAAAATCCTCAAACAGGAGAATTGATTGTAGATAACGACACAATGATTACAGAAGCTATGGCAAAACAAATTGTTGATTGTGGTATTACAAAAGTTGGCGTACGTTCAATTTTAGGCTGTAAGTGCAAACATGGCGCTTGTAGCAAATGTTATGGTATGGGATTGGCAACTAGAAGAAGAGTCAATAAAGGTGAATCTGTTGGTATTATTGCTGCACAATCTATTGGTGAGCCGGGTACACAGCTTACTATGAGAACATTCCATACAGGTGGTGTAGCTGGTGGAGATATTACACAAGGTCTTCCTAGGGTCGAAGAATTGTTTGAAGCAAGAAATCCAAAAGGTTTGGCAATTATTACAGAAATTACAGGTACAGTTAAGATTAATGATGAGAAAAAGAGAAAAGAAGTCATTGTTACTTCAAAAGATAATAGCAAA
>CAOKQM010000061.1 GCA_948470875.1 uncultured Clostridium sp.
GGCTATACAATGTCAGAACGTACAGTTGGAGAAGTGTTTGACAAATTATTTATCAATTGTACGAAAAGAATTGTTGTGGCGACATTTGCTTCTAATGTGTATCGTATTCAGCAAATTGTAAATAGTGCAGTTGCCAATGACCGAAAAATTGCAGTTTCTGGCAGAAGTATGGTCAATATGATTCAAACAGCTATGGAACTTGGTTATATTGATGTTCCTAAAAATGTTTTTATTGATATTGATATGATTAATAATTACACAGATGATCAACTTGTGATTATTACAACAGGAAGTCAAGGAGAGCCAATGTCAGCGTTAACAAGAATGGCGACAGGCGAACACAGAAAAGTGCATATTACAGCAAATGATTTAGTCATTATTTCAGCAACACCGATTCCAGGAAATGAAAAATATGTTTCTAAAGTTATTGATGATTTGATGAAAATTGGTGCAGAAGTGGTTTATAGTTCACTTGCTGATGTTCATGTATCACGGACATGCTTGTCAAGAGGAGCAAAAATTAATGTTTGCTTTGGTTAGACCCAAATATTTTATCCCAGTTCATGGAGAATACAGACATTTGAGAGCTCATAGTGAAACAGCAAAATTAATGGGAGTTAACCCCAAAAATATCTTTTTAATGACAAATGGGCGTGTATTAGAAATGGATGAAAAACGAGCTAAACTTGCTGGAACTGTTCCATTTGGTAGAGTTATGGTAGACGGATTGGGTGTTGGTGATGTTGGAAATATTGTTTTAAGAGACAGACAACATTTATCTCAAGATGGTTTGATTATTGTTGTTCTTACCATGGATTCCACAAGTGGAGAAGTGGTAGCAGGTCCAGATATTATTTCAAGAGGATTTGTGTATGTGCGTGAATCTGAAAATTTGATGGAGGATGTGAAACTTGTAATAAAAAAAGAAATTAATAAATGTGTGAAAAACAATATAACAGATTGGACAACAATCAAAAGTTCGATTAGAGACACATTAAGAGAATATATCTATAAAACAACAAAAAGAAACCCGATGATTTTGCCGATTATAATGGAAGTATAAAAACAAAAAACTCGAAATTTAATTTTCGAGTTTTTTTACAAATGTTAGAAAAATCTTAGAATTATACTAGGCAATAATTAAATAAAGAAATTAGCAATACCTAGTAAAACGATAATAATTCCACAAATTCTAACACCCATTTCTGATTTGATTTTAGAATTCTCACGTTCTGTTATTTTTTTAGGGTTAATAATCATAGGAAGCCCAATGATAATAACAACAATTGAAAAAGCAAGGTTTACCATATGTATTTTCCTCCTTATTTTGATTTTATGCATTTATTATAACATGAATTTATAAAAAAGCAAGGTATAAATATTTACAAATCAAAAAAAAAATGATATACTATAAAATAATGTAAAAAAAGAGGAGGAGACGATGGAAACACAAGAATTAGCAAATTTAATTTTTCCAGAGGCAAAGGAAGTTTCTTATTATGAAGAAAAATATAAAACAAGAGATTTAAAAGAGCGGGGCAATTGTAACGCGTTTTGCACCAAGCCCAACAGGATTTGTGCATATTGGAGGTTTATATCAAGCTTTTATTGCTAAAAAACAAGCAGAACAAACACAAGGTGTATTTTTCTTGAGGATTGAAGACACTGACCAAAAAAGAGAAGTAGAAAATGGAATAACAGGAATTATTTCTGCGCTTAAAAATTATGGAATCGAGCCAGATGAAGGCATGATAGATGAAGAAAAGTGGTGTGGTGAATATGGACCTTATAAACAATCTTTGCGAAAAGAGATTTATCAAGCATATGCCAAAGATTTGCTTGCCAAAGGCTTGGCTTATCCTTGTTTTTGTACGCCAGAAGATTTAGAACAAATTCGTTCGAATCAAGAAAAGGCAAAAGAGAGAACTGGTTATTTTGGAAAATGGACAAAATGTAGAAACATGCCAATTGAAATGGCAGCAGATAAAATCAAAAGCGGAGAAAGCTACATTATTCGACTAAAATCGCCAGGAAATCCAGACAAAAAAATTAAGCATAAAGATGCGATAAAAGGTGGAGTTGACATGCCTGAAAATGACCAAGATATCGTAATTATCAAATCAGATGGACTTCCAACTTACCATTTTGCACATGCCATTGATGATTATTTAATGGGAACTAATTTGGTGATTCGTGGTGATGAATGGCTTCCTTCTGTGCCACTTCATTTGCAACTGTTTTATATGCTTGGTTTTAAGGCCCCGAAATATGCTCATATTGCGCCACTTATGAAAACAGAAGATGGTGGCAAAAGGAAACTAAGTAAACGTAAAGACCCAGAAGCAGCAGTAAGCTTTTACAAGGAAGAAGGAATTCCAAAACAATCGGTAAAAGAGTATTTGATGAATATAGCCAATTCCAATTTTGAAATGTGGAGAAAACAAAATCCAGATAAATCCATGGAAGAGTTTGCATTTGACTTAAAGAAAATGGGGGTAAGTGGCGCACTTTTTGATATGACGAAAATGCTAGATGTTTCCAAAAACGTGATTTCGAAATATTCGAAGGAAAAAGTGTATGAAGAAGCGTATGCATGGGCAGAAGAACACGATGAAGAGCTTGCAAAATTGCTAGAAAATAAAGAATATTCGCTAAAAGTTTTAGGAATTGAGCGTGGAAATGCAAAGCCAAGAAAAGATATAGCCAAATGGTCAGATTTGAAAAATACGATTTACTATATGTATGAATTGGATAGGCAAAAAACGAATTTTGAATATCAAAACATTACAGATAAAAACGAAATTGCGGAAATTGTGAAATTATATTTCGAAAAATATTATGATGAAAAGGATAATAAACAAACTTGGTTTGATAAAATGAAAGATTTATCACAGGAATTAGGCTACGCTAGAGAAGTTAAGGAATATAAGGCAAACCCAGAGGGATATAAAGGACATGTTGGGGATATCAGCACAGTGATTCGTGTGACATTGACAGGAAGAAGTCAAACTCCAGATTTGTATGAGATTCTACAAGTATTAGGAAAAGAAGAAATAACTAAAAGAATAGAATCATTGTAAGTTAAAAAAATTGTATTATTAAAAAATTTGTATATTTCCCACAAACTTGCTCTATATTTTTATAAAATGGAAGTTGAGGTGAAAAAATGGAATATAATATTGGAGATATTATTCAAATGAAAAAGGGGCATCCATGTGGAAGCAAGAAGTGGGAAATTACTCGTATTGGAGTGGATTTTAAATTCAAATGTTTAGGGTGTGAACATGTGATTATTGTGCCTAGGCAAAAGGCGGTTAAATTAATAAAAAAGAAAATTGAAAAAAATTAAAAAAAGGTATTGACAAATAAAAATAAAGGTGCTAAAA
>CAOKQM010000062.1 GCA_948470875.1 uncultured Clostridium sp.
TAGTGCCAAGAAAAGGATATATTGCAAAAAGAGAAGTTTTACCAGATCCATTATACAATAGTAAAGTGGTTACGAAATTAATCAACAATATTATGTTGGATGGTAAAAAAACAGTTGCTCAAAGTATTGTTTATGATGCCTTTGAAATCATCAAAGAAAAAGAAAATAAAGATGCATTAGAAATATTTGAAGCAGCGTTAGAAAATATTATGCCAGTATTAGAAGTAAAAGCTAGACGTGTAGGGGGAGCAACCTACCAAGTTCCACTAGAAATCAGACCAGAAAGAAGACAAACTTTAGGTTTAAGATGGCTAGTTGGTTATGCAAGAAAAAGACATGAAAAAACTATGTCTGAAAAATTAGCTGGTGAAATCTTAGATGCAATTGCTGGAAACGGCGGAGCATTCAAGAAAAAAGAAGATACTCACAAAATGGCTGAAGCAAATAAAGCATTTGCTCATTATAAGTGGTAAAATTCAAAATATACAAATATTTGAAAAATAGTAAAAGGAGGGAAAAATAGTGGCTGGAAGAGAATACCCATTAGAGAGAACAAGAAATATAGGAATTATGGCTCATATTGATGCTGGAAAAACAACAACAACAGAGAGAATACTTTTCTATACAGGAAAAACTCATAAAATTGGTGAAGTTCACGATGGTGGTGCTACCATGGACTGGATGGCACAAGAGCAAGAAAGAGGTATCACAATTACTTCAGCTTGTACAACTTGTTTTTGGAACAATAACAGAATCAACATTATTGATACACCAGGACACGTTGATTTTACAGTCGAAGTACAAAGATCACTAAAAGTTCTTGATGGAGCTGTTACAGTACTTGCTGCCAAAGGTGGTGTTCAACCACAAACAGAAACCGTTTGGAGACAAGCGGATAAATACAGTGTACCAAGAATGGTATATGTAAACAAAATGGATATTACTGGTGCAAATTTTATGCTTTGTATTGACCAATTAAAAAATCGTCTAAAAGCAAATGCAGTTCCAATACAATTGCCAATTGGAGCAGAAGATAATTTCCAAGGAATTGTTGATCTAGTGAAAATGAGAGCTTTTATTCACAAAGATGATTTAGGCAAAGAAGTAGAAGAAACAGATATTCCAGACGATATGAAGGATTTAGCAAACGAATATCGCGAAAAAATGATTGAATCTGTAGCAGAGCAAGATGAAGAATTAATGATGAAATATTTAGAAGGAGAGGAACTTTCAGAAGAGGAAATCAAAAAAGGTTTACGTTTAGGAACAATCGCGAATAAAATTGTTCCTGTAACATGCGGTTCTTCTTACAAAAACAAAGGTGTGCAAGAATTATTGGATGCCGTTGTTGACTACATGCCTGCGCCAACTGATATTGCACACATTAAAGGAGAAACTTTAGAAGGTGAAGAAACAGAAGCGAAAACTTCTGATGCAGAGCCATTTGCAGCATTAGCTTTCAAAATTGCAACAGATCCATTTGTTGGAAAATTATGCTTTTTTAGAGTTTATTCAGGAACTTTAGAATCAGGTTCAACCGTGTTAAACTCAAGTAAAGATAAAAAAGAAAGAATTGGTAGAATTCTTCAAATGCATTCAAATCACAGAGAAGATATTGATAAGGTATATGCTGGAGATATTGCAGCAGCGGTTGGTTTGAAAGATGTTACAACAGGAAATACGTTGTGTGATCCTGCACATCCAATTATCTTAGAGTCAATGGAATTTCCAGAACCAGTTATCGATATTGCGATTGAGCCAAAAGATAAAGCAGCTCAAGAAAAAATGGGAATTGCGTTAGCAAAACTAGCAGAAGAAGATCCAACTTTCAAAACTTACACCAATCAAGAGACTGGTCAAACTATTATTGCTGGTATGGGTGAGCTTCATTTGGATATTATTGTTGACAGATTAAAAAGAGAATTCAAAGTAGAATGCAATGTTGGTAAGCCACAAGTTGCTTACAAAGAAACCATTCGTAAACCAGTACGTGTAGAGGGAAAATTCATTCGTCAATCAGGTGGACGTGGTCAATATGGTCATGTTTGGATTGAAATGGAGCCATTAGAGCCAGGTTCAGGAATTGAATTTGAAAGCAAAATTGTTGGTGGTGTTGTTCCAAAAGAATACATTAAACCAACGGAAGAAGGAATTCGTGAAGCTGCTGAAAGTGGTACACTTGCTGGTTATCCAGTTATTGACTTTAAAGCAACTTTAGTAGATGGTTCTTACCATGATGTCGATTCATCAGAAATGGCGTTTAAAATTGCTGGTTCTATGGCATTTAAAGAAGGATGTCGTCAAGCAAAATCTGTTATTTTAGAGCCAATCATGAAAGTTGAAATTACTGTTCCAGAAGAATACATGGGAGATGTTATTGGAGACGTTAACTCAAGACGTGGAAGAATGGAAGGTATGGATGGAAGTGACGGAATGCAAGAAATTCATGCATTTATTCCACTTTCAGAAATGTTTGGTTATGCGACAGATTTACGTTCAAAAACACAAGGTAGAGGAACATACTCAATGGAACCATCACATTATGATGAAGTGCCAAAATCAATTTTGGATAATATTGTTGCAACACGTACTAAAAAAGAAGATTAAAATAAAATTGTAGGGACAATTATAAATTGCCTATGTTATCGAGAAATAATTTTTAATTATTTGTGTTATGGACAGGTGATTGATAATCGCCCTACAATATAAGAATTTGAAAAAAATTTCATTTAGGGCTTGCATTTTATAAAAAATTAGTGTAAAATGCATTTAACTAAAATAAAAAATTAAAGGAAGTAGAAAAGCTACTTCAAGAAAGGAAGGAATCAAAAATGGCAAAAGCTAAATTTGAAAGAACAAAACCACATGTTAACATTGGTACAATCGGTCACGTTGACCATGGAAAAACAACAACAACAGCTGCTATTACAAAATATTTGAATTTATTAGGAAAAGCTGAATTTTCAGCTTATGACAAAATCGATGGAGCACCAGAAGAACAAGCAAGAGGAATTACAATCAACACAGCTCACGTAGAATATGAAACAGAAAACAGACACTATGCACACGTTGACTGCCCAGGACACGCTGATTATGTTAAAAACA
>CAOKQM010000063.1 GCA_948470875.1 uncultured Clostridium sp.
TTCAGATAGCAGAAACATAAAAGTTACGCAAAAACAATACAAAGGAAGAATGTATGTTGATGCGCCAAATGCAAATGCCAAATATCATTTACCAAAAGATGACCGAATGAGCATAAATGGTTGGGCAGTATCTGATGATGAACAAGCCTATATGTTGATTTCAATTGATGGAAAAGCAGTTTCATATACCAAAAATGAAAGAATGAAAAGACAAGATATTGATGAGGCTATTTCACCAGCCTATGGTGGCACGAAAAAAACGCCAAAAGCAGGATTTGCTATAGAAGTAGATATTAGCAAATTAATGGATGGAAAACATACTGTTAATGTGATGGAAGTTTCTAGGTTTGGCAAAATTGTAGCTAGTCAAGAAATTTCAATTATAGCAATTACACCAGATTATACAGGGATTATGAATGTGGAGTCACCAGTAGCCAATAGAAGATATCATTCTGGTTGGATAGAAGTTTCTGGTTGGGCTTTAACAGAAAATCAAAATGATTATGTAGATATTTATTTAGATGATAAGTATGTTACTAAGGCGCGGAAGAAAGCAAAGAACGGATGTTATGGCTGTGTATCAAGGACAATATGGTTTGAATGAAAATTCAAAACCAGGTTTTTATTCACAAATTAATGCTTCAGGACTTCGGAGAAGGAACACACAAAATCAAAGTGGTTCACTATTCTAGTTATGGCAAAAAAATTCAAGAAGCAGAAGTAAAATTTGTGATTAGTAATACACAAACTTGGGGAATTGATGTTTCGCATCATCAAAATACAATCGATTGGAATGCAGTAAGAAATCAAGGGGTTAATTTTGCAATATTGAAAATTGGGGATTATAGAGAATCTAGTGGAAGAATTGTACAAGACCCAAGCTTTGAGAGAAATTATTATGAATGCAAAAGATTAGGAATTGCAGTTGGTGGCTATTTTTATTCGTATGCATTTAATCCAGCAGAAGCCATGAATGAAGCTAATGCTTGTTTATCCATTATAAGTGGAAAATCGTTTGAAATGCCAATCTTTTTCGATATCGAAGATCGCATTGTTACAGATGCTGTAAATGGAGGACGTACTAATGTAGAAAATATTACCAATGCGGCTATTACATTTTGTGACAGATTAAGTCAAAATGGGTATCAAGCAGGGGTATATTCTTATAGAAATTTCTTTTATCAGTACTTAAATACACCAGCATTAGAAAAATATAATATCTGGCTTGCACATTATGTTAATTCGACAGATTATACAGGAAGATATGATATATGGCAATATACAAGCACAGGAAGTCTTCCAGGAATTCAAGGAAATGTTGATATGAACTGGTGCTTCAAAAGATTTTAGTAAAAATAAATCGTTAAAAAAGTGAATTCAAATCATTTTAGAAATTTGGATTCACTTTTATTCTTTTACAAAATTTGAGATAGCTGTTGCAATTTTGCTATATTTCTGATACAATACAAAAAATTGAAATAAAAAATGTGTTTTTAGAAAAGGAATCAAACAATGAAAAATGTATTAGGAATTATCATTTCATTTGTATATATAGCTGTTTTAATGATTGCTGCAAAGTATTTTGAGAAATTTGAAAAAGAAGCAAGCAGAAAATTTATTCATATTTTGCTATCCAATTGGTGGTTAATTGCAATGGCATTTTTTGACAATGTGTATTATGCAATCGTTCCGCCAATTGCATTTGTTATCATTAATTTTGCTTCTTATCGATTTCATTTAATTCAAGTAATGGAAAGAGAAGATGAAAATAAAGAAAGTTTGGGAACAGTGTATTTTGCATTTTCGTTAATTCCATTAGTGATATTTTCTTTTGCCTTAACCAAAAACGCATTAATTGGATTTTTGCGGATTTTTTATTATGACCTATGGAGATGGATTTGCAGCAATTGCAGGAAAGTCTATCAAAAGCAAACAATACAAAATATTTGGGGATACTAAATCAGTTGCTGGTTCAAGTGTGATGTTTATCCTTTCTTTTGTTATAGCCATCGCCGTTTTTGCGTATGCGAATACTGCAAATTATGGTGTAAAAGCAATCGCAATAGCCATCCTTGCTACTATTTTAGAAGCCATATCTGCCAAAGGAACCGATAATTTAACAGTTCCGATTTTAACAAGTTTACTTACCTTTTTTTGGATATAAGGAGAAAAATCTATGTTAGAAAAAGTCAATTACCCAGAAGATTTACGAAAATTAAATTTAGAGCAAAAAAAGCAATTAGCTAAGGAAGTACGTGAAGAGATTATTGAAACAGTATCTAATACAGGAGGACATTTGGCTTCTAATTTAGGTGTTGTTGAGCTTACAATTGCACTTCATCGGTATTTTTCATACACCGATGGATAAAATTGTTTGGGATGTTGGGCATCAAACATATGTACATAAAATGCTAACAGGCAGAAAAGAGAAAATGAAAACATTAAGACAAATGAATGGTTTAGCAGGATTTCCGAAGGTTTCAGAAAGTATATATGATTGTTTTAATACAGGTCATAGTAGTACATCTATTTCAGTAGCACTTGGCATGGCACGAGCAAGAGACATCAAAAAACAGAATCATAAAGTGATTGCAGTTATTGGTGATGGGGCTTTAACAGGAGGGATGGCATTAGAGGCGTTAAATGATGTAGGAAGCAGCAATACCAATATGATGATTGTATTAAATGATAATGAAATGAGTATTTCAAAAAATGTAGGAGGTATTTCTTTATTACTTTCTAAGTTAAGAACTAAGGAGTTTTACACCAATGTAAACAAAAAAGGAAAAAGAACAATGAGTAAAATTCCGATATTGGGGAAAAAGGTAGTAAAACTTGTACAAAAAGCAAAACGTGGAATTAAGCAACTTGTGATTCCGAAAATGTATTTTGAAGATATTGGTTTTCGTTA
>CAOKQM010000064.1 GCA_948470875.1 uncultured Clostridium sp.
ATAATATGTAAAAAAAATCAAGTAAAAAGTAATTTTTTAGCTCAAAACCTTGCCTAAAATAAGTTTTTTTGATAAGATAAAAAATAGGAGGGAAGAGAAGATGGAGTGTATTTTTTGTAAAATTATACAAGGAGAAATTCCGAGTTATACGATTTATGAAGATGAGATTGTGAAAGCTTTTTTAGATATTAGTCCAATCAGCAATGGGCATACTTTAATTATTCCAAAAAAGCATTTTGAAAATCTATACGATACAGATTTAGAGACTCTAAAACATATTGAAATGGTGAGCATAAAGCTTGGAAAAAAGCTAAAAGAAAGCTTAAATTGTGTAGGAATTACTAGACTGCAAAATAATGAATATGGCCAAGAGGTAAAACATTATCACATGCATTTAATTCCAATATATGAAAAGCATGAAATAAGCATTCATTATGATAAAACAAATGTGGAAGACCCAAAAGAAATTTTTGGCAAAATTTGTCAATAAAATTGTAAAAAAGTTGGATTTTTTTCTTGCATTTTGTTGAATTTATGATACAATGTGTTTAACACTAGAAAACAAATGAAGGAGGAACGAGATATGATTGAAGCAAAAAAATGTCTACGTTGTGGTTGTATGTATATAGCCGATACAGAAGTATGTAACAAATGTCAAAAAAAAGATGGGGCAGATTTGTATCGATTAAAAGGATTTTTAGAAAATGGAACATCTGAATTAACGCAAGGTGAATTAGCAATTGCAACAGGGATTACAAACAAAAATTTAACCAGATTTTTAGGGTATGAAGAATTTAAAGGTGTGTGTGCTGAGCAAAATATAATAGCTGCTTCTGGTAAAATCCAAGAAGAATCCATAACTGAATTAGTATAAAAAAGGGCAATCGGCAAAAGGTGGGGTTAAACTCCACCTTTTAAAGCACGCTGAATTTTTCTTTGTGCGTCTTTTTTTGCCATATCTTGACGTTTATCGTATAATTTTTTTCCTTTTCCAATACCGATTTCGACTTTTACTTTATTTCCTTCAAAATACAGCTGAATAGGAACCAAAGAAACGCTTTTTTCTTTTACCATTCCAGCTAATTTAAAAATTTCCCTTTTATGAAGCAATAATTTGCGATTTCTCATAGGATCTGGATTAAAAATATTGCCAAATTCATAAGGCGCAATATGCATTCCATACAAAAAAGCTTCACCATTTTTGATATTTACATAAGTGTCTTTTAGATTCACTTTTCCATTTCGGATGGATTTTATTTCTGTGCCAGTTAAAACAATACCAGCTTCTAATGTATCAGTTATTGTGTAATTATGCCTAGCTACAGGATTTTTCGCAATCATTTTATTCATATTTAAAACCTCTTAAAATATAATTTTTTTTATTTTACCACAAATGATTGAATAAATCAATACAAATGACCTTCACATAAATTTAAGGTCTCCCATAAAATATAATAAGGAGGGAAAGAAATGTTTTTTAAAAAGTGTAGAAAAATAATAGCAGGTTGTATATTAGGTGCTGGAATTGGCATGTTGCTTATCTTAATTTTACCTCCTACAGCATGGTTATGTATTATTTCAATTGGGTTAATCATAACAGGAATCAAAAAAATATGTGAAAGATAGGGGGAAGGCAAATGACCATTGTAGTAAAAAAAGTTCCCAAACCTTTGAGGGGAATTGTAAAATTTATTTTTGGTATTAAAAGTACATAAAGATTTTGTACGAAATAAAACAAAAGTGGGCATCCTAAAATTTGCAATGTCCACATTTTTGTTCTGTGTAAGTTTTTATCTATACCAGAAAGAAGCATATTTTGAGAAAAAAATACTTAAGGAGAAAAGAAAAAATATTTTAAAGTTATCTTTCTCCTTAAGTGTTTTTTTAGTTAGCTCTTGTAATTTTGCCAGAACGTAAGCATTTTGCACATATTTTTACTCGTTTTGCTTCTCCATTTATCACAGCTTTTACAGTTCTTAAGTTTGGTTTTACAGGTCTACTATTTCTTTTACTGATATGTGAACGGGTAATACTAAGGTCATTTCCCCAAGTTGTTTCTTTCCCACAACAAATACATTTTGCCATTTTTTAGCACCTCCATTACTTATTTATTAATCGACTAATTATTAGTTTAACACAAGTTAAATAAAAAAACAATAGTAAAACCGAAATTTTTTCAAAAATTACCATTTTATTTTGACAAATTCTGAAAAATCCAGTATAATACATAAATAAATTCAAAAACAAAAATAAAAATAGGAGGAAGAAAATGTTTGTAGAACATGAAGTTTTTATTGGACTTAGAGATGTTGCCCTTGACAATAAAGTAACCAATACAGCATTATTATCCTATTTAGAAGATGCAGGTGGTGTGCATTCTAATTTAGTTGGATATGGATTATACGATATTCCCAAAGTGAAAAAAAGTTGGGTGTTATTAAGCTGGAAAATAAAAATTGATAAAAGGCCCAAATATGGCGAAAAAATAAAAATTAAAACTTGGTCAAGAGGAATTGATAAATTGTATGCTTATCGTGATTTTGAAATTTTAGATGCTAACCAAAAAGTGATTGGCGTTGCCACTTCAAAATGGGTTTTGTTGGATATTGAAAAAGGAAAAATCACAAGAATTGGACAAGAAGTAATGGAAGCTTATACAGTCGAAAATCTTTGCGTTTTTGAGGAATTTGATTTACCAAAAATAAAAGAACCAGATTCTTATATCAATTCTACAACTTTTTTTGTCAATAGAAGTTTGATTGATGTCAACAATCATTTACATAATATTTACTTTATGGATATTGCCAATGAAGTTTTGCCTATGGATATCTACAAAAATGCAGAGTTTAACAATATTTGTATGATGTGCAA
>CAOKQM010000065.1 GCA_948470875.1 uncultured Clostridium sp.
TATAAAAGCACAAAATATTGGTGCAAAAAATTTAATATTATGGCACACATAAGAAAATTTGGGTAAAAATAGAAAAGAGAAATACATAAAAGAAGCTAAAGAAAATTTTACTGGAAATGTATATGTTCCAAATGATTTAGATGAAATAATTTTATAGTTAGGGGAAAAAATCAAAGTTATAGCAGCTTGTGTAATAGTAAGAAATAATAAAATTTCATTAGTAAAAACTTATTTTTCAAGCATTTCATATAATCTCTAATTTTAAACAATAATTCATTATCTATACTTCTGTTGAAGCAAAATTGCTTAATGTATTGTTATCTTCCGAATCTATATTAAACATATTTACATTTTTATCCTATCCAGGAAATGCGTGATAATGAACCTTCCACTCAGAAAAAGGAAATAAGTATGGAATTTGAATCTCTATAAACAAAGAGAAATGATTGTTGGATTTAAAATTTTTTTATTTGTTCTTAAAATTATTGCAATCAGTTTTGTGTCATGATATAATATCAAAAAAGGAGTTTACAATGCTTGATTTAGAAGAAAATAAAAGATTTCTTTTAGAATTGCAAAATCGTTTGGAAGAAATTTATATTGCTTTGCAAATTTCGGATCTGAAAAAGGAATTAGAAGAACTTCAAAAGCAGACTTTGCAAGAGGATTTTTGGGAGGACACACAGAAGTCTTCTGCGATATTTTCAAAAATGAATGTGATTCAAAAGAAAATCAAAGCTTATGAAAACTTAAAAAATGAATTCGAAAATTTAATGGAATTAAATGAATTGTTGCTTGTTGAATATGAAAATGATTTGGCAAAAGATTTGATTTCCAACACACAAAATTTGCAAAAAGAATTGGATGACCTAGAAGTGCAAACTTTATTATCTGGCAAATATGACGTAAATTCTGCGATTGTTACCATTCATCCTGGTGCACGGGCGGAACGGAATCGCAAGATTGGGCTCAAATGCTTTATCGCATGTATACAAGATGGGCCAGTAGCAATGGCTATACTGTCAAAGAATTGGATTATTTAGATGGGGAAGAAGCTGGTTTAAAAAGTGTTACTTTTCTTGTTTCAGGCGAGAATGCCTATGGTTATTTAAAAAGTGAAAATGGGGTGCATCGTTTGGTTCGTATTTCGCCATTTGATAGTGGCGGAAGGCGCCATACTTCTTTTGCTTCTGTGGAAATTTTGCCAGAAATTGAAGAAAATAATATGCAAATCGAAATCAATCCAGATGATTTGCGCATCGATGTATTTCGTTCATCAGGAGCAGGTGGTCAGCATATTAATAAAACAAGTTCAGCGATTCGCATTGTGCATATTCCGACTAATATTGTTGTCACTTGCCAATCAGAACGTTCTCAATTTCAAAATCGAGATACAGCCATGCGTATGTTAAAATCGAAATTATTGGCAATCAAGGAAAAAGAAGAACGTGAAAAAATGGCAAATATTAAAGGTACTGAAATGGAAAATGGCTTCCGGAAGTCAAATTCGTTCGTATGTTTTTTGCCCGTATACTTTAGTAAAAGATCACAGAACCAATTATGAAGTAGGAAATGTTCGGGTCTGTTATGGATGGAAATTTGAATGATTTTATGCGAGAATATTTAAAATTTATCGCAAAAGATGAGATTTCCTAAACCACTTGGACTTGACTTTCATATACTATAGAAGGGCAAATAAAATTGTTCTAAAAAGGAGAAAAGCAGACTTTTAAATTTAGAAATCTGTTGTAAGATTAATAAAAAGAAGGTACAAATTATGGGATTAATTGTACAAAAATTTGGCGGAAGTTCTGTCGCGAATGTCGAAAAATTAGAGTTAGTATGTGGGCATATTATAAAAGAAGTGGAAAATGGAAATCAAGTTGTTGTTGTTGTTTCTGCTCAAGGGAAAACAACCGATCGATTAATTGCAGAAGAATTAGAAATAACCAAAAATCCTGTAAAAAGAGAACACGATGTCTTAGTGGCTACTGGAGAGCAAATTACGATTTCAAAATTAGCAATGTTACTAAATAAATTAGGACACAAAGCAGTTTCGTTAACAGGTTGGCAAGTGCCCATTATAACCAATAGTGAACATAGCAATAGTCGTATTCGTTACATTGAAAATGAAAAAATATTGGAATATTTGTCAGCTGGTAATATTGTAATTGTAGCAGGATTTCAAGGAATTGATGAAAATGGAAATATCACAACTTTTGGGCGTGGTGGTTCAGATACAACAGCAGTAGCACTAGCAGCTTCTTTGCAAGCTTCTAGATGCGATATTTTTACTGATGTGGATGGTGTTTACACTTCAGATCCTCGCATTGTTGAGCATGTTGTAAAATTGAATGCACTTTCATATGATGAAATGCTAGAATTATCAAGCATGGGAGCAAAAGTTTTGCATAATCGTTGTGTCGAAATTGGGAAGAAATATGGCGTTCCAATTTATGTGAAATCAACTTTTGAAAAAGAAAGTATTGGCACATTGGTAGCAGATAAAGAACCATTTGAAGATTTGGTGATTAGTGGTGTTACAAAAGATGATTATATTTCAAGAATTACGGTGATTGGCTTGGAAAATAAGATTGGTAGAACATATCAATTGTTTCAATTATTATCTGAAAATTTGATTAATGTAGATATCATTGTGCAATCTTTTGGAGAACATATCACAAAAGATATTGCTTTTACTGTA
>CAOKQM010000066.1 GCA_948470875.1 uncultured Clostridium sp.
CTGCAGGTGGTTATACGATGTATAAAACCAATGAAGATAAATATTATGTTTCTAAGACTGAATTGTTGGAAAAAATGGTTGCTTTAATGGGTGGTCGAGCTGCTGAAAAAATTGCGCTAAACGAAATCTCAACAGGAGCCAGCAACGATATTGAAGTTGCAACAGGAATTGCAAAAGATATGTTAACTGTTTATGGAATGGATGACAAATTAGGACCAGTTTCCTTGAAAGTAGATGACCCATATGAACTTCAAATTTTTGGTGAAAAAGTGATTGACGAAGTGGGAAATCAAATTCAAATTTTAATTGAAAATGCTTATACCACAGCACAACGCATTTTGTTGGAACATATGGATATTTTAGACAAAGTAGCTGGAACTCTTTTAGAAAAAGAAAAAATATCAAGCGAAGAATTTGAGGTATTTTTCAAATGAGGATAAATTGGAAAATAGAATTTGTTTTTTCTCTGCATTAATCACGCAGAGAAAGCGCTTTTGGTATAGTTGCATTAAAAAAGGAGGAAAGGGTAGCGCCCATTCCTCTTTTTACTCAACATATTTTTTGATTTTTTCAAGTGCTTTTTTTCTGGTACTAATTTCTAATTTTTCTTCAAACTCAAGTTCGGCAAGTGTTCTACCATCTTCTAATTCAAATATTTCATCAAATCCAAAACCGTTACTGCCACGAGGTTCTTTTGCAATATAACCAGAAAGAATTTCAGTTTCAGCAATGACAGTATCACCTGAAGCAATGGCAATAGCTGTAATGAAGTTTACTTTTCGGTCAATTTTATGAAAATCTTTCAGTTTGTCGAGCAAAGCTAAATTGCGCTCTCTGTCAGAACCTTGGAACCAACGCTTTGTGCGTACACCGGGAAAATTATTTAAAGTGGGAATGCAAATACCAGAATCATCTGCAATACAAATTTCGTTTAGATTTTCATGATAAAATTTGGCTTTTAAAATCGCATTTTCTTCGAAAGTTTCGCCAGTTTCTTCGGGTTCGACAAAACATTCCAAATCTTTTAAAGAAAGAATTCGGAATGCAGAAAAAATATCTTTTATCATAGCAAGTTTTCCTGCATTATTAGTAGCAACAACAATTTTTTTCATATATTTCTCCTTTATTTATAAAATATTATACAAATAAATTATAAAAATTGCAATAACTTTTTTTATTTCTTGACTTTAGAGCCAACTTTTTATATAATAACAAATAATAAATTTAACTAGGAGGAAAAAATGAGTTTTATAGATGAAATAAAAAATAGAGCTAGAACTTCCATAAAAACAATTGTATTGCCAGAAGCAACAGATATAAGAATTGTAGAAGCCACCTCGATTGCTTTAAAGGAAGAATATGCTAATATTGTTCTTTTAGGGGATGAGAAAAAAATTGAAAAAATAGCCAAAGAGAATAATTTTTCAATTGAAAACGCAAGAATTATCAATCCAAAAACTTCAGACAAATGCAAAGAATATGCTGAAGATTTATATGAGCTAAGAAAAAATAAAGGAATGACACTGGAAAAAGCAGAAGAACTCGTAAAAGATGAAGTTTATTTTGGCATGATGATGGTCAAAAAAGGGCAAGCAGATGGGTTAGTCTCAGGTGCGATTCATTCTACATCAGACACACTTCGTCCTGCTCTTCAAATATTGAAAACAGCGCCAGGAACCAAACTTGTTTCAGCTTTTTTTGTGATGGTTGTACCAGATTGTGAGTATGGTGAAAATGGAACTTTTGTATTTGGAGATTGTGGTTTGAATGAAAACCCAGAAGCAGAAGAATTAGCAGAAATTGCCAAATCTTCTAGTGAAAGTTTTGAACAATTAGTAGGAAAAGAAGCTAAAATTGGAATGCTTTCTTATTCAACTTATGGAAGTGCAAAATCAGAATTAACCCAAAAAGTGATTGATGCAACCAATATTATAAAAGAAAAATATCCAGAATTAAAAGTAGATGGAGAATTGCAATTGGATAGTGCGATTGTGCCAGAAGTGGCAAAGTCAAAAGCGCCAGATAGTGAGGTTGCAGGACAATGTAATACATTAATTTTTCCTAATTTGGATGCAGGAAATATTGGGTATAAATTAACACAAAGATTAGCAAATGCAGAAGCGTATGGTCCACTTTGTCAAGGAATTGCAAAACCAGTTAATGATTTGTCAAGAGGATGTTCTGCTAAAGATGTAGCAGGTGTGATTGCCATAACGGCAGTTCAGGCAGCTGTTTAAGGAACTCTGTTCCTTAAAAATCCTTGCGAGGGACGCTGTCCCTTCGAACCTAGTACCTCAGTCGGTGGGACATTGGCTTGCCGAATTGCTTATTGTACAGCTATTTTGTAGCCACGCGATAAGCGCGTGAGCGGATTTGATATAAAAGCTTTTATATCAAACTTTCTTGCGTGATTAACGTGCAGGAAATATCTAGCTTTTATAAAAAATTTGGATAACCAATGTCTCGCCGACCGAGGCGTGGGTTTCGAAAGGGCAACGCCCTTCGTGGGAATTTCTAAGGGGTGAAACCCCTTATTAAAAAGAAAGGAAAATGAGTATGAAAATTTTAGTTTTAAACTGTGGAAGTAGTTCATTAAAATATCAATTAATGGATATGGAAAAAGA